>JAENWB010000222.1:0-21959 GCA_016650275.1 Nitrospiraceae bacterium | reverse complement strand
TCCCCCATATGACGCCAATTGCCGAGCGCCCTGCCGAGGTAGCCACCCGCACGGTGCCCGGCCACTGGGAAGGCGACCTCATCAAGGGGGCTCGCAATGGTTCGGCCGTCGGCACCTTGGTGGAGCGGACCACGCGCTTGGTCATCTTGGCACGGATGGAGGGGACGGATGCTCGGAGTGCCCGCGAGGGCTTCACCAAGAAACTCCGGCACGTGCCCGCCCTGCTGCGGAAGACCTTGACCTACGACCGAGGGAAAGAGATGGCCGAGCACGAGCAGTTGGCCCAGCGGCTCGCGCTCCAGATCTTCTTTGCCGATCCGTACAGCCCGTGGCAACGCGGCACGAATGAAAACACGAATGGGCTGCTGCGCCAGTACCTGCCCAAGGGCACGGATCTGTCGGGCTACACGCAGCGCGAGCTGAACGCCATTGCCCATCGTCTGAACACGCGCCCGAGGAAATGTCTCGACTTTGCCACGCCCCTGGAAGTCTATGCGCACTTGCGCCATTATTCACCCGTTGCACTTGGAACTTGAAACCGCCCAGAGAAAGGACGCACATGGGCGCGCATCTCCATTTTGATTGTTATTCCGGCATCAGCGGCGACATGATTCTCGGCGCGCTCGTGGATGCGGGAGCCTCGTTTCCAGACTTGGTGAGCGGGCTGAAGCGACTCCGACTCTCAGGATTCACGCTACGGAAGCGGCGGGTGCATCGAGGGGCGATCCATGCTACGAAAGTGGACGTCGTGATCACGACAGGATTGCGCAAGCCACTCTCGCTTCATCGGATCCACGCTATCCTCTCTGCGAGTCGACTCCCCGACAAGATCAAGCAGCAAAGCCGATCGGTGTTCGATCGATTGGCCGAAGCGGAAGGGCATGCCCATCGCGTGGCCAAGGATCACGTCCATTTCCATGAAGTGGGGGTTCTGGATTCGTTTGTCGATATCGTCGGCGGCCTGATTGGCTGTGAACTGTTGGGCGTGACGCGAGTGACGGCCTCCCCCGTCAATGTAGGAGCGGGGACGCTGCAATCGGCTCACGGCATCCTGCCGGTGCCTGGCCCGGCGGTCGCCATTCTGGCGAAAGGGATTCCGATATACAGTGCAGGCCCTCCCCGTGAGCTCACCACGCCTACCGGCATGGCGCTATTGCGCACGCTGACATCGGAGTTTGGTTCCATGCCGGTGATGACGCCGACAGCCATCGGCTATGGAGCGGGCGATGCTGATCCCGCAGGCTGGCCGAATGCCTTGCGCGTGTTTCTCGTACGGCCGTCATCCCGAGGAGCGCGCGAACGGGATACCGTGTTGCAGGTTGAAACCAACCTCGATGATGTGAACCCGCAAACGTATGAGTATGTGATTGAACAGTTATTTTCTCGTGGGGCGCTCGATGTGACGCTCGCACCGGTCATCATGAAACGTGGACGACCCGGCATCGTCCTGACCTGTCTTGTAGCTCCGGCGCAGCTGGATCAGATCCTTGACGTCTTATTTAAGGAAACGACGACATTGGGAGTCCGGATTCGTGAGGTGATGCGACAGATCCTCCCTCGGCGGTTTATCTCGGTGAAGGTGCGCGGGGGAGTTGTTCGAATGAAGATCGCCGATGTGAACGAGACGACGAGCAAAGCGGCTCCGGAATATCTCGATTGCAAGCGGATAGCCGAACGAACGGGCCGTCCCGTGAAGGAGGTGCTTGAAGACGCGGCCCTTGCCTATGCCAAACAGCGGGTGGCTCGGCCGACGGGCCGGTGATGACGGTCCTACTCTACAGCCTCCTGTTCCTCGTATCCGTCGTGGTGACGTTGGGAGCCTGCACGCTATTTACGAACGCCATTGAGTGGTTGGGCAAGCGGTTCAATCTGTCCGAAGGTGCGGTCGGCGGTGTGTTGGCAGCCATTGGCACCACACTTCCTGAAACGTCGATCCCCATCATTGCCATTTTCTTCGGGGCCAGCCGTGCCGAAGCGGAGGTGGGGTTGGGCGCGATCCTCGGCGCTCCCTTCATGCTGAGCACGTTGGTAATCCCCATTTTAGCCATCTTGCTGGTTGTCTACGCCAGACTGGGGAAGCGAACCGCCGTCTTTCAATTGAACTATCACGATGTGAAGGGCGATCTCTCCTTTTTTGTGGTGGCTTATTGCGTCGCGCTGGCCTGTGCTTTTATCCCGTCTCGATCGCTGCACGCCATAGCCGCCGTCGGGTTGATAAGCCTCTATCTCTATTACGTAAAGCTGAAGTTCAGTGAGTCGGGTGAGGAGGGGGGTGCGGGTGGGCTTGAGCCACTGCTCTTTGCCAGAAAGTCGGCAATCCCGTCGTTTGGACTTATCGGTCTTCAAGGAGCCCTTGGTTTAGCTGGGCTCGCGTTCGGCGCGCATCTCTTCGTGCTCGCCGCAGAAACGATTGCGGGAGTCTTGTCGATTTCTCCATTAATCCTGGCCCTCCTCGTCGCGCCCCTGGCGACCGAGTTGCCCGAGATGTCGAACAGTTTTCTCTGGCTCTACCGAAAGAAAGATCGCTTGGCGGTAGGGAATGTCACCGGCGCGATCGTCTTTCAGGGTACAATTCCTGTCTCGATCGGGCTCCTGGGCACGGACTGGACGCTGGCACCGACGGCATTGATCACTATGGTACTTGCCGTGGGGGCGGCCACCTTCTTATTGGTGCAGGCTGTGTGGGGCGGTCTCTGGCGGCCCTGGCTGCTGAGCGGGAGTGCTCTTCTTTATATAGGGTATGTGGTGTATTTATATGGTTGGTGACCAGGAGAGAAGGTCTTTCTGGTTTGTTTGGTCTGTCTGGTTTATTTAGTTGGCGAGAGGGTTCAACGGAGAGCAAAGCAAGAATGAAATCCCAACCAGACAAACCAAATAAACGAAACAAACCAAACAAACCCGAGCGGGCGACGCGTCCGCTATTAGGAATCACGATGGGCGATCCGGCGGGGATCGGTCCGGAAGTGATTGCGAAGGCCTTGGCTAGGGCAACGGTGCGACGACTCTGTCGTCCGCTGGTCATCGGCTCGTTTCCGGTGATGCAGCAGGCGGTCAAGAGCCTAAAACTCAAGATGAACGTGATTCGAGTGGAGGGTCACGGGGCGATGCCTCCGCGCTCGAATCAACTCGCTGTGCTGGACCCGCTCGATCATCCCCTTGGGCGATTCCCGCGTGGGGTGGCAGCGCCTGAGACTGGGGCGGCGTCTGTGCTGTTCATCAAGAAGGCCGTGGAGCTTGCGCAGCTTGGCTGCATCGACGGTATCGTTACCGCACCGATCAATAAAGAAGCGATCAACATGGCCGGCTGTCATTTCCCCGGCCATACGGAACTGCTGGCAGACCTGACCAAGACGCAGGAATCCGGCATGATGATTATCGGTGGACCGCTCCGAATCATGTTTGTGACGACCCACGTCGCGATCAAAGACTTGCCGGCACTCCTCACCCAGGCCAAAATAGAGAAAGCCATCAGACTGGCCCATCTGGCGTTGAGGGACCTGTTTGGAATCAAGAAACCGAGAGTCGGTGTCGCCGCATTGAACCCTCATGCCGGAGAACATGGACTGTTCGGGGATGAAGAGGCACGGGTTATTCTTCCGGCCTCTCGTGCGGCGCAAATTCAGGGTATTCGTGCCAGCGATCCCTTGCCGGCCGATACGCTGTTTGGCAAGGCGGCGAGGGGTGACTACGATGGTGTGGTGGCCTTGTACCACGACCAGGGGTTGATTCCCTTAAAGCTCGTTGCATTCGGCACCTGCGTGAACCTGACGGTGGGGTTGCCGATTATTCGCACCTCGGTCGATCACGGGACGGCGTTTGATATCGTGGGGAAGGGCATCGCAGACCCTGGTAGCCTGGTCGAGGCGATCACGCTTGCCGCCAGGCTAGCCGCTCGGCGTCGGTGACGCGGTTTGTTTTGTTTATTTTGTTTGTCTTGTTCGAGATTCAGTAAACCAAACAAACCAGACAGACCAAATAGACCAGATAGACCAGCCAAACCAGATAGACCAGAAAAACAGGAGCATATTGATGACCAATCAATCGGGTGCGGCGGTTAACATGCTTCAGAAGCAGTTGAAGGAATTGGATCAGATTTTTCAAGAGACCATGGAGACGCTCAACACCGTTGCCGGAGCTGAACGCGTGGCAAAATGGAAAGCCAGGACGATTGCGCTCATCACCGAATCCCTGGGCCAGAAAGAAGGGCAGACGTTTGGCGCCCTGCAGCCGGGGCCCTCTTTTACCAACGATCTGGTGGAAGAGTTTACTGATCTCATCGACTATTTCCGGACCCCGCTTGCCGATCTGGCGAAACAACTGGCACAAGCAACTCCTCGTCCTTCCGGCGGGAATTGACCGGTGTCGATCCCTGAACTCCCTCCGCCGAACAAACGGCTCGGCCAACACTTTCTGATCGATCCTAACATCGTGCGCAAAATCGTTGCGCTGGCGGAACTGGGCCTCAACGATCATGTGTTTGAAATTGGTCCAGGTCGTGGCATCCTGACAGAGGCGCTGTCCCACGCGGCCGGTCGTGTGACGGCGGTCGAAGTGGATTCACGGCTCCATGCCTATCTCGAAACGAGGCAGGCAGAGCTTCCGAATGTGGAACTGGTTTGTGATGACGCGCTGGCCTATCCGGTCGAGAGTCTGCCGATGGGTACGGTCGTCGTGGCCAATCTTCCCTACTACATTTCGACCCCGTTGCTCTTTAGATTACTCGACCAGCGGGGCCGGTTTCCCCGGATGGTGCTCATGCTACAGGCCGAAGTGGCCGATCGATTGGTGGCAAAGCCCGGCGGGTCCGACTATGGCGTTCTTTCCGTGATGGCGCAGTACGCAGCCGAGATCACCAAATTGTTTCGTGTCTCAGCCCAGTGTTTCCGCCCCAGACCGGAGGTGGCCTCGGCGGTGGTGCTGCTGCGCACGAAAGAGCGCACCAGGCTCAGCCGGCAGGAAGACGCCGCATTTCGCGCGCTCGTGAAGGCGGCATTTGCGCATCGAAGAAAAACGCTTGTCAATTCTCTTCGAGACGAAGGGTATGAACTTCATCCTGTTGCCGAGACATTGCAGCGATTAGATATTGCTCCGGCTCGCCGGGCAGAGACGTTGTCGGTTGAGGACTTTCTCCGACTCTCTCTTGCGCTCGGTTGACGAGGTGTAAGTGTATTCCGTGGATCGCGTAACTCTCATTATTCATGAAGGTTCGTCGCGAAAGCGTGCAGACGCGAAGCGAGGCGGGCACTCGGAGGGCTTAACGGCGAGACTGCCCGTTACAGCCGGTATTTGTGATTGCAGCAGATGCTTCATGAATAATGCTGGTTAGGCCGACTCTTGTTTGAAATGACCGATTCCCTGTGCTAGCATCGCGATCATGGCTGTCACCACTTCGGCCAAGCGGGGCGAGGCCCGCGGCGCCGCTTCCCCCCCCTCACACATCAAACGAGAAGTGATCGGAGTCGTTCTGATCGCGTTGGCGCTCTTGACGCTTCTCAGCATGGTGTCCTTTGTCCCAGGGGAACTCAAGGCAGGGACAGCTGCGACGCCTCCAACCAGAAACCTCATCGGTACGGTCGGCGCGTTCTTCGCGTCTACCTTATTCTGGTCGATCGGCGGGGCCGCCTACTTGTTTCCCATTCTTCTTGGGCTCATGGGTGTCCGTTGTTTCACTCAGAGCGCCCTGTCGATCCGTTTGCGGAACGCCGGCGCCTCGCTGGCGGCATTGCTGTTTCTCAGCGGCCTGTTCCATCTCGAAATCACGGCGGTGCCGACCGTCTCTAGCGGCTTTATTTATCGAGGGATGGCGGGAGGCTTCTTCGGGCAAGTGTTGGCCGAGAGTTTACGCGCCTATTTTGCAAGTACCGGCGCCCACATTCTGATCGTAGCTGGACTGCTGGTCTCGCTCCTCTTCACGGCGCCCATTTCTCTGTCGGAGATCGCTCGGCGGCTTCCCGGATGGGGCAATTGGATGTTCAGTAAGGTGCGTGCGTCGATCCCGGAACGACCGGTGGAAGAATCCGATTCTGAGTCTCCACGGAAAGCCAAACAAAAATCGTCTGTAGCCATCCGGGCGGTGATTGAGGAGGCGCTGCCTGAGGCGGCCGCGGAACCGGAATTGAATTGGCCGGTCATTCAGCCATCACGACGACCGATTCCCGAACCGACTGAGTCGATTGAATCCGAGTCGGACCAACAGGTCTTGACCGTCCAAGCGAAGACGGGGGACTATATCTTGCCGGATCCGGCCCTGCTCTTGAGCGAACCTTCAGGCCCCCTCGGACGTGTCACAGAAGAAGAAATCAAGGCGCAATCAGATGTGCTGACCCGCGCCCTGCTGAGTTTTGGCATCGCAGGGAAGGTGACGGAAGTTCGTCCTGGACCAGTCGTGACGATGTATGAGTTCGAGCCGGCGCCGGGGACCAAAGTTGCGCGCATAGTGAATCTCGCCGATGATCTGGCGTTGGCGCTGAAGGCGATCAGTCTCCGGATCGTCGCGCCGATTCCGGGAAAATCGGTGGTAGGAATCGAAGTGCCGAACCTCTATCGCGAGACGGTATCAATGAAGGAAGTGATGACGAGCGAGGCATTTTCACGTGCTAGATCGAAGCTCAGCCTGGCCTTGGGGAAGGACATTTTCGGAGCCCCCATGATCGCCGATCTGAAGACGATGCCGCACTTGCTGGTTGCCGGCGCCACAGGGGCCGGGAAAAGCGTCAGTCTCAATACGATGCTCCTGAGCCTGCTGTTTTCGGCCCGACCCGATGAGGTCAAGCTCCTCCTGATCGATCCTAAGATGCTCGAATTTCAAACGTACGACGGCATTCCTCACCTGTTACGGCCTGTCATCACCGATCCCAAGTCGGCGGCGCGGGGGCTCGGTTGGGTTGTGGCTGAAATGGAGCGGCGCTACAAATTGCTTGCTGAGGCAGGGGTGCGAAACATCGACACGTATAATCGAAAGGTCGCCGGGGCGCAGGGTGTGCTGGAGGCGGAATCAGCGGCCAAGGTGGACCAGCCAGAATTGCCCATTGAGTTTCTGACTGAAGAGGAGCGGCTCTCTGCCGGAGAGACAGCGCTTCCGGATGGCAGCCCCGGATCGTTCTTGCCGCCGCCGACCCCGCCGGAGCCCTTGCCCTATATCGTTGTGATGATCGATGAATTAGCGGACTTGATGATGGTGGCCCCGAAGGAAGTGGAAGACAAGATTGCGCGCTTGGCGCAGATGGCTCGCGCATCAGGCATCCATCTCGTGCTGGCGACGCAGCGTCCGTCGGTCGATGTGCTGACCGGTTTGATTAAGGCGAACTTCCCGGCCCGCATTGCCTTTCAAGTGTCGTCGAAGACCGATTCGCGCACCATCCTGGATGCGAACGGTGCGGAGGCCCTCCTTGGTCGTGGGGACATGCTCTATCTGGCTTCGGGGACCGGACGCGTCATGCGTCTGCACGGGTCGGTTGTGTCGGATGACGATGTCCGCCGCGTGGTCGAGTTCGTCAAGGATCAAGCCAGCCCCGCCTACAATCAGGAGTTGCAGGTCGCACTGAAACAGGAAGGGGCGAAAGAGGAAGAGTCGCTGGGCGAAGTATACGAGCAGGCTAAAGAGTTGGTCCTGTCTACCGGTTCAGCTTCTGCATCGCTGATTCAGCGCCGGTTGCGGGTGGGTTATCCTCGGGCGGCTCGGATGATCGAGCAAATGGAGGCAGATGGCCTCGTGGGCGCAGCTGGTCGCGATGGGCGGAGAGAAGTCGTTGGGCGGCGTGGGCCGGTGGGAGCAGAGGAGGTGTGAGGGGAGCGGCCAGGCGCCCTTCTTGCTCGCAGAACGCGCACGATAAGAATGTGCTCGTTCGATGCGCGCAATTGAATAAACCCTCCACACCCCTCGCTATTGGCATGATGAAGAAATTGAAGTGGACATGTTTTATAGGAGGCCTGCTCGTTTGTGCATGGAGCCTATTCCCATTGCTGACGCTTGCCGCTGGGGAAGAGAGCGATGAAAATGCGTTGAAGGAGGTGCGAGAGGTGGTCAAGCAGCTCCAGGCGCGGTATGAGAAAATGAAAGATCTCCAGGCGGATTTTACACAGAAGACCACGATCGAGGGGTTCGAGCGGCCCATCACGTCCTCGGGGAAGGTCTATATCAAAAAGCCTGGCAGGTTACGGTGGAATTATCTCGACCCTTCAGTCGAGGACATCTATGTCAATCGGGATGATGTCAAAGTGTATGTGCCGGAGCACAAACAAGTGTTGGTAGGGAAGCTCACGCAAATGGCGGCCTCCAAGGCCCCGTTGGAGCTCTTGCAAGGGGCGGCCAAGCTGGAGGAATCGTTTGACATTGAGCCGACGCCTGGGAAGGGGCGTGGCGTGGGAGGAATCCGGTTACTCACCCTCCTGCCTAAGTCGCGTGAAGGTGAGGCAGGGAGATCGTTACAACGGATCGTGCTAGAAGTGTTTCCCAAGACCTACTTCATTCGGACGATCTCTCTCTACGAAGTCAGCGGCAATGTCGCGAGTTTTGAATTTTCGTCGCCCCAATCCAACATGGGTCTCGGCGACTCACTCTTCGAACTGAAATTACCTGCCGATGTGGAAGTGGTGAAGGCTCCAGTGTTCAATGCCCCACAGTGAATGAGACGGGAGCGGGTCCGAGAATGCGCCTTGGATGATTGAAAAATGGGTGAGTATATGAATCAGTCAATGGTCAGTTCCTTGGTTGAAGCGGTCGACGAAGCGGTCAAGCGGTTGGATTTCGATCGACTCTCGCGTGAGTATTGGGACCAGAACGAGTTCCTGTTTGTTCCACAGTTTCTCCCTCGGTCTCTGGTGGAAGAGCATCTCGTTCCTCAGGCGCAAGGGGTAAAGAGCGAGCTGAATCGTAACTACATTCCCGGCCACAAAAAAGGCGGGAGCGTGAGCTACTACACTGTGATGGAGAAGGCCCCGCGATTTCTCGATCTGTATCGATCCGGGGCCTTCATCGAATTCTTGAGCCGCCTGGTACAGGCCAAGCTTAGTCTATGCCCTGAGAACGACCCCCATTCCTGTGCGCTCTACTATTATACGGAGCCGGGGGACCATATAGGGTTTCACTATGACACGTCCTATTATAAGGGGGCTCGCTATACCATTCTGATGGGGCTCGTCGATAAGTCTACGCAATGCAAGCTGGTCTGCGAGTTGTTTAAGGATGATCCTGTGAAATCCCCTAGGCATCTGGAGCTGATCACACAACCGGGGGACCTCGTCATCTTCAACGGAGATAAGCTCTGGCATTCGGTGACTCCACTTGGCGAAGGGGAAGAACGGATTGCCTTAACGATGGAATACGTCACCAACCCGGACATGGGAACCTTCAAGCGGCTATACTCCAACCTCAAAGACTCCATTGCCTACTTCGGCCTCCGCACGGTGTTTAAGCAGGTCTTAGCGCCTTCCACCCGACCTCGCCCATAGCAGGATACTGAAGAAGTCCGCCAGCGCCACAGACCGTGGCGCGTGAAGCGCGAAGACCGGCTGGTCTCTCTTGTTTATTTGGTTGAACCAGATAGACCAGATGAACCAGATCAATTCTCGCGTGTCTCGCCCGTCCCGCCAATCTCGCTCGGTTATTCCGAGGGTACGTGCGTCGTTGATTTCATGGTTGCTGCCGTCTATAGTTTGCCGGACTGATGCGGGTCTAGCTGGTTTCTCTGGTTGGTTTGGTTCATCTGGTTTGTTTAGTTCAACGCGCTGGTCTGGTTCAACCAAATAAACAAGACAAACCAAACAAACCAATTAAACGAGATAAACCAGACAGACCGAACAGACCAAATGAACAAGATAGGCGTCGGCTGACCATGAATCATCTCCTCCAACATAGTGCCATCGCGCTATTTACCCTGTGCTCGGCCGTGGTTTCTCCTCTTGTCCTGGTCCCGGCAGCGGCTGAGCAACCGGATGCCGCGCAGCGTCACTACGAGCGAAGCACCGCGCTGCTGCGAAAAGGCGATCTTGCTGCGGCAATCGAGGCTGCCAGGAAAGCCATCGAGTTGAATCCCTCATCAGCTGAAGCGCGCCATCTGCTCGGCGTGATCTATTTCAAAGAAAAGCAACCGGCTCAGGCTGTCGATGCCTTCGCCCACGCACTCAAGCTGAAGCCGGCCTATCCCGATGCTTTGAACGATCTGGCCGAGGTCTATCTGATTCAAGGAAAATCGGCTGAAGCGGAGCAGGCTCTCAGGCGGGCGATTGAGATCGATCCACGCCATGCCGATTCGTATTTCGACTTAGCCAAGCTGTATGAGCGACGTGGTAATTTCGCCGCGGCCACCCAGACCTACCAAGCCTTGTTGGCTGCCCATCCGAGCCACCGTGACGCTCTGTACAATCTCGCATTGCTGTATGAGGCGCAGGGAGAGAGTCGCGAGGCGCGAGAGACGGTGGGCCGGCTGCTCAAGCTCGATCCCAAGTATGCCGATGCCTGGTACCTTGCCGGGCGGATGGCGGAGAAGAACAACGATCTCGTGGAAGCCGCCTATTCATACAAACAGGCCATCGCGGCGGAACCCGCGTTAGTGGACGCGCACTATAACCTCGCGTTTATTCATCGGAGCCAAGGCCGGCCCGTGGAGGCGGAGCGGGAATATCTCGAGGTTTTGCGGTACCGTCCGGAGTATGCCGAAGCGCATATGAATCTGGGTGTGATCTACACCGGTTTGAACAAGCTTGAAGAGGCAGAGCGGTCTTACGAGCGAGCCGTCGCGCTGAAACCGGGCTATGCCGAAGCTCATTACAACTTGGGTGTCTTCTATGAGTTGCATCGGAAAGACCTGCCGAAAGCACTGGCCCAATATCACAAGTATCTCAACCTCGGTGGGCGCGACGATCGGGTGGAGCGAATCGTCGGTACGTTGGAGCGGTGAACAAGCGAGACACGTGGGAAGGGCGAGACTTGCGAGAAATGTCACCGCTGCAGAAAGCAGAATCGGAGGTTCGGCTCGTCGCGCAAGTCCCGCCCCTCTCGCTTACCAATACGGCCAAGGCCGCCAATAGGGACTCCAGTAAGGCCCCCAATAGGGGCCTGGTCCCATATAGGGGCGGATACGGGGGGCCACATCTTCCGATCCGGCCCAAACTTGCACACGTTTGATGTCGATGACGGGATAGGTATAGTCCGTTTCATCCAATGGCAGCGTGATGGAGCCTGAAACCTCGCCGGTTACGGTGACTCTGGTCCCTGGTGGGAGGGTCACGGGATCGAGGAATTCTCGCTGGAGGGCGACGAAGCGGCCTTGTGATTGGATTAAGTCGTATCCGGGACGCATCGATCGATCGAGCGGCAACTGTAAGATCTCGATCCTCGTGCCGTCTTTCTGTCGCCGACCCGTCAACACTTTGCCACCGAAGACCACCGATTGACCTTTAAAGGAGTCCGGTGCTGCCTTGACTTGGAGGAAGGTGAGTGTCTGTGCGTCCGAGCCGTCCTCCGCCTCTTGCGTCGAGGCACAGCCTGTGAGCGTGACCAGCAAGGCCACTATAGAGAGCAGCGTACGTGCCAACATGTCGAGAGTCTAACACGAAGAGTAAGGAGTATGTTTACGGCACATTCGATATAATGAGCGCTCAACGTTGATCCAATAAAGGAGTCGATATGATGAACAGACAGTGTGCGCCATGGGCCTCGGTGGTCTGTGCGGTTGTATGGAGTGTCGTCGTCCTATGGGGCGACGCAGCCATGGCTGCACCTCCCGAGTTAAAGGGCAAGTTCGAAGTCCTGAAGAGTGAGGTGTCCACGCATACGCCCGGCAAGGTGAAGTTGATCGAGTTCGCCGACTTCTACTGCCCGCATTGTCACCGGTTCGATGGGGAAGGCCTGGCACTGCTGGTGAAAGAGTTCGGAAACAAACTTGAGGCCACGATGGTGGGATTCCCGGTGATTCATGGGAAGCTGCCGACCCCGTTCGATATGTATGAGCAAGCGAAGATGATGGGAAAGGGGAATGAAATGAAAGCCGTCCTCTTTCGCACCATCCATACAGATAAGATCACAGGAGTGCTGGATCGCTCGCTACGGGAAGTCCTGATCAAGGAAGTTGGACTCGATCCGAAAGCGTTTGAAGAAGGAATGGCCAGCGGGAAGCCGGCCAAGATATTCGAAGAGGGGCGCAAGTGGGGCGAGCGCATCAAGGTTCAGCAGACTCCGACCGTGCTAATCGATGGGAATATCAAGGCGGATAATATCGATCCGGAGAATCTCAAGCTGATTATCCAGAGCATTCTGGATGCCGATGCAAAGAAGTAAACTCGAAAGTTCTGAGTGCTGAATTCTGAGTGTTGAGTTACGGTGAGTCCGGAAACTTATAACTCAGAACTTTAAACTCAACATTCCTTCTGAGGAGAGATGGCGATCGATCCAATCTGCGGGATGACGGTCGATCCGGCTACCGCAGCCGGAAGTCTTGACCATCAAGGCCAGCGCTACTACTTTTGCGGCCTGTCCTGTCTGGAACGGTTCAAGGCCGATCCGGAGCGGGCGTTGCAGCCGCAGCCAACCAGCTCCACAAAGCCGATCACAAGAAGACCTCTACCCATGATGCAGCCTGCCCCGGTTGTGATGGGGGCTGTGGCTATCGATCCCGTGTGCGGGATGCAGGTGCAGCCGGCCACGGCAGCCGGCTCTTATGAGTATCAAGGGAAGACCTATTATTTCTGTGCGACGAGTTGCCTCACCAAGTTTCGAACCGACCCGGTCCACTACCTGACTCCTTCTGAACAGCGCACTCCTCGCGCCATGCCTGTTTCGTCTGGTGGATTGGTCGAATACATCTGCCCGATGGACCCGGAGGTGCTTGAGACCAAACCAGGGGCCTGCCGGATTTGCGGGATGGCGCTGGAACCTAAAGTCGTTTCGCTTGAGGATGAACGAAACCCCGAGCTTGAGGATATGAGTAGACGGTTTTGGATCTGTCTTGCGCCTTCCCTCCTGGTCATGCTCTTGGCCATGGCCGATATGATTCCCGGTTTGTCTCTTCCGCAGGCTTTCACCGGTTCGACGAGAAACTGGGTGCAATGGCTGTTGGCGACGCCGGTGGTGCTCTGGGGCGGCTGGCCGTTTTTCCAGCGAGGGTGGGCCTCTCTGGTGAATCGGGCCCCCAACATGTTCACGCTCATAGCCATTGGAACAGGAGCAGCTTATGGCTACAGCATGGTTGCCACCGTTGTGCCGACGCTGCTTCCCGCTTCATTCCGGCTGCATGACGGCTCGATCGCAGTCTATTTCGAGGCTGCGGCCATAATTACGGTGCTCGTCTTGCTTGGCCAGGTCCTTGAACTGAAGGCTCGGAGTCAGACGAGCTCCGCGATTCGCGCCTTGCTCCGGCTTGCGCCAAAGACAGCCAGGCTGATCAAGCTGGACGGACAGGAAGAAGATGTGCCGCTCGAGCATATTCGGGTGGGCCATCTGCTACGCGTCAGGCCAGGAGAGCGTGTGCCGGTCGACGGCATGGTCCAAGAAGGTACGACCGCTGTGGATGAATCCATGATCACGGGGGAATCGATCCCCGTTGAAAAAATAGTGGGGGCTCGGGTGACTGGGGGGACCATCAACGGAACAGGCGGGATTGTGATGGTGGCTGAACGAGTCGGGCGAGACACGATGCTTGCCCGGATCGTGCAGATGGTCAGTGAGGCGCAGCGGAGTCGGGCGCCGATCCAGCGTCTCGCCGATGTGACCGCGGCGTATTTTGTCCCGCTGGTTGTGGCTGCCGCGTTGATCACGGCAGCGGCCTGGGCGATCTGGGGCCCAGAGCCGAAGTTGGCCTATGCGCTGGTCAACGCCGTTGCGGTCCTGATTATTGCTTGTCCCTGCGCGTTGGGATTGGCGACGCCGATGTCGATCATGGTTGGGACCGGTCGTGGGGCGACGGTTGGTGTCTTGGTGAAGAAGGCCGAGGCGTTGGAGGTATTCGGCAAGGTGAATACGCTCGTGATTGATAAGACCGGGACCCTGACGGAGGGTAAACCGAAACTGCTGTCGGTGCGTCTTGTGCCGCCATGGTCTGAAGTCGACCTGTTGCGCCTGGCAGCGAGTCTTGAACGGAGCAGCGAACACCCGTTGGCCGCAGCGGTGGTGGCGGGGGCGGAAGGACGAGGGATCGCGAGCGTCCCAGTCGAGCAGTTTCGTTCAGTGACGGGGAAGGGTGTGACCGGGACGGTCGCTGGACGTCGCGTGGCCATTGGGACCGCGTCGTTTTTGCAACACGAAGTCGGGGTATCCGGTCAGAGCCTCATGCAGTTTGACGAAGAAACGGCCTCACTTCGTCGTGAAGGGCAGACCGTCCTGTTTGTTGCCATCGATGAGGCGGTTGCCAGTGTGCTTGGCGTGGCGGATCCGATCAAAGCTTCGACTCGTGACGCGGTGCAAGAGCTCAAGGCCGAAGGGATTCGCATTGTCATGGTGACAGGAGATCATCGCGATACGGCCGAAGCAGTAGCTCGGCAACTTGGCATTGAGGAGGTTATGGCTGGTGTCTTGCCGGGCCAGAAGGGACAGATCATTGCCGACCTCAAGTCGCAAGGTTGCGTAGTGGCGATGGCCGGCGACGGGATTAATGATGCCCCAGCCCTTGCGTCGGCCGATGTCGGGATCGCCATGGGAACCGGGACGGACACGGCCATTGAGAGTGCGGGGATTACACTGGTGAAAGGGGACCTGCGCGGGCTGCTCCGGGCGCGGAGGCTGAGTCAGGCCACGATGCGGAATATTCGGCAAAATCTCCTGTTCGCCTTTCTCTATAACGTGCTCGGGGTGCCGATCGCGGCCGGCGTGCTCTATCCGGTCTGGGGGATACTCTTGAGCCCCATGATCGCCAGTGCCGCCATGACCTTCAGTTCTGTGTCCGTCATCTCCAATGCCCTCCGCCTGCGCCATGTGGAATTGTAAGTGCGCCTCCGGCACACGCGTGCTAGGCTACTGGCGGTGTCGCCGGTCTGTCTGGTCTATCTGGTTGATTTGGTCCATCTGGTTAGGTTCGTTCAACCAAAAAAACCAGACAGACCAGACAGACCAAATGAACAAGACAGACCGGCGGTTTTTTTCAGCAGCCTGTTAGAAAGGACTGCGGCGTGTTTCGACCCAATCTCATATTGCGAATCGTAATCGGGCTCTGTGTGGGGGGCTTGATCGTCGATGGAACAGCTCTGGCCTGGAGTCGGGTAATTCCTGTGGCGGGCGGGGGTGAACTCCAGCCGCAGGTCAAAGCGACCGCGACCAAAGTGATTCCCGCTGTCGTCAGTATTGCCTCAACGGTGATGGTCCGCGATCAAGCGTTCAGCGACGAAGCGCTCCCGTTCGGATTGTTCAAGGATGCCCCGGCGCGGCGGCAATATGGTCAGGGCTCCGGTGTCATCGTGTCGTCGGATGGCTACATTCTTACGAATAACCATGTCATTGCCGATGCGGTCGATGTGGATGTGATTCTCGCCGACCGGCGGCAATACAAAGGACGCGTGGTGGCCACTGATCCGAAGACCGACGTGGCCGTAGTGAAAATTCAGGCGACCAATCTGCCGACGGTGACGTGGGGGGATTCGAGCACCCTCGCCGTCGGCGAATTTGTACTCGCGATTGGGAACCCGCTTGGTTTGAGTCGCAGTGTGACGTTCGGCATTGTCAGTGCCGTCGGTCGCGCCGATGTCGGTGTCGCCGACTTCGAAGATTTTATTCAAACTGATGCCCCCATCAATCCTGGCAGCTCCGGCGGCGCCCTCGTCAATGTCAACGGTGAGCTAATCGGCATCAACACGGCGATCGCCAGTCCCACAGGCGGAAGCGTTGGCGTGGGCTTCGCCATTCCGAGCAATATGGCCAGGGCTGCCATGCAGAGTTTGCTCAAGACCGGTCGTGTTGTCCGTGGGTTCCTCGGCGCCTCGACGCAAGATGTCACGCCGCTGTTAGGGAAGGTCTTTCGTCTCCCCGATGTGAAAGGCGCGATCGTGACCGATGTACAAGCGAAAGGGTCCGCCGAGAAATCCGGACTCAAGCGCGGCGATGTGGTCGTGCGATTCGACGGGCGCGACGTGATGGACAGCGGACATCTTCGGAACCTCGTGGCCGCGTCCACGATCGGGAGTAAACACCGACTGGACCTCATGCGCGAGAGTAAGCCGTATCAGGCTGAACTGGTTGTGCAGGAAGCACCGCGTGAAGGGGCCAAAAAGAGCCAGGCTGCATCGGCTGCAGCGGCCACGGCTCATCCCCTCGCCGGCGTCGTCTTCGACGATGTGACCGCTCCGTTGGCTCGGCAGATGGATCTGGCTGTCACCGTCGGGGTGGTGGTGACGGACATTGAAGAAGGCAGTCTGGCCGAATCCTTCGGCCTCCTGCCGGGCGACGTCGTGCTCGAACTCAATCGACACGCGGTCAACAATTTCGCAACCTTCCAACGTCTCGCAGACCCTATGAAACCCACCGATCTTGCACTCCTGCTGGTCAATCGGCAGGGGAACGTCATGTACATTCCGATTCAAGGCGAATAGGACCTTACGGGGTGTCCAGGCCCGCCTCACGTGCTCGCGCAACGCGCACGCTCGGAAGGATGGGAAGGGAGCGGCCAGACCATCCTTCGTGCTCGCAGAGCCCCCACGATGAAACGGTGGTCGCTCGATGCGCGCAGTGAAGGACAGTCTGGCCACTCCCTCTTGGTAAGGCGAGGAAAATTTAAGCCCTCGATGGATGCCCGCAGTCCGAGTCAACCCGTGCCCCCTGCCTGTTAGAGGAAGTAGATTTCAGCCGAGTGCGCCTCTGCTTGATTGTGCGACAGTGTATTGATTTGCGTCTCGTGGAGTGCTACGTTTCACACAAACGTGCTACTCGAGGCGGCAATGAGGAAGCTTATTCGATTCGGCGTGTCGCTGGACCATCACCTGCTTGATGATTTTGATCTGCACATCAAGAAACGCAAGTATACGAACCGTTCGGAGGCGTTGCGGGATCTGATCCGGGACAACCTGGTCGGGCAGGAGTGGGACGACGATAAAGAGACGGTCGGGACGATCACGTTTGTGTATGACCATCATGTACGTGACCTGACCAGAAAGCTCACCGATATTCAGCATCGTTATCAGCCCCTCATTTTGTCGGGGATGCACGTGCATCTCGACCATGACCATTGTTTAGAAGTGTTGGTCGTGAAGGGCAAAGGGTCTGTCATCAGGAAGGTTGCCGACACCCTCATCGGGACCAAGGGTGTCAAGCACGGGAAGCTGGTAACCACCACTACTGGGAAAGGTATGAGCTGAGGTCCTCGTGAGTGTCCTCAGCCTCTTCTTCCATCTCACCGCGCTACTATTTGTTGCCTCCTCTGCTCTCGCCCACGATCCAGACGTTGAGATCGTGGATGTGCCGGAGGTGTCCATCATTGGCGTGCGTCCGGTGGCCGCCTCCTCACAACAGTTCATTCCTGACAAAGAAATCCTGCTTCAGCCGCAAGGGCGCCCGGCGCAGGTATTACGCCTGATTCCTGGGTTCATTGCAGTCGAGCATTCGGGTGGCGCAGGCAAAGCCGATCAATATTTTCTACGCGGTTTCGATGCAGATCACGGCACCGATGTCGCGTTCTTTGTCGATGGGATGCCTATTAATTTGCGCACCCATGCTCACGGACAAGGGTACACGGATCTGAACTTTATTATCCCCGAAACAATTGAAGGACTCGACGCCCACAAAGGCGCTTATCTTCCTGAATATGGCGACTTTGCCGCGGCCGGGGCGGTCAATATCAAAACGCGACAGGTGGTTCAAGAAGGGGTCGTCCAGGCGGCTGGGGGGCAGTTCGATACTCAGCGATATATGCTGATGTTCTCTCCAACCAGGGATAGAGTGCGTACGTTGTTTGCCGCTGAGGGCTATTACACGAACGGCCCGTTTCAAAATGATAACCGCTATTTTCGTACCAATCTACTGGGGAAGATAACGACCAATCCTTCAGGCCGTGACGAACTCAGTCTCACAGCAACCTTTCACAAGGCACAGTGGAATGCTTCGGGTGAGATTCCTCTTCGAGCAGTGCAGGACGGTTCGCTCGACCGGTTTGGCGCTATTGATCCCTCGGAAGGGGGCAAGACGCTCCGCAGTACCGCCAAGCTGAACTACCATTACGACACCACATCGGGCGGTCAGTTTTTTGCCAACGCATATGGGCAGTATTACCGGCTCGACCTGTTCTCGGATTTCACGTTCTTCCTCAACGATCCTGCCAATGGCGACGGTATTCACCAATCCGATCGCCGCGTCATGTACGGCGGCGACATCGGATACAAGCAGCAAGGTGAAGTGCTGGGCGTGCCGAGCACTGGGACGGTTGGGTTCCAAACCCGAGTCGACAATATCCACGCAAGACTTGGGAACCAAACGACGAGAATGCCGACCGGGTCCACCACAGACAGCAACATTCTTGAGGCGTCCTATGCGTTGTTCGTCAAAGCGGAAGTGCAGCCGACGTCATGGATGAGGCTTGCGGGCGGACTGCGCGCTGAAACGTTCACCTTCGATGTGAGGAATCGCTGCGCGACCTGTGCGGAACAACCTGCCGGCCGGACAAACTCCAGCATCGTCCTTCCGAAAGTGAATCTCATCCTGGGCCCCTGGGCCAACACCGAACTCTTCGCCAACTATGGCGAAGGCTATCACAGCAATGACGCGCGCGCGGCCGTGGTGCCGGGGTCCTCTCCGCTTGCGCGAGCCAAGAGCTATGAAATCGGAGTCCGGTCGAAACCCTGGGGGCCAGAGGGAATTGAATTGACTGCAACTCTCTGGCGATTGGGCCTCAAGTCGGAACTCCTGTTTGTGGGAGACGAGGGGACGACAGAAATTCGAGGCGCAAGCAGACGAGAAGGCGTGGAAGTGGCTGCGCGCGGACAAGTCTGGGGCCCGATATATGTTAACGGTAGTCTGACATGGACGAAAGCCGAATTTCGCAACGGCGCCGCAATTCCCTTAGCACCCGAAGTCACGGTATATGGCGCGGTGTTGGTACGGTGGCCCGAAGGCCTGACCTTGCAACTGCAAGCGACCTATCTCGGTGTACGCCCACTCAGAGAGGATCGGAGCGTCACAGCTCCCTCCTGGATTGACTTTGATCTTTCGGAGCGCTATCAACTGCCGATTAAGCTGTCTCATGGACGTCTGGAGGTGTTCTTGTTCATTCAGAATCTGTTCAACACGAAGTGGGAACAGGCCATATATTCATTTGATTCGCAACGTAGGAACGAGGCGGGACCGGTCAACGACATTCACTTCGTGCCGGGAAACCCGCGTACGTTTATGGGCGGCCTTGGCTGGTATTTTTAGCAGCCGTGGAAATGGTCACCAGTTTCGTTCTCGGCTGCCGAAATTCCTCAACGTACCCCACCGGGAAAGAGCTGCTCTTGCAGCTCAGGGTTGGGCGGGTAAGAATGTTTACGCTTCCGGTACTTTCCTCGCCTGCGGCCTTGCTGGATGTCCATTTTGAGCGGCCTATAGTTAGCCGATATGAAGACAAAGTGCAGAATTCTCCCACGTATCTATTTCAATCGCCCGACGCTTACGGTGGCACGATCGTTGATCGGCAAGTATCTCGTACGTTCGATCGATGGGCGCATGCTGGCGGGGAAGATTGTCGAAGTGGAGGCCTATGTTGGGCCACAGGATAAGGCCTGCCATGCGTCGAAAGGGAGAACGCAGCGAACGGATGTTATGTTTGGCCCGGGAGGGATCGCCTATGTCTATCTTATCTACGGGATGCACCATTGTCTGAACGTGGTGACGGAAAGAAAGGAATCTCCCTCAGCTGTATTGATCCGGGCGATTGAAATCGATGGGAAGTTGATCGATGGACCAGGGCGGCTCTGTCGCGCGCTGCAGATTGACCGCCGTCTCAACCGTGGGGATCTCACGACCGGCGAAGCCCTCTGGTTCGAAGATCGAGGGGCATTGGTGGAGAGAGGAGATGTGGGGGCTCACCCTCGAGTCGGTGTCGATTATGCGGGTGAGTGGGCCAAGAAGCCCTGGCGATTCCGGCTGCGTTCGATCACAGCCCCCGCTCGGACCGGGCGTACAAAAAAAGGAGAGGGCGCCGGATAGGTCCGGCGCCCTCTGTTGTATCCGCTGAACGGCTCGACTACTCGAGCTTCCGATCGCTGGTGATCTTCGTGGCGGAGGTCACCGGAGGGGCAATCTTGATCTGTGGTCCCTGGACATTCGGCAGGCGGCCTGCACCCTGACCTTCGGTAATCCGCTCATTATTCGACTTGTTCAGGTGCTGCTCGCTATGCTTGATGGAGTTCTGTGACTTGAGTAACGTGGAATCTCCACGTGCATCCGACTGGCCAGGATCGTTGGCGGTTGGTTGGCCCGTCACAGGGCTTCCGCTGTTCTTCATCGGGTAGCCTTCATGCTTGGGAAGGAGTGAGGGATTTGCCGAGGCCATCGACAGCGCAAATAGGACACCGGAGACAGTTGCAACAGTGCCGATTACGAGTTTCATATGCCTGCTCCTTTGCATAAATGGTGGCCTGAGACAATACGTTCTCAGCTACAAGGTCGAATCAAGTGGTGGGAATCATAGCCAGCGGGGGGGTACCTCTGTCAAGGGAAGAATGGGAGGGTAGCCTGTTGGCCTCCTTTGCTCGCGCAACGCGCGGCCTCAGAAGGCCCTCGTTGGACGCGCGCAGTGGGAGCCCAAACAGGCCACCCTCCTGTGAAGAGAAGGTAAGTAAGCTTGGAGGGATCATTTTGTAGGATGAGGGCCGCTCGATGCTCGCAGTGAAGGCCAGTTCGGTGACTTCCTTCGGAGAGTAAGTGTGATGTGGCGGAGACGGCAACCAAAGGCGCTCGTTGGATAAGCGCAAGCAACGAAGTTCCCGACAGGCATTAGTAGGTGTCTGTGATGATCAGAAGAGGGAGTGGAATGAAACGGGATGTCAGGCTGGGCGGCGTGCGGGAGGACGGCGGCGCCCGCGTCCGCGATAGGACGGACCAGGGGTGAGACCGGGGAGACGGATGGTGACGGTGGTCCCTTCGCCAGGCGCGCTGCCGATGGCAATCGAGCCGCCATGTTCTTCGACGATCTTCTTGACGGTGGCGAGACCCAGACCGGTGCCGGTCCGTTTCGTGGTGAAAAACGGCTCAAAGACCTTATCGACGATTTCTGACGGAATAGGAGCCCCGTCGTTCTTGATGAGGATCTGATCTTCCACGCCGCGCCCCGCGCGATGCTGGGTGACCTGAATGTGGAGATGCCCTCCGGGGTTCATCGCCTCTCCCGCGTTCTTGAAAATACTGAGAAAGACTTGCTGGAGCTTGGCTTCGTCACCGCGGACCGGTGCGATCATCGTTGCATAGTCCTTGGTCACTTGTATCCTGGTGACTTCGAGGTCGGTCGCGACGACCGTGAGCGCGCTCTCGATCACTTCGGGGATGCGAAGGAGCCGCCGAGTCAGCTCGAGTGGTTTCGCAAAATCCAAAATCTCGTTCAGGATGGCTTCGATCCTGATCAAATCGCGCATCGCATTCTCGACGCGCGTCTGCGGGTCGAAGTCGAGGATGCCTTCACCTGTGACTTCCTCCAATTGGGCACGGATCGAGGCGAGCGGCTCACGCACTTCCGTTGCCAGGAACATGCTGAACTCGCCGATCGCGGCCTGCCGCTCTTGTTTTCTGATGATGGGCTCCGAGGGACCTGGGACTAATGCTGCCCCGGGGGCGCCAGCTGGTCCAGTGGCGGGGGCCTGGCTGGTTGGCGCCGGTGCCGGAGCCTGGAGAATGTCCGCGATCTTCACAATCGTCGGCTCAAGTGTGCGGGCATCCGTCTGTTGGTAGCGTCCGGCTTCTTTTGAGGCCAGAGTGATGGTTCCACCCACTTGCCCCCGGACGAAGAAGGGGATGACGAGCGACGAGAGCAGCCGGTCCTTGAAGAGATATTTATGATCGAGGAAGCGCCCCTGTG
>JAENWB010000221.1:0-18562 GCA_016650275.1 Nitrospiraceae bacterium | reverse complement strand
TTACTTCGACGCGACTCTTAAGACCCTGACGCCCTAGGCGCCACTGGTATGTGAGACACTGTGTGTTGCAATCATCCGTATAACCTGCCTACGAATTACTTCAGGCCTTTGTAGATCTCCGGACTCTCTGGACCGTCTACCTTCAGCAGGCCCACGGCGCCTTTTGCGATACGGAAGATCGAGTGGTCCACATTGAGATAGGTTCCTGGCACTTCGACTTTAAATTCTGCCATGGAAGAACCGCCCGCAGGCACAACGGTGGTTTGGATGTTCTGCAATGGAGGCGAAATCAAGGCACCCTCGGGGTACACCCTGTCAAAAATCTCGCCGATGATGTGCCACGAGGCGACATGGTTAGGTCCTGCATTGATATAGAACATTCGAACGGTGTCGCCCACCTTGGCTTTCAGAGGATTTTTGATAAGCGCGCCCGCCATTCCATTAAACACCACGTGGGAGGGGTGCTCTATTAACCCGTTTTCGAACGAAAACTCCAAGGTATCGCCCTTCTTGCCATCTTTGGTGTAAAACTCGCTTTGCACGACATAAAATTCTTTGTCTACTTTCTTAAGCCCACCAACCGGCTCCACTAAGATCGCGCCGTACATGCCATTCGCAATGTGTTCAGGAATGGATGGAGACGCGGTGGCGCAGTGATAGAAATAGAGACCAGCATTGAGGGCCTTAAACCGTAACTTGCTTTCCTGCCCTGGCTCGGTATTGAGCATGGCGGCTCCGCCACCTGGCCCAGTGACCGCATGAAAGTCAATGTTATGACTTTCCTTACTGCTCTTGTCGTTCTTCAAATTGATTTCAACCGTATCCCCCACCATCACTCGGATCATGGGACCTGGTACAGTTGCAGCCCCTCCTGCGGCTCCGAAGCCCCAGAACTTATATTTGTTATCGTCGCTAAGATTACCGACCCACTCGTGAGCTTCAAGTTCAACCAACACGTTGGCGGGCTCGGTTCGTGTGATAGGAGGGGGAACATTGGGCGCGGTCGTCACTTGGGCTTTGATGGTCTCCGCTGACACGAATCCTGGCGTGAGGGCCAGACACGGAGCCATGACAATTGCGCTGATCAATCCGGCATTACGCACGTTACGCGAAAAACTAATAGACATCGCAGTCTCCTTTATTGTGGATTGCTCTGACGATTTCTTCTCTCAGCTACTTGGTACATCCCGAATGATTTCAGCCCTAATCAGGGCCTTCGGATTTGCCTCCTATTTAGGGTTTGTAATCCGTGTGCTCGGCTGGTTTGTTCCCGTGCGAGAACTGGTGTTCGTACGCCATCACCTGCCAGATTTGCTCCTCCGACAGGAACTGCTTCCAGGCCTTCATCTTCGTCTTCGGGATACCTTCCGACACGCGCCAGAACCAGAAGCTGTCCGAGAACCGGCTGGTGTTTTTCTGGTCACGAAGATCCCGTGCCCCCTTTTTCACCGGTTGACCGTCCTTGCCGTGGCAGCTGGCACAATTGACGAGCGGGTTGGCCTCGCCGGTGAAAATCTTCGCTCCCTCCGCGATGGCGTTAGCATCCGTCCATCCTCCTGCCGGCATATGTTTGTTGGCATAGTCTGCCGGAACTGGAGCCAATGGCACTGGTTCTTCAGAGTAAGCCCTTCCTCCTGAAAGAATCAGGAGCGACACCATCAGCACGACCGACATCCCGACCTTCCTCATCGTCATTCGCACCTCCTTTTCCGATGATGATTATCGTCTCTCGACGATGTCTTGCCTCATGGGACTCAACCGCGATACCAACTCGGACTGCTCGTGTTCGCCGACCTTAATACTTGAATATTTGCTCAGAATCGTAACTAGCCTGTCACCAGGCATAACCAACCAATGAAGAAGGTGATGCGTCACGCGCATACCTTTCCCTCCTGAACGGTGACTTTACAATCGCTTACGATGCACCCCATTGTCAAGACACAAAAAACTGAAATTTACGTTAGGTCTCCCACTCCCTGTAGGCTGTATTTTCCATCCGTTTACGCAGCCTTGTCGACTTCCGCCGATGTTTGATACGCGAGGACTTGGAAACGCCGTTTCTTGTTATAGAACCTGAAGAAATCGCCCAACCAGGTCACGGCCTGCTCCACGCCCTCATAGTTTTCCATATCTTGCCTGGTCATCCGAATTGTCAGACGAATTCCGTTTGGATCCTTGATTCCATTGCGGGGTATGAGGTCAATGAGCAGTGAAGAGAGCCGCTGATCGGCTCGGTCGAACGCCAGATCCTTAGCTTTATCATGGGTTTCCATCAATCGATTGCCTGGGTAGTTGATCACTTGACTGTTCTTTCCTTAACGATATGGAAGTATCCGGTCGGGTCGCCTTTTCCGTAGTGGGCTGCGGTCACTTCCTGAAGCCTGCGTTTGCGCACCGGTCCTGACAAAATGTTCAGGAGAGGAATACCGTCCAACTCATGAGAAAGGGCGATGCGGGGGGCTTATTTCGTGATTTGTTTGGCTGCCTCGACAATCGATCGTGCTCCGATGCCAAAGTGATCGACAAGTTCGTCCGGCTTCCCACTGTGCGGGATCGTGCGAACGGCAAGCTTATGCACCTTGATGCCTTCGGGACCGACCGCGCTGAGCACAGCATCCCCGAGGCCGCCGTGCGCGTAATGATCTTCAACGGTAAGGATACGCCCCTGCGTGGCCCTGGCGCTGTCCAATAATGTGGCGCGATCGATGGGGACGATGCTATAGAGATCGACGATCCTCACGGAGACGCCGGCCGCTTTCAATGTGTCGTAGGCCTTCAGTGCTTCGAAGAGCGTGACGCCGGCTGCGACGATCGTGAGGACGTCCGACGCGCTTTGGCGAATGACTTTCGATCCGCCGATGTGAAACGTTTCATCGGGCCCGTACAGAACCGGAGATTTTGGGCGACCGACCCGAATGTAGACCATCCCTTTGTGCGTCGCAGCCATTTCGACAAGCCGATAGGTACAGGTCGCATCGGACGGATACAGCACGGTCACGCCAGGTTGCGCAGCCATCATCGCAATATCTTCCAAGCCCATTTGCGAAGGTCCGTCCTCCCCGATGCTCACGCCGACGTGCGTGCCGACGAGTTTGAGGTTCGAGCCGCTGATGGCAGCCATGCGGATGAAGTCGTACGCCCGCGTGAAGAACGCGGCAAATGTGGCAACGAACGGAATTTTCCCGCAGGCAGCTAGACCCGCTGCGGCCCCGAGCATGTTTTGCTCCGCGATAAAATTTTCAAAGAATCGATTGGGGAACTTCTTGCCGAACTTATCAGTATAGGTCGAATTCTTTACGTCGGCATCCAGTCCCACGACCAGCGGATTGACCGCGCCCAGTGCCTCAAGCGCATGGCCGAAGGCTTCGCGCGTAGCGACAGCGTCGCCGACTTTGTAGGGCGACGGTGGGAGAGGACTGATAAGCGAGGGCCCCTGAGCCGGCGTTGATGGTTTCTTCAGTGCAATGACTGTGCTGCTCGCTCTCAACTGCTTGGTCAACTCTTCGATCGCCTTCTGGGTTTCCTCGCCTTTGGCGACCGGCTTCCCATGCCAGCCAGGATGGTTCTCCATGAAGGAGAGGCCTTTGCCCTTAAACGTTTTGGCGAGAAGAACCGTCGGTTTGCCTTTGGTGCCGGATGCAGTATCGAAGGCTGCGAGCAGCGCTGAAAGATCATGCCCGTCGACCACCAGCGCCTGCCAACCAAAGCCGGCCCACCGGGAGCGATAGCCCTCCATATCGTGTTGCAGCATGGTGGGATCGCTTTGACCGAGTCGATTGACATCGACAATCGCACAGAGGTTATCCAAACCATGATGGCGCGCGACCTCAACCGCTTCCCATACGGATCCCTCGACGGATTCTCCATCGCCCATCAAGACGTAGGTTCTGTGGTCCAGTTTATCGATGAATTTCGCATTAAGAGCAATGCCAATGCCGACTGAAAGGCCTTGCCCCAACGAACCCGTTGCCATATCGACAAACGACAAGCGAGGGGTCGGGTGGCCTTCGAGATCGGATGTCAGCGTTCGAAGCTTAAGAAGTTCGCTCTTGGGAAAGAGACCGGCTTCGGCCCAAACCGCATAGAGCAGGGGGGCAGCATGTCCTTTTGAGAGGACGAAACGATCGCTGTTGTAGGCTTTCGGGTTTGTGGGATCGTATCGCATGACGGAGAAGAAGAGGGTCGCGACGATGTCCGCGGCGGAACAGCAGCTGGACGGATGCCCGCTCCCCGCCTCACTCGTTGCGCGGACGCTCTCGATCCGGAGCTGCGTGGCCTTGTTCTGTAGTACGGCAAGCAATTCGGGGGAGGCGGTTGAGCTAGCCATCGGAACTCCTTTCAGGATTTAGATGCCACGGATACTGCCGGACTCTTCTCGTCTTCTCTATATCGATAGCAACGCGGCGGGGCTTGAAGCTAACAAAATGAAATAAGGGAGTCAATGAACCTAACAGGGTGTGGAGAAACTCTTGGTTTCTCCTGTCCCCTACGCTAGCAGGGTGCTAAAAAATCCCCCGCCGTAATCGGAAGGTGAAGGCTGAGGCCAAGGTTGAAATGAAGAAAATCAGGTCTTCGCTCAACCTTGACCTCGACCTCACCATACCTCGCGCGAGAGCGCCGACAGGGATGTTCTCGCTGGGATTGCCCTGCCTGAAATTCCGCAACGATGTCCCGCGTCCTGCCGGTCTGGCGGTGCGTATCGGAATCACGTTCAATAACGCGCTGGCAACCCGGTTATTATCACTGCAACAAGGTCAGACCTGGGCGGCTTGTGATCGTGAGGAGCGGGGGTTGTCCAGACAGTTTTTGGCGTGTTATTCTAGTCCACCCTCGCGGGGATGATGACGATAGCCGAACGAAGCGTGGGTCGGTCGACAGGGCTCTGTGTGTGAATCAACACCCTTGAGCACGATTTCGTCAATCTCGGGAATTGGTCAAAGGAGGTATTTCGTGAGGAAATCGATTGCGTGCACGGTCTTGTTGACGATAATGACGGTCCTGAGTCCTCTGGTTTGGGCAGAGGATGGCGAACCCCCTGACCCGCGAATTAAAACGCGTACCTCGGCGCCTCATCCCGACACGACCCACTGGTCCTACGAAGGTGAAAAGGGCCCTCAGTTCTGGGGTAAGCTCGACCCGGACTATTCGCTCTGTGCAGAGGGCCATAGCCAGTCGCCTATCGATATCGCAAAGACCGCTCCGGCGTCGCTGCCGACACTCCGAGCGAAATTCAGTCCGGCGAACTTGCGGATCGTGCACCACGAGCACATGGCCGACGAGATCAACAACGGCCACACCATCCAGATCAACTATTCGGAAGGCGATACCATGTCGATTGGAGGCACGGACTACGAGCTCATCCAGTTCCACTTCCATGCTCCAAGCGAGCACACCGTCCACGGCAAACAGTACCCGATGGAGATGCATTTCGTGCATAAGTCTCCGTCAGGCGCCCTGGCGGTCATTGCGGTGTTCATTGAGAAAGGTGTACACAATGCGGTCTTCGACTCTATCTGGGCAAACCTTCCAAAGCAAAAGGGGCTGGAATTACACTACGAGCATGTCCAGGTGAATGTGGACGATCTTTTCCCACACAGCAACAAGAGCTACCGTTACGACGGTTCGCTGACCACCCCGCCTTGTTCGGAGGGGGTGAAGTGGATCGTGATGCAGTCGCCCATCCACCTCTCGGCGGCGCAGATCTGGAGGTTCACGACGCTCATCGAGGGAAACAATCGACCGGTGCAACCCTTACACCACCGTGTGACCGTGACCGATGGGGTTACAGAAGAGGTGATGGCGAGATGACGCGCTGCGCGACGAGTCAGATGGAGTAAAGTGTCCGCGGCCGTGATGATACAAGGTCTTGCATTCGTAGAGTGATTCGTCTCTGAATTGTAGTTGTTTTACCAGCCACACTCGATGGGCCCTGGCTGCCACCAGCTTAGGGACATTGAGAACGGCTGTCACACCGGGATGCGTGACGTTGTCTCCCATTGCGGTGCGGCGGACCGGGAATCGGTCGGTGTGAAACAGGAAACCCTGGACGCCGTAGAAATCCACAATCATGTCTGCCGACTCTCTCAGCCCGCCCTGGTAATGTGGGCCCGCCGGTCCAATCGTTTCAAGTCTTGATACTGAACGGCGATCATGCCGGCGCCCAGACCAAATCACGAAATGCGCCGATATCAAAAATCGCGGGTTGGGCTTTCCACTTTGGCTCCTAGGAGCCTATCCGACATTGCCTGCGTGACGAGGCGAAGGAGGTGCGGCCAGATGCGAGGCCGCAGCCCCGAGGCTGTCCCTCGTTTCAGGTTTCACGCCTCACGTTTCACGGTTCTTGGGAGCGGGCCGAGAACGACGTAGATGGTCGCGGATCGTTCGCCGCAGTAGAACGGTCAATGTCGGACAGGCTCCTAGCCAGGACTATTCCTGAACACCTGCTGCATCGCTTGATCCTCTCGTCCGGTGGGGCTTTTCTCGTTCGGCCTCCTCGACGGACCGCGCGAACGCCCCGTCGGCCCTACTTGCGAGAGGCTCCGGATGGCTTCGGTCTCGAACGCCTCGCGACGGCACTCATGAATAGTCCTGGCTCGAGGGGAAGAATCGCATGGGCTGGGACGGTAATCTCTTTTCACACTTTTCAGTAGAAACGAAGATCTTCAGGGGCAGGATGATGAACAATCTCGCGGTCAGCGGGATCGGACCGTAAGATTGTTCGGTCATCGACCCGATAGTCACCTCACACTATGGTAGCTATTTCACTGGAATACTGATCACCATCGCCCCCATGACATCATTGATCTTGAAGTCCCGTTTGGGGCTGTCCGGATGGGCGTTATGGCAGCCGATGCAAGCCTGGGTCACAGCAAGATCCGGATAGACGGCCTGGAAGTAACGGGTGGTTCCTGCCTTCACATAACCGGTATAGGGTTTGTTCGGATGAGTAAGAATCGCACCCAGGCCTTCCTTTTCGAGCTCGCTTCGGGCGACATTCCGGTTGTTGATCGGCCAGAGGCTGATCAATCGATACTGTACACCGATGCCTTTTCTTGCCATGACGCGGCCGGACTCCATCAGGAATTGAGCCGGGAGAGGCAGCGTATTCTTCTCCTCCCAGTTCTCCGAGGCAACGATCACCCCTTTTAGCTGCAGCCGTTCAACGACGTGCCTGGTGTACACCTCACGGTCCGCTTCAATCACGGCATGTACATAGTCCGCCACCATTTCAACGGGCAGACTCACAGCTGTCCCTGGCTTCGTCTCGCTGCTCGGCCCGACGCAGCCAGCGACGCCCAACCCGAACACCAGCATGAGAACTCTCCATCGCAACATGTTAGAGGATGTCACAGAAACCTCCTTGGCTTTCTCGTGGACACGGGGGCGTCATTCGCCGCGGTTCCATGAAGGGATGAGGTGCGTTGCGGATACGAGGCCGCACAATCGTAGCGTTGCACAGGCGGTTCAGTTCGACCGCCAAACTAAAGTCAGGAATTATAGTAAGGGGAATGGAAACAGACCACATAGCAGGAAAATACCGAAGCCCTGGCCCGGCTCTCCCTGTCAGTATGGTGAAGCCTGTCCACCGGATCATACAATGAGTCATCATACTCTTCGGTCTGCAATCAGTCCAATTATCTTGCGCCGGTCCTTAACCTGGGATCGAGGGATGGAACTGGCCCAGCATAAACAATTGACGATCGATACGAATGTGCAGGTCTATTTTTGTGCCCCGCAAAGCCCGTAACAGCGGGGCACGAATGAAAAAATTCGAACCGCTTGCTGCGTCAGTATTTCCCGAAAGGCACAAACCTGTCACGCAATTCCCGGCAAACTTGAATACGACCGCGTTACGGTTGAATCAACGTCCACGGAAGACGTTGGGGTTCAGATGCCGGCGGCTATACTGGAGGCCACTGTTGCACGCACCGCCTGAACCTGCCGGGACTTGCCTCGCATAGTGTGCCAATTTCTTGGTGCTGGCTGGTCAGTAGAAAGAATAAGCGATGCCGATGGTGAATAATAACGGCGCTCCGGCGACGGCGTAGCTGGCATTTTCTGCCAGCCTGTCTTGACTAGATCGGCTCTTTGGATAAGTCTGTTAGTAGACCATACCCTGCCAGTCTTCATAAGCCCAGGAACTGATGCCGCATCGAACGCGGCTGAGGTCAGTGGACACGAAAGAGGGCTATATGGAATTCTTCTATAAGAACAATGGGATAGCTTGACATGGCTGCGGCCTTCACGCAGACTCCCGTGCATGCAGGACCAGACGGAGCAGGCCCTTCTTGCCAGACTCGCTGAACGTATTGGCATCGCGGCTGACTATCACGATATCGCAGGCACTCTTCACCTCACCTCTGATGACACCAGGCGTGCCATTCTAACTGCCATGGGCTATGCGGTCGATTCGGCTGCGTCTCTGACACAGGCATTGCGAGAATGGGATGAGGCGCCATGGCATCGCCCCTGCGATCCAGTACGGATCCTGCGTGACGGTGAAACAGGAGTTCCTCTGTCCTGTTGTTTGGCGATCGAGGACGAGAAAGAAGAATCCGTCGCGGTGGAGTGGCAGATCCGCGACGAAGCGAATGCCGTGGTGCAGGAAGGGCAGGCAGGGCCTGGGCTTTCCGCTACGGAGGTCCGTTTTTTCAATGGTCGACGGCATGTGCGTGTCGAGATACCTGCCCCGCGTGGTCTTTCGCTCGGGTACTACAGTTTGACAGTGCGGGCCGAGGGCTTGGTCGGGGGAGCAGTCGGGACGATGCGTGTCATCGTGGCACCCCGCCAGTGCTATGTCCCGCCCTCGCTCCAAGCGAACCAACGGCTGTGGGGACTGGCCTTGCAGCTCTATTCGTTGTCCTCCGATCGTAATTGGGGGTGCGGCGACTTCACCGATCTCGGCCGAGTTGTGGAGTGGGCCGGAAAGGAACTCGGCGCCGGAGTTATCGGACTTAATCCGCTGCACGCGCTGCGGAATACCGCCCCGTATCATATTAGTCCCTATGGGCCGTACAGTCGGCTCTACCTTAATGAACTCTATATCGATCTCGAACGACTGCCGGAGTTTCACGGGTCGGAGAAGGCGCAGCAACAGTTCCTTGCTCCCGAGTTTCAAGCCAAACTCCAGGCGCTGCGAGAGATTCCCCAGGTAGACTACGATGCCATTGCAACCGCCAAGCGCACCATGCTCGATTTGGCCTACCGACAATTCCTCACAGAGACCTACAGCGGAGAGGAGCCGAATCTCCTGCCGAAAACGGCGCGCGCAAGGCTCTTGGAGCAGTTTATCCAGTCTGAGGGCACGCCGCTCGAGCTGTATGCCACCTTCCAGACGTTGGAGGAAGAGCGCCGACTGATTCAATCCAAGTCGACCACCTGGTACGATTGGCCCAAACAATTTCTGACGCCTGGCCAACCGGTTCGGGAATATGCGAAACGACACAGAAAGCGCATTCGCTTCTTTCAATACATTCAGTGGGTGGCGAGCGAACAGCTGAACGAGATCCGACGGACAACCGAGCAGCTGGCGATGCCGGTCGGGCTGTATCATGACGTGGCTCTTGGTGCCGATCGAAATGGGGCCGAGGCCTGGATTTATCAATCAGTGCTGGCGCTCGGAGCCGACTGCGGCGCCCCGCCGGACGCGTTTGCGCCAGAGGGACAGAATTGGGGCTTGCCCCCGATCAATCCTCACGCGCTGCGCGCCAGCGGCTATGAGCTGATCATCCAGCTGCTGCGCAACAATTTCCGATCCGGCGGGGCCATCCGATTGGACCATGTGATGGCATTCTGCCGCCTCTTCTGGATTCCGCGCGGGAGACCCGCGTCTGAGGGCGCGTATGTACAGTACCCCTTTGAAGACTTGTTGGCGATCGTGGCACTAGAGAGTGCCAGATCCAAAACCTTGGTGATCGGAGAAGACCTCGGCACGGTCCCCGATTGGGTCAGAGAGCAGTTGGCGAAGGCGCGAGTGCTGTCCTATCGTGTGTTCTACTTCGAGCGTAATGCAGACGGCACAATGAAGTCACCTGGCGACTATCCCGCACAATCGTTGGCAGTGGCCACGACGCACGACCTGCCGACGCTGACTGGGTTTTGGTCCGGCGAGGACTTGCACGTACGGGCGGGATTGCTCGACTTGACAGATGATGCGATGCGCCGTCAGGCCTGGGATGAACGCCAGCACGACAAAGCAGGCATCCTCAGTGCACTTAAGCGGGAACGCCTCCTGCCAAATGGCGTGACTGAGGACCTGGCCACTGTGCCCGCCATGACGACCGATCTGTGCCAAGCGATTCATATCTACCTGGCTCGCACGCCTTCCTGGATCGTGTTGGCTAATCTCGAAGACGGCTTGGGCGAACTGTCGCAAACCAATTTCCCTGGGACGGTCGACAGTCATCCGAACTGGACCCGTAAGTATGCGGTTCGTGTGGATGAGATGTTGTGTGATGCACGTCTGCGGCAGCTTGGGGCTGTCTTGCGTTCAGCCCGTCCGCTAGGGTAAGACCCTCTATGCCGGATGCTGAAAAAGTCCGCCAGCTTCGTTCTCGGCTCATCGAAATCCTCAACGTACCTCCGAGGGTACGCCTCCGGTTTCGACTCGCCTGCAGCCTTGCTCAGGGCAAGGCGCGTCTCGGCGCGCCAGGGTTGGGCGGGTGAGAAGTCTGACCTTTTTGAGCATCCTTCGGCGATGTTCTTTTCTTACCCCTGACGAGCAGGCCCTCGAAGGTCAACTGCGGTGAAATAATTTCCTCTCAACCTGCTAGTGATCAGACCATGGTTCATCGACAGTTTATGTATCTCCCAAGCCCATGTTGAAACAAAATCGCGTTGTGCTATCGATCGCGGGCGCGGTGTTCCTGGCGATCGTCGTGCTCGAAATGGCCATCCCTGCGAATGTTGTCGGCGCGTACGGGTTTGTGTTGCCAATTCTGTTGGTTGCGACGGTGCGCAGTCGCAGCCTGATGCTCGTTACGGTGGTGGCCTGTGTCGTGGCGACCTACATGGGGTTGATCCAACCGACCAAGCCGGGGCGGTTGCAGTCGGCGGTGATCAATCGCAGTGTGGTGGCAGGAGTGCTCCTGGTCGTGGCCTATATCGGCATGACTTGGGAAGAGCGCAAGACGAGAGAGGAGGCGGCGCGTGCAGCTCTCGCCCGGGAGACGGAAAATCTCCTGAAGGCCAATGCGCAGCTGGTCGATGCGAAAGACCAGCTGAATCGCTCGGAACGCTTAGCCGCGGTAGGGCAACTGGTGGCTTCCGTGGCGCATGAGGTTGGAACGCCGCTGCACTCGATTGCCTGGCACGTTCAAGCGCTGGCTGAAGAACCGGGCGTCACACCTGAGATGAAAAAGCGGGTGACAATAATTGATGAGCAGCTCACACGGGTGGTTCGAATCATTCAGGATTTGCTGTCCTCAACCAGACAGCGCCAACCTGAACCGACTTGGTTGCCCATGGAGCAGGTGATTAGCCCTGCGGCCGTGCTCATGGAACCGGCCTTCCATGCGAAAGAGATTACAATGACGGTCGAGATTCCCGGGGACCTCCCGCTCGTCTGGGCCGATACGGAAAAGATGCATCAAGTATTGGTGAACGTATTAGCCAACGCCTTAGCCGCCACTCCGCCGCATGGAGCGGTGAGCGTATTAGTAGGTGCCCGTGCGGCCTCGTCCGAGGAACTCGACCGCGGCCGTCAGGTGGCCGAAGCCATGTCACCTCTGGTGGTCACAGTTGCGGTACGGGATACGGGATGCGGCATGCCGGAGGCTGATGTGCAGAAAGCCTTTGAACCATTTTTTACGACCAAGGCGGTTGGCACGGGCACCGGATTAGGACTATTCTTGAGCCGCGAAACGGTCCTGGCCCATGGAGGCAGTCTTGTGCTCGAGAGCGAGACTGGGCGCGGCACAACCGTGACCGTGACCTTACCTGGATTGAAGACCGAGCCGACGCTCATGACAGAGAGGGCCTGATGCAGCCAGCGAATATTCTCGTAGTCGACGACGATGCGGTCGCGTGCGATCTCTTGGCTGAGGCCTTACGGAAGGAAGGTTATGACGTTGAAGCCTTCGCCAGCGGAGAAGAGGTCATCGCCCGTGGCCGCCAGGGGCAAGTGGATCTGGTTCTGACAGATATTCGCATGGGCGCGGTCGATGGGCTCACGGTCTTGCGTGAATTTAAACGTATGAGCCCTGACACGGCGGTCGTGGTGCTGACCTCGTTCGGATCTCTTGAAGGTGCGATCGAAGCGATCAAGCAAGGAGCCTACGACTATCTCGCCAAGCCGTTTAAAAAAGAGGACATCAAGCTGGTGGTCAAACGGAGTCTCGATCACTGCCGACTCCTCCGAGAGAATGCCCGGTTTCGTGAAGAATTGAAGAGCAAAGATGAATGGTCTCCGCTGGTGGGGAGCAGTCCCGCCATGCTGGAAGTGTATAAGCTGGTGGCTCGGGTGACCGAAAGCAAGAGCACGGTGCTCCTGCAAGGGGAAAGCGGGACCGGCAAGGAACTGATTGCGCGTGCGATCCATGCGAATGGGCCTCGTCGAGACAAGCCGTTCATTCCGGTGAATTGCGGGGCGTTGCCGGATACCCTGCTGGAGTCGGAAATGTTCGGGTATGAGAAGGGAGCCTTTACCGGCGCGGTTGGAAACAAAGTGGGCCTCTTTGAATCCGCGAACGGGGGCACGTTGTTTCTCGACGAGATCGGCGAGTTGGGGCAGGCCGTGCAAGTCAAGTTGCTGCGGGTGATGCAAGATCACGAAGTCCGCCGTGTCGGCAGCACGACATCGACGAAGGTCGATGTCCGTATCATCGCTGCGACCAATCGAGATCTTGAGCAGCTCGTCAAGGAGGGGAAGTATCGGGACGACTTATTTTATCGGCTCAATGTCGTGCGTATCACCTTGCCGTCGCTGGCGGAGCGGCGGGAGGATATTCCGATGTTGGTGCATCACTTCTTGCAGAAATGCGCGGCGGGGACGGCCCATGCGGTGCGCGGGGTGCTGCCGGAGACGATGACGCTGTTGATGCAGTACCGGTGGCCCGGTAATGTGCGCGAGTTGGAAAACGCCATTGAGCGGGCCGTCTCGTTGAGTCACGGTCCCCTTCTCACGCCGCATGATCTGCCGGCGTCGCTACGTCGGACGGAGCTGCCGTCGGAAGAGACCGCCGAAGGGATTAGCCACAGCGATGAGGCCTGTTTGTCGCTTGAGGAAGTCGAGAAGCGTCATCTCGTCCGCGTGCTGAAGGTAACCAAGGGGAATAAAGTCAAAGCCGCAAAGATTCTCGGCATTGATCGGCGCACCCTCTATCGGATGGCTGAGCGGTTCGGATTGGAACTCGGCGATGGTGCCGACGGCGGAGAGAAAGAAGCTTGATTGAAGGATGTGCGGAGCATTCTTAATCAGGCGGAGTTGGTTTCCGGCGCTGTGCTGGAGGGCGCTCGGCACAGCATCCCAACTGGTAAAGATCCCGTCCTGACTTGCTCGGCAGGAGCCGGCAAGATCACATCTACGACGTCCGGCTCATGGGGGATGGGAGGCCCGGCGCACGCGGGTACCTAGGTGATAAGGAGGACAAGACTGAACACGCGAAGAGTGCAGGTCACTTGGCGTTATTAGCCTTCAATCGATAGACGAGATGGGTGTCAGTCTGCGAGACGCCGTCGATCTCATGAATCCGGCTTAGCACCAACTGGGTCAGGGCATCCTGGTCCGACACTTCCACCACCACAATAATATCCGGCTTGCCCCAGCAGGGGTCGATGGTCTTGATCTGCTTGATTCCTGACAGAGCCCGAACCACATCGCTCGTCCGTCCAGGCAGTACATTGATGAGCACGTAGGCTCGATCCGACATAATTCTCCCGCCATCGACTGGAGCGTGAATCGTACAAGGCACCGCAGAAATAGCGGGGTCATGGTCAACGTAGCGGATGCCTCTCGCTTCTGTCAATGCGGGGGGACCTACAGACGATCTGGAGAGAGTGGCGACGGCAGGCTTAGACTTCTTCATTCATCACCTCATTTCGGGGCGACCAGTACGTCGATAACAAACGAGTCGTTTACGCTCGCGAGACTAGCTTCGAGGCCACGAGGGTTCCCGATACGGCCCTCTGGGTCATACATAAAGCACAAGAGCGTTGTGCAGCGGTCGTAGGATCGATACCGTTCTGCGTCAATCCGGAGTTGGTCGGTGAGGTCTTTGGCGTTGAGACCGGGCCCTGTTTTCTTGACGATCACCGCAAGACGACCGTCGTTCAGCAAGAGTGTCGTGCGCGGGGCTCCGCTTGAATAACTCGGCGTCCACTCATCCGTGTCGATATTGTCAAATTGGACCCGTAGGAGTGCATGCAGCAGATTTTGCGCATCGAACTCGTCTTCCACACTTAACGTGGCTCGGAATTCCCCACGGAGTCGCAACTGCCGGGCGACGGAGTGGAACCGACAACAGAGTGTCTTGACGAATTCGACAGGGTCCGATCCGGCCTGAGGAAACTGAGGTGCGGGCTCCTGGTGTGAGGAGGAGCCGATCGGCTTCGAGGGAGGCGGCGGCAGATGCGTGGGGACGGGATGCGGTTCCTGCATCTGGTGCTGTGCGCCTGCGGAAGGAATTGTTGGATGCACGGTTAGCTCCGGTTCACGTTGTGGGGGCTGCAGTGGCCTGAGAGCATGGGACGAAGCCTCCTGCGCTGGCTGTGGAATTTGTGGTGGCGGATGCACGGGCGCCGGGGCGAGCTGAGCCACCGGTTGCGGTGGGGGCGACATCTCCGTCGTGGTCAGGACTGATGAGATCGGCGGTGGTTCGGGCAGAGGCGCCGATGGTAGCAGAGGCTCCGGCTCTCTCGAAGAGGCTGGGGACGCCAGGGGAACAGAAGGTGGACTCGATGCTACGATTGCTGAGGACAGGTCGAGATTCGTGGTTATGGCGACGGACATGATCTTTGGCGGAGGCGTAACCGGTGCTGTTTGCAGCATGGTCATGTGGACCGTCGGGATCGATGACGGCACTAAGGTCATCTGTGGGCGTGGCGGTATTGGTGGAGCCGGCGGCGTTGGGGGGATCTGTTGGGGAGAAGGTTCTCCTTGCAGATCACGTTTTTTCTGCTCAAGCGTGGCAATAAGGACCTTGATCAGGGCAATGCTCTGCTGCGTCTCCTCAGAGCTGCCCATGAGAAGTTTGTGGTGCCGATGTTCTTGGAATTCCGTAGACTTCTCACCAAACGTGCGGCGAATGCACTCACGGAATTGCAACTCTGTTCTGGCCCTGGCCGCGTCGAGATAGGGGAAGCCTTCTCGGCCAAGATCTTCCACCTGGGCGAGGAATTCCTGGAGCTTTCCGACGCCACGGCTAAGCTCTTCAATCGTGGCAACTTTGAGCCGAGAGCGAGACGGTTCTGATGTTTTTGCTCGTGCCATAGAATGTGGGAAAAGTCTAGCCCAGCCTTCACAACGTGGCAAGAAAACATGAGAAAGCGAACAGGGCCGCTGGAAGCCGATTGAAGTAGAACGAGGTGTATCCGGCATTTTACAGGGACGAATGGCCTGGCTGGCTAAGCCGCAATGCCAGAGAAGATATCGGCTTCTTCTGGGATTCCGATCCTATTAGACCTGGCATTCATGCGGTTGAGACGACTGCGACTATTTCCTGTCCGCGACGGTTCCGCTCCATCACTGGGTCAAGGACGTTACCGCAGTTGAGACAGCGCCAGCCTGCCAGCCACATACTTTCGGCGCTCTCCATGAGATCGAGGAAGTGATCTTTAGCCATACAACCCTGACAACGTGTACAGGTCATGATGCCCTCCTTGTTTACCCCTTCTGTCACAAGAATAAAGGGTCGCCACGAAGTTGGTTAGACCTAAAAGAGGTACCTCAAATGAAGGGGGACGAACACGCACGGTGTGCGGGACAAGCTTGTACTCGGGGATTCGTTGTCCGATATGACGGGAGAACGAGGAGGAGGCCGACGGTACGAGCGAGCGTGAATTGGTGCCCCCGATACGAATTGAACGTACGACAAACGGTTTAGGAATGGAAGCAAGACGTTTTTAAAAAGGCTCGGTGTTTCAAATGGTTTCCCCGTTTCTTATTTGAATACCGAGGCTTAAGAAGATTCCAGCAGCTCTACTGATTTCAGAGGTTATCATGGATTCGAACTACTTTTAGCACAAAATTAGCACAAGCTCTGCGAGATGGTGCGAGTCTTGATCGGGTCCCCGGAGCGAATAAATCTGGGCGCTGGACACAGGTACTCCCTTTGACCTCTGACCTCAAAGAAGTAGCCTGTCCAACTCTTAAGCTGGCTCACTCGAAAACCTCCGGCTTTAGCGCCGGGGGTTTTCTGCTCACATCTCGCTGTCCGGCATCGCGAGTTTAAAAGGAATGAGCCCCACACTTCGACAAGGCACCATATACTACGGATTGACCAATCCCGCATTTCAGCGTAACCTGTGACAGGTATAGGTTGAGTAAGGTAGATTTTCCAATGTCCTGACCTTTCCAATGCGTATGTCTCCCCTTCTCCCCTTCTCCCCTTCTCCCCTTCTCCCCTTCTCCCCTTCTCCCCTGCCAGCGATGCCGGCCGAAATCGCAGATTATGTCTGTGACGGTTGGGGTAATCGCGGGGTTAACGGATTCAAAGATAAGAGGATAATATGCCAAAGTAAAGGTGTTTCACACCTTAGAGTACCAGCACCTGGAGAATCTTCGACAAGAAATCTCCGTTGCAATAAGTGTGGCAATATAGAACGGAGAAATCTAAATCACCTGCTGGAGTAGCCATGGGGGCAGTATATCCGAACCTCATTGTCGGCATTGGCGGTTCAGCTGGAGCGCTTAACGCCTATAAGGCGCTCTTGGACTCCCTGCCCTCTCAGACAGGTATGGCCTTTGTCTTTGTTTCTCATCTTCTCCCCACCGCCCATAGTCAGTTAGCTCAAATTCTGTCGCGTCACACGACAATGCCAGTCCTGGTGGCGTCCACGGCGATGCCGATCCGAGCGAATCACGTATACATGAGTCCTCCGAACGCAGATCTTCTCATTGAACGCCATACCTTCAAAGTCGTCTCTCCGCGCACTAGGAAGAACGGGCAGATAGATTTATTGTTTATTTCTTTAGCAGAGGCTCTGGGGGCGCGTGCGATCGGAATTATCCTCCCTGGGTATAGTGGCGACGGTATTGAGGGATGCAAGCACATTAGGGCAAAGGGAGGAACAACCTTTGCTCAGGACTTGTCTGCCGATGTAAACGGCATGCCTCTCAGTGCTCAGGCTTCAGACTGCGTTGATTTCGTGCTGTCTCCTCAGGAAATCACTCTTGAGTTAGCCAGAATCAGCCGCCGTTTTAGGCCGCTACCGGTTTCAACGAAAGCAGGAAAGGAACCGAAGTCAACGCTGCCTTTCGATCCCCTTATCTTTCTTGCCAAGATCGGCGCAGGACACACGATTGCCAACTACCGGAAGAACCAGAAAGTATTCTCGCAAGGTGACCCGGCCGACCACGTCTTTTTTATGCAGCACGGCAAGGTCAAGCTCACGGTCGTGTCCTCAAAGGGCCAAGAAGCGGTCGTCGGCATGCTCGGCGCCGACGACTTCTTTGGCGAGGGCTGCCTCGTGGGCCAGCCGACACACATGGCTACTGCTACGGCCATGACGAACTGCAGGATCGTGCGACTGGAGAAAGCGCAGGTGGTTCAGGTGCTCCACGACGAACCGGTTTTTTCCAAGCTGTTCCTCTTCCATGTGCTGACCCGTAACATCCGGCTGGAGGAGGATCTGGTGGATCAGCTCTTCCACTCCAGCGAGATGCGGCTGGCGCGGGTCCTGCTCCTGCTGGCCAACTTCGATACGGACGGCAAACAGGAGCGAGTGATTGCGAAGATCAGCCAGGAAAGGCTAGCGGAAATTATCGGCACGACGCGCTCCCGCGTGAGCCATTTCATGAACAAGTTCCGTAAATTGGGGCTCATCGAATACAACGGTGGATTGACAGTCCACAGTTCCCTTAAGGATATCATCCGCCAGGACTAATTCCATGTATTCCTAATGGTATTAGCTCACTATCCTCTCTCATTCGCTTTCTTGAAACTGTGCACTATGGGACAGCTTTCGACGTGGCATTATCGTAGTCTAAGATGGAAATGTCAGCGCGAATTGATTGGAGACAGGTATGCCTAACACGTCCAAGAAAACAAAGGCCATAAAACATCATCAATTATACAAGTGCCCCACCGGCATCAAAGGGTTTGACCAAATTACAGAAGGCGGGCTTCCGAAAAATAGAACCACGTTAATTTGTGGAAGTGCCGGTTCTGGAAAAACCCTTTGGGGGATTGATTTTGTAGTCAAGGGCGCGATCAATTACAACGAGCCGGGCGTCTTCCTGTCCTTTGAAGAGACAGAAGAAGAACTTTATAACGACGTGGCTGCTCTCAACCTGGACTTACGGGGGCTTGTTTCACAGAAAAAAATTCAACTTCAACATGTTATTTTGGAGCGCAAAGATATTCAAGAGAACGACTTCAATCTTGAAGGAATATTCATTCATCTG
>JAENWB010000220.1:0-5212 GCA_016650275.1 Nitrospiraceae bacterium | reverse complement strand
GTAAATTCTCTCGCTTCCGTTTCAGCCAAAGAAGCTATCGTCTCTCAGTAAACAGTTTTTAGTATTCAAGCCAGAATCAGACCTAACCTCTGAGTGCTGATGGCTAACGGCTGGACTGCCCGGTCATGAAAAAGAAAACTACAAAATTCAGCGGCAATGTCTTTGTTGATCTCGGCTTTGATCCGGCCGAGGCTGCTGTGCTTCAAATGCGCGCCAGCCGCATGAGTGATCTTCGGCTCTACATCGAGAAGCAGAAGCTCACCCAGTCAGAAGCGGCCAAGCGCCTTGGCATCGCACAGTCCCGTGTGTCCGACCTCGTGCGTGGTAAATGGGACAAGTTCAGTCTCGAAATGCTCATCACGCTTGAAGCGCGGCTTGGGCGCACCATCCGGGTCGAGTTTGCAGCCTAATGCAGAGAGAAATAAACGAGAAATTAACGGGAACATTCTACTTTTCCGAACTGAGCAATCCCACCGGGTTCATTGACTGAGCGTTCAGTTCGATCATTTTTTCTTATTCTCTCCTCAGCAGGGCGACCAGATTGCCCTTCACTGCGCGCGTCCAACGAGGGCCTTCCTGGGCCGCGCGTTGCGCGAGCGCAAAGGGCAGTTTGGTTGCCCTGCTCTCTCTCCTTTGTTCTCCGAGAAGCTGGCTTTCGGAGCCCCGTCTAATTTTTCGAGTAACAATACATTGAACGATTGGCCTGTCAAGAAGTAGGGATCTATTTTCCTGAGAATCTGGTACCCAGATGTTTGCCGGTTCAGGTTTCTAGAAGGGGATTCGGATTCCCATTTGGAATTCATTCGGAACCATGCTTTGGCCCTGCAGACCGCCGACATTCAGGTTTTGTTGAGGCTGCAAATTCGGCGCGAACGTACGGTCGAGTTCGGAGTTGTAGCCGGCACCAAAGCCTGCGCCGATATACGGAAGAAACGTCATATTCCCAGTAAAGTAGCGTCCACTGAGTGACGGTACATTGCGGAACGGTGAGCCGGCAGAAGGTGTGACGGGCGTTGTGGCAGCGTCAATTCCGGCATTTTCTTGTAGCAAGAAGTTGCCGGTGCTGTTGCCTACGAGAGTATGAGAAGCCACTGCTCTGTCAGAGTACGTCAATGCCAACGCAATAGTCAGAGAAATAATCCCCAGAATGTTGAAACGAGTGTTCATGACTCGCACCTCCCGAATGGCCATGATTCATGATGTTTCCCAGGATCACCAGGGAATATAAAAAGCTTCAGCATAAAGCCTGCCAATTTTTGGATAATCACGATTTTGCTGAGTTCAAGTGTCCGGCAATGGGTTTATCTGGGCAATTCCCTTGTGTCCGATGTGAGACGATCGGAACTAAAATATCATGAGGACTGTTGTGGAAAGCTAATCGGCCCTGCTACCGCTGCGAGTACCACCGATAGCCTTTGTTCTCCGAGAAGCTGGCTTTTGGGGCCCCGCCAGGTTTTTCGAGTAACAAGACTTTGAAGTCGAGGAGGCCGAACCAGGCAGGATCTGCCACGTCGTGGTAGTGGCAGCCGTGGAGTTTTGGGAGCATGTCGCCCAGGGCCTGCTGCAATTCCTTTTCCGTGTAAGCGCGCACGATAAACGGCTTGTTCATGGCCTGGCAGAACCGCTGAATGGTATAGGCCGCGCCGGTGCAGAGCACTTTGCTGTCAGGTTTGATGGCGAGAAATTGTGGCAATGAGAGATAACGCTCTTGAAAGCCCAGCCAACGCACGGCCTGCCGCAGGTGGCTGTACTGGACTTCGTACTCTGTGTGGCCCGGCAGTTTGACCGGCGCCGGCCAGCCTTCTTCGATCCCGAATTCAGTGAGAAAGGCCCTGCCGCCCGGTTTCAACACCCGCCACAGTTCTGCCACGAATCGAAAGGGGCCGAGGTTGAAGATCACGTCTTCCGGCAGGTCCGTGCCCAGCGGCAGCCGCACGCGTCTGATCCAATCCAATGCTTCCTGATGCTGCGGCCTGTCGCCTGTTCCTTCCTGGAGTTCTTTCCTGCTCAACTTCACCGGGGTCATGTCGGCCATGTTCTCGTTGTCGATGACGAGGTCGACGGAGTGGTCTTTAAAGGGCAGCCATTCGCCGTTGGCGCGGGTGCCGATGCCGCTCCAGCCTCCGGCCTTGGCGCGGCTGACTTGTAGCGTGAGGAAGGGTTGTGTGATGTCGAGGGAGATGTACCGGATGGTCTGTTTTTCAAACGGCAAGAGTTCCTTGCCCAACTCACGGGCGAGGTATCCGAGTCCGCCGCCCACTTCCAGGATGACGTGGGGTTTGGGCGTGAACCAGCCCAGCTTCCGCAACTGCCGCATGAGCAGCCGGCCGTAGGTCAAGCCGTTGAGCGTGTCGTTCGGCTCCCGGAAGAGATGCGAGACAGTGGTTTCGATCAGGTCGAAGTGGCCGTCGTCTCCACCGCTGTCGGTCAGTTCGTGGTGATGAAAACCTTCTAGATGCTCTTCCCCCTCGAACTCTTCCTGTCCTGACCAGCCTTCCCGAATTTGTTGAAGGAGCAGATCCCACTTGGCCTTGTGGCGGTGGCCACCCGGGGGCTCTGTGCCGAAGTAGCACAGCGAGTAGGTGGGCAGGGTCCAATGTGCCAAATGCCATTGTCCCGGCTGTCCGTCCGGCCCGCAGACCTTTGTCCCGTATTTCTCCACCAGCGCCCCGACCGTGGTGTGGCCGTCCATCGCCTGTAACATCTCCAAGCCTGTGCGATTCAGTCGTATGATCGGCAGGTTGTCATCGAGGGGGGCGAACCACCATTCGTCTTCGTTGGGTTGATAGGCGACGAGGTCGGGGATGTGCCAGGCCAGTCGGCTGAGCGTCTCTCCGGTGAGGTTGAGCGGTTCGTGCGTGGCGACAGCTGGTTTCATGATTGACGTGACCAGTTCGAGCGCCGCAGCCTACATGACGGGCTGGGTTTCTCGCAAGGCCTGAAGGGACGTGAATCGTCGTTCGTGAACGACGAGGGACGAGATACGAACGACGGGTTCTAGAGCTGGGAGGGGACGAACGTGTCTGTGACGGTAATGACTCCGTGCATGATGGGATGGATGCGACAGAGATAGGGGTAGTGACCGGGAGCCAACCCTGGAAGTGTAAAGCTGCCGCTTGGCAGGACGATCCCGGAATCGAACGCGCAGGCGTTCCCATCTTCAAAACAGCCCAGGTGGGTAATCGTGTGTTCGGTGGCTGTGGGGTTGTCCCATCTGATGGGGGATCCGCTGGATACAGTGGCTGACCTTGGGACGAAATAGGGTGACCCGCTATCGATGATGATGGCGGTGTAAGGAGGCGTGGCGGTTGTTGGCCAGGCAGTGAAGAGTCCAAGCGACAAGATGGCGATGATCATCCGTGTTTTCATAGTCGCACCGGTACATCGATTTTACGCACAATCATTTTATCATGTCGGTCAATGGAGGAAGTAGTGTCAACCCGGCAAGATTCTTGGCCTTCCCTCTTGACGTCGTGGCTTGTTTGTAGGATTCTCCCATCCGTTGGCAGTTAATCCGGGGGGTTGCTGTGGCAGACCCACAATTGCCGCACTCTTTGCCCCTCCGGTTCCTGCTCTCTGTTGCGCTCACGGTGATGGGCCTGGCGAGGCTGGGCGGGTGAGAAGAGCGACTTTTTTGCCATCCTGTGAGAGGGGGTAGAGGCGAGAGTTGCAAGACCCTAGAGGTTCATGCTAGATGGAGGCCGCGTTAGACATCCAATGGATGAGAGAGGAGAAATTCGATGGCGAAGAACAAAAAGCAGCCGGCAAAGAAGACATCTACGAAAGCAAAGGCTAAAGCCAAAGCAAAGTCCGCAGTGAAGACGGCAGCCAAGAAACCAGCGAAAAGGAAAGCTGTGAAGAAGACTGTCAGGAAGGTAGCCAAGAAATCAGCGACAAGGAAAATTGCCAAGAAGACTGCCCGGAAGGTAGCCAAGAAATCAACGACAAGAAAAGCTGCTAAGGAATCCATCGTGAAGACTGCCAGGAAGCGCGCTGCAGCGGCACCCAAGGCGGTTCCAGCCGTTTCGTCCAAACCAGCGGCCCCAGCTCTCGACAAAAAATCCATGAAGCTGTTTGTGGATGAGGAGCCCCAGCAGTCCTTGCTATCGCGGCCGATGGGGTCGCCGACGCTGAAGGATCCCGATCTTGACGAGGAACTGGCCGAGGAGGATGTGGATATAGTTGTTGAGGCCGATGAAGATGTGGAAGAAGAACTCACGCTGGACGGGGAAGATGAAGACGCAGGTTTTCCTGAAAAACCAGAAAGCCTGTTAGACGACGCAGACGATTACCACACGCACTGACACTCGCATGGGATGCCTATTCTGCATGACTCGGTCGAGTCGGCCGGCCGGATGACGCTGTGAGTCTGTCCCGGCATCATGGTGCCCGTTCCCCTTGTGTGTCATCCTCCCGCTGAATCTTCCGCGATGAATTTCCAATGAGTCATTTTTTGTTCGTGGCCGGGGCCTTGCGAGAACGCACTTCGGAGGAAAGTGCCGAGCTGCAACTCGGGCACGGCCTCTGGGGACTCTGCACCGGGCTAATCAGGACGAATCTACATACATATCTCGATGCGCAGTCCCGGGGACTTGTCTATGTGTTGAAGGTCGGGCTCTGTACAGAATTTCAGATCGTGCCGCCTGTGTTGGACTTTTCCGCGTTGGATGCGTTCCTCAGTGACGAATTGAGAACTGAGGCCAGATTCGGCTTTGTGCGAATTGATGGGGTGCGCCGGTTGTCCTGCTCATCTGCTGTGAGCCAGGCGCTGTTGCTTAACGTGTTGCAGATTACCGATCAGGCCGAACTCACTCGACGATTGAAATTGGGCATGCATCGGTTGACGCAAGCGGAGTATGACGCGATCATGCAGGGAGCGACGGGGTCTAGCGGGTAACTGACGGAGTTCATCTAGTCTATCTGGTCTGTCTTGTTTTTTGGTTGAACCAGACTAACCAGATAGACCAGACAGACGAGATAGACCAGAGTAACCATCCTGCTAGATTCGTTGGCCTGTCATCAGCTGGTAGGCCTCATCAATCGTATCCACTTCCTTCACCGTCACATTGAGCTGAAACTCCAATTCGTTCAGGTTCCATCGCGCGTCATGAATTTGCCCGCGTGGAACCAACACGGTGCGATACCCTTCTCGTGCGGCGGCACGAATCTTATCCGGAATGTTGCCCACCGGGCCGATCTGTCCTCCCGGCTC
>JAENWB010000219.1:0-9262 GCA_016650275.1 Nitrospiraceae bacterium | reverse complement strand
TCCAGGGAAGAGACCTTGATACCCCACATTGTGCAACGTCAGTACGGTGCGCGCTCCCTGTACCTCCGGTCGATCTTGATCGACGGTCTTGAGATAGACCGCGCACAACGCTGTTTGCCAATCATGCAGATGGAGGATGTGGGTATTCCATCGGCACTCGGTTCGGAGATAAGCCATCACCTCAATCGTCGCACGGCAGAAGAATGAAAACCGGTCGAGATTATCGGAATAGTCGGTACTGCCATCTTGATAGAGCCCTGGCCGGTTGAAGAAGGCCTCGTTCTGAATCGTCCACACCCGCACCAGGCGACCACCTTCGCCGACGGGAATGACATCTTCTTCGATGAGCGTATCGACTAGCCCCTGAGGCGTCGCTACTCGTAGCCGACAGACGGGACGGAAGGATCGGCCTGACTCATTCAGGCAACGATAGCGCGGGAGCAGGAGAATGACATCGTGGCCAAGTTTCGCCAATTCAAGAGGTAACGCGCCGGCGACGTCGGCGAGCCCACCGGTCTTGGCATAGGGGACCGCTTCGGAGGAGACCATGAGCAGATTCAAGGGATGCTGGGTCATGGAAGGGCTACTCCTCATTACTCACGGGGGTTCGTGACGAAATGGTGGAGTAGCGCGCGACAAGCGCGAAGAGCGGCTGGTCTCTCTTGAGTCAGGGATCGGCAGTTGCAGTAGAAGCCTTCGTGAATAATGCGGGCTGGTAGACTCATCACATTATGGAGCAGCCGGCACTTCAAACCTGGATCGAAACTTGTCTTCGTGCTGCCAACTGCGTCCCAACGCGTGGAGTTGCTCCGCGGTCAGCGCTTCGCGATAGACAAGCCGTTCCTCGAAAAACACCACCAGCCATCCGCGATCCGGGTAAGCCAGAAACAGCGCATCGCCGGCCTCAATACGGACCTCCCACCCTCGCGGCGGTTCTCCGCTTGCCAACCTTGACCGTGGAATCAGCGAGTCGTCTTTCATGCCGAAGAACTGCATGAACTCGGCATGCTGATATGCCGGCATCCCCCATGCCCCGACAAATGCGCGAGGGGTCAACTGATGGAGCACCAACTCGTTGTCTCGCACGTGGCGCTCTTGTTCTTCCAACGGAGGCATCCCGCTGCAACCGAGAACCGACCCAATCGCAACCACGACGAATACGCCGGCCCATCCCGAGCGCCTCAGAAAATCAACGCACTTGAACCGCTGCGCACCGCACCAGGTCAGTCTTAACATGTCCGAGAGTTTCCTCACAATAGACGTCGGCTCCTTGGTTCAACAGGCTTCACAGGCTGACAGATATCACACTGACAGAGCCGTCGAAGAAGGGCATAGGAGTAAATCCCTGTGTCGTGGCCATCGCTCCAAGAAAATTGTAGCGCATACCGTCCGACCGGCTGCACATCCTGCAGCATGATTAAGAGAGGCACATCATTCGGTTGCAGGCGCCGTGCACCAGACCACTCGTCCACACAGGCTGCGCAGGGACATTGCTGGCGGAGATACCGGACAGGATAGACGGCCTTGTGCCCATCGTTCCATTCGATGCCCAACACACCCTTCTCAATCCAGGCCATGTCTCTCGGTTCATATACGGTCTCTGGCATCTTCACGAATTTCCTGTCTTGTTCATTTGGTCTGTTCGGTCTATCTCGTCTGTCTGGTCTGTCTCGTTGATTTGGTTGTTTGGTTTGTTTGGTTGAACCAGATAAACCAGACAGACCAGATCAACCAGTCCCACTCTTTCCGTCGGCCTCTAACTCAGAACCCAGAACTCAGAACTTCTGTGCCCGTCTCGCGTACAAATTCTTATGATGGATACGACAGAAAATCCACGGGAGGCAGTTGTCTGCCTGCCACAATGGTGACATACCCTTCAATCGCGTTTTCCACCTCGTGCCGAACTTGCCCGGCGGCCTTCAGACGATCGACCACAGCGGGCGAGAGCCGCAACGCCTGATGCAGAAAGGCCAGGCTCCCTCGCGAGAGCGGCAAACAGCGGAAGGCCTGGCGCGCAGCACAAACCGCACAGACCAGGCCTCCGGACAGAGGCGAGAACTGCGGTTCTCCCATCAACCGACTCTTGCCGCAAGCGGCACAGTGATCGGTCTGAGGGCGAAACCCGGTAAGGCCCAGCAGCCGAATCTGAAACAGCAGCGCCGTCAACGCCGGGTCCTGGCTCGTGATCAAAGCACGCAAGCCCTGTTCGAGCGTCCCGAAGAGCTGCTGGTCCGGGTCCCCGTCCGGTGTCACCGCACCCACCACATTTACCATCCGCGCGGCAGCGGTCATCAGCGTCAAGTCTTCGCGAAACCGCATGAACGGCTCCACGAGATCGACTTCAGACACTCGATAGAGCGAATCACCTGACTTTTCGAACAGATTCAGATAGCAGATGGTGAGCGGTTCGAGTGATGCGCCGAGCCGGCTCTTCATCCGACGAGCCCCCCGCGCCACCGCGCGAACCTTTCCCATCTCTTTGGTATAGAAGGTCACGATACGATCCGCATCGCCCCACTTCCGACTGTTCAGTGTGATGGCCGCGGTTTTGATCAGCGGCATGGGGGCCACCAGCGAGACGGGCGGAAAAGGCGAGACGAGCGAGACGGACGACGGTTCGAGGTCCGAAGTTCGATGTTTTTGGAACTTCGAACCCAGAACTCAGCTCCGCGGCTGACCCTCGTTTCACGTTTCACGGTTTACGGTTCCTGTTAGCGAAGATATTCCATGAACAGGGTGGCCAGAGAAAGATAGATGGTAATGCCCGTGATGTCATTGGCCGTCGTCACAAAGGGGCCGGCCGCAACGGCAGGATCCACCTTCATGCGCTTCAGCAAGATGGGCATGAACGTCGCCATACTGGTCGAGACCATGAACGCGATAATCAGCGATATCCCCACGACCATGCCCAGAAACGCTTGATGCCAAATCCAGCCGACGATCGTGAGAATCACGCCGCAGGCGAGCCCCATCAGTAGTCCGACCTTGATTTCCCTGAAAAACACGGTGCGCACATCCGTCAGCTCGATCAGCCCTGTCGCCAACCCTCGAATAATGAGGGTCGAGGACTGGAGGCCCACGTTTCCACCCATGGCGGCGATGACCGGAATAAAGCTGACGATGGCCACCACTTCCTGAATCGTGTACCGGAACTCCCACAGAATCGCGCCTGACAACAGACTGCCGACTAGATTCGTAAAGAGCCAGGGGAGCCGGTGCTTCGCCGACGCCACACTGGAGGATTTCGAGACCGAGTCCTCTTCGATCGCGCCCGCCATCTTAAGCATGTCTTCGGTCGCTTCTTCACGGATCACGTCCACGACGTCGTCAACCGTGATAATGCCGACCAATTTGCTGTCGTTGTCGATGACCGGGATCGCGAGCAAGTTGTACCTCGCCACCTGACGGGCGACTTCTTCCTGATCCATGTCGACCGTCACGCTGATCACGTCGCGCGTCGCGAGGTTTTTCAGCGGCGTCGTGGGAGGAACCGTCAGCAACTGCCGCAGAGAGAGCACCCCGACCAAGCGCTCATCCTTGTCGGTCACGTAAATATAGAACACCATTTCCGCATCCGTCGCCAGCTGGAGACGTCGGATGGCATCTTCTGCCGTCGCCTCTTCCGAGAGCGCGAAGAATTCCGTCGTCATGATGCCGCCGGCCGTATCCTTCGCATACTTCAGCAGATCGGCGACTTCCGTGGAGTCCTCCGTCCGCATCAGCGAGAGAATCTCTTTGGCTCGTTCTTCCGGCAGAACCCCGAGGAGGTAGGCCACGTCGTCAGGGCCGAGGTCTTTGATGAGCCAGGCGATATCCGAGTGCAGCAGGTCCGCCAACACTTGATTGATACTGTCGCTGTCGAGCTCGCTCAGCACCTGGCCGCGCTTCGCCTCGCCTCGTACCAGTTCGAAGACTTCCCGCTTTTCTTTGGGGGACGACAGATGCACGATCACTTTCGCCACGTCAGCCGGATGCATCCGGCCCAGCATCTTCGCGAGATTGGTGATCGCACCCCGGTGCAACAGCCGTTGCACCGACAACAGCACGATGTCGGACTTGGTCCGGCCTCGATCGGCCTGGTCACGCAGCGTATCGCGCAGGAGATCTTTATCCCCAGGACGAGGGCGCGGATCCACTGGATTCGATTCTGTTATACGTTCCGTCGGTTGCATCGTCGTACCTAGTCTGAAAGTCTAAACGTCGAACATCATCAAGTCATAGTCCTGGCCGGACGGATGACATTATGACGTTATGAACTTGACGACTATCTAGTATCCCAATTCATCGTTACACCCAGTCTAAAAGTCTAAACGTCGAACGTCATCAAGTCTTTGGATCTAGACGTGATGACTTTATGACGTTATAAACTTGACGACTCTCTAGTACCCCAATTCCGTGAGGGCATGCTCATCTTCTCTCCACGCCTCCCGCACTTTCACCCACAGCTGCAGAAACACTTTCATCCCGAAAATCTGCTCCATGTCGCGTCGTGCATCGGTCCCGACAGCCTTGAGCCTCTCTCCATGCTTCCCGATCAGGATCGCCTTATGAGACTCGCGCTCGACCAGCACCGTCGCGCTGATGCGCGCCAGCTTCCCCTCCTCGACAAATTCGTCGATCTCCACGGCAACTGAGTAGGGCACTTCCTCATAGGTCTGGTGCAAAATCTTCTCGCGAATCATCTCGGCCGCCAAGGTCCGCATGGACTGATCGGTAACGGTGTCTGCATCATAGGCCGCCTCTCCTTCCGGAAGATGGGCCACGGTCACGGACAGCAATCGATCGACATTGTCGCCGGTTTCAGCCGACACCGGCACCACGTCCGTCCATGCGAATAACCTGGCGTAGGATTCCATCACCGGAAGCAACTTGAGCTTATTGACCAGATCCACCTTGTTCAATACGAGAATGACCGGTCGCGGGCACTTCCTGACCGCCCCTTTCACATGATCGATGACCAATAGATCACCAGGACCAGGCGAACTCGTCGTGTCCATCAACACGTACAAGATATCTGCCTCCTCCAGCGTTTCAACCGCGGTACGGAGCATGCGGCGATTGAGCAGATGTTGCGGCTTGTGCAACCCAGGCGTATCGAGCAAGGCAATCTGCGCACCCGGGGCATGCACGACTCCCAGAATTCTCGTCCTCGTCGTTTGCGGCTTGTCCGAGACGATCGCGATCTTCTGCTCAAGCAATCGATTGAGCAATGTCGACTTGCCGACGTTCGGCCGTCCAATGATCGCGACTGTGCCAAACTTCATGGTGTTACGGACGGGGCCGCTCCTGTGATGGTGCGGGAACCAATTGATACACGGTTTCACCTTTGCGAACATAGCCGAGCTGCTCTCGCGCCAGCTGTTCGATCTTCGCGGGATCGTGTTCCAGACGATCGATGTCCCCCCGCAGCGTGCGGGTCGTCCGTTGCAGCTCTTGAAGATCAAGGTCCAGCTGCTTGGCGTGCCCGCGCATAGAGAAGTAGCGCGGTAAACCCATGTCGCCAAAGACCAAGACGAGCAACAGCAGCAGGCACGCGGCAACTCCCACATAGTGCGCGCCCGTCACCATGCGACGCTGCCAATCGAGCCACTGCCGTCCCCGATTCCGCTTAATAATCATCGTCGCTCACTCGTCACCCGCGTCGCCCCGGCACCGCCTCACGACCCCGATAGACTGCGTTCGGACCCAGCTCTTCCTCGATCCGGAGCAACTGATTGTACTTGGCCACGCGATCCGTTCGGGACAGCGACCCCGTCTTGATGAGCCCGCTATTGGTCGCGACCGCCACGTCCGCGATCGTCGTATCCTCCGTTTCCCCGGATCGATGCGAAATGATCGCCGTGTAGCCTGACCGTTTCGCCAACTCAATCGCCTCCAGCGTTTCCGTCAACGTACCGATCTGGTTGAGCTTGATCAGAATGGAGTTCGCGATCCCTTCCTTGATCCCTTTGGCAAAGATCTCCACGTTGGTCACGAAGATATCGTCTCCGACCAATTGGACCCGCTTGCCCAACTTCTCCGTCATTATCTTCCAACCCTTCCAATCCAATTCGCTCAATCCATCCTCAATGGAGAGAATGGGGTATCGATCCACGAGCTGCCCATAGTAGCGGATCATCTCCTCGGAGGAGCGCTCAGGATTCTTTTCTGCTTCAAGGCGGTATCGGCCCTTCTCATAGAATTCGCTGGCCGCACAGTCCAATGCGAGGGCGATATCGCGCCCCGGTTTATAGCCGGCCTCCTCAATTGCCTGCATGATCAGGCTGAGCGCCTCTTCATTCGACTGGAGGTCCGGCGCAAATCCACCTTCGTCTCCGACCGCCGTGTTCAACCCCTTTTTCTTCAACAGCGCCTTGAGCGTATGGAACACCTCCGTCGCCATCCGGAACGCCTCGCTGAAACTGGCCGCCCCCACCGGCATGATCATGAACTCTTGCAAGTCCAACCGATTGTCGGCATGAGCCCCGCCGTTGATGATGTTCATGAGCGGCACCGGCAGCACTCGCGCATTCGTCCCGCCAAGATATCGGTAGAGCGGCTGGCCTGTTTCAGCCGCCGCCGCCTTCGCCACGGCCAGCGACACACCGAGAATGGCGTTGGCGCCGAGCTTGCCCTTCGTTTTCGTGCCATCCAGATCGATCATCGCCTGGTCGATACCGACTTGGTCGAACGCTTCCTTCCCTAACAGCTCCGGTGCGATCAGCTTGCTGATATTGGCAACGGCCTTGGAGACGCCTTTCCCCATCCAGCGTTTCTTGTCGCCATCGCGCAGTTCGATTGCTTCCTTCTCACCGGTCGAGGCCCCGGACGGCACCGCGGCCCGCCCACGCGCCCCACTCTCCAGCATGACCTCTGCCTCGATCGTCGGATTCCCCCGTGAATCCAGAATCTGTCGTCCTTTGATCTCGCGAATCGCGCTCATACGTTACTCCATCCTCTTCATGAACTGCTCCCACTATCTCTTTCGATAAATCTCCCGCCGATGGCCAATCGCATGAACGATGATCATCTGCTCGTTGCGAATCAATTCATAGACTACGCGATAGTCGCCAACACGTAACTTGAACAACCCTTCAAATTCTTCTGTGAGGGTTTTGAGTTGGACACTCTTAAGATTCTCCGCCAGCCAATTGACTCGCTCGACAATCCTCCTGGCCACCGACTTATCGAGTTTGCCCAATTCCTCCGCGGCCGCGTCCAGAAGGCGAACACGATACATATTCTCAGCCAAGTCCCAACCGCTTCACAATCACGGCTAACGACTCACCTCGTTGGCCAGAAGCTACGGCTTTTCGCTGACGAAGTAATCGATCCTTGACCGTCTTCCTCAGCACAAGACCTTCGTCTGGATCACCCAATAGCTCTAGCAGCTTCTGTTCGACCGTCGATTCGATAATTTCCTTCAGTTCATGTTTGGTCATTCTGGCCACGGTCGCTGCCATATCATTCCTCCTCGGACGGCAGATTTCCCCGCAAATAAAAAATCTGCCGTCCCCTGATTTCTCGAATCGCGCTCATGCTTCCCCCCTCAGGCTGCTGAAAAAGACCCCCAGCGTATGAAGACCGTTATTTGGTCTGTCTGGTTTGTTTGGTCTATCTCGTTTAATTGGTTTGTCTTGTTCATTTGGTTGAACCAGACTAACCAGATGAACCAGAGAGACCAGATGGACCACAAACGATGAGGCCGCCTTTTTGAGCAGCCTGTTCGATCCCAAAACTCACACCCATATAGCCTCTACTTTGCTGCGAAATCGAAGACAGGTGTTTGGAGCACTCGCGACGGCGATTGCTGTTCCCACACCGTCTTCTGTAACCGCTCAACGGTTTCAGGACTATACAGCCGCTCCCCACATTGATCGCAGACCTTCGCTGGAATATGCTCGACAACAACTAACTTCTCATCCATCTGAATTGTATAGGTCACCATCTGCTCGCTCATCGGTGATCCGCACACATCACATTTCATATTAATGAGCAGCCCGTCCGCCCGCGGTCAAATCCCCACCCTGATCACCCTCAGGGGATGGGGCTGGGTTGCCTTCGACTGCGCGCGTCCAACAAGTGCCTCCTGACTCCTGCTACCTCTACTCAGGGGAGTGGCCAAGTCTACCCTTCACTGTGCGCATCGAGCGACCGTCTTCCAGCTAAATGATCCCTCCAAGCTCGCTTGTTTTCCCTCTCTTGGAAGGGCACCCATGTTGGTCTACGTGCGCCCGTCGAACGAGGCCCTTCTGAGGGCGCGCGTTCCGGGAGCACAGGACCAACGTGGGTGTCCTTCCACTCCTTCTCATCGTGCGCGTTCCGCGAGCAAAGAAGGCACCCAGCCTCATCCCAACCGCTTTTTCAGCAACCCATTCACCTTCCCCGGATTCGCCTTGCCGCCACTCGCCTTCATCACCTGTCCGACCAGGAATCCGAGCACTTGCTGCTTCCCCTCTTTGAACTGCGCCACCTGCGTCGGATTCTTCGCGAGCACTTCGCCGATAATCTTGTCGAGCGCCCCTTCGTCGGATACTTGAATGAGCCCCTTCTCTTGAACAATTTGTTCCGGCGTCTTCCCGCTGCTGTAAACTTCAGGGAAAATCTCGCGCGCCACTTTCAAACTGATCGTCCCTTGCTCGACCAACTGAAGAAGGCTAACGAGCCGTTCAGGTGAAACCGGGGAGGCGCTCGCGTCGGTCCCTGAGTGATTCAGCTCTCTGGTGAGCTCACCCATGACCCAGTTGCTCACCGTCTTGGGCTGATTGAACAGCTTCACGCAGGATTCGAAGTAGTCGGCCACCGCCTTCGATGCAGTCAAGACGCCGGCATCGTACTCGGACAGCCCACACTCGCCGACAAATCGTTTCATTCTGGCTGCCGGCAATTCAGTCACCTGCTTGCAACAGCCCTCGATCCACTCCTTTTCCAGCTTGAGTGGCACCAGATCTGGATCGGGGAAGTAGCGATAGTCGTGCGCCTCTTCTTTGGAGCGCATCACCACCGTCTCGCCGCGCTCGAGATTCCAGAGCCGGGTCTCCTGGTTAATTTTCCCGCCCTCCTTCAACACCTTCGTCTGGCGCTTGATCTCGTACTCGATGGCATCCTTGACGAACTTGAACGAATTGATGTTCTTGAGCTCGACCTTCGTTCCAAATTCCTTCTGGCCCAACGGACGAAGCGAGAGATTCGGCTCGCAGCGGAAACTCCCTTCATCCATATTGCCGTCGCAGACCTCGAGATACATGAGCACATCGCGGAGGCCCTTCACATAGGCCACGAC
>JAENWB010000218.1:0-13210 GCA_016650275.1 Nitrospiraceae bacterium | reverse complement strand
GTCAATGCCGTGGCCGTCCTCATTATCGCCTGCCCCTGCGCGCTCGGTCTGGCCACGCCGATGTCCATCATGGTCGGCGTCGGTCGCGGCGCGCAGGAAGGCGTGCTCGTGAAGAACGCCGAGGCGCTGGAACGGTTGGAAAGGGTCACGACGCTCGTCGTGGACAAGACGGGCACGCTCACGGAGGGCAAACCCAAGCTGATGGATGTGCTGCCGACCGGCGGGTTCGACGGGAAGGACTTGCTGCGTCTGGCGGCGTCGTTGGAGCAGGGCAGCGAGCATCCGCTCGCCGCTGCGATTGTGCAAGGCGCGAAGGACCAGGGCCTCGTTATTGAAGCCGTGTCAGACTTCCGCTCGGTGACGGCGGGTGGGGTGCTTGGCACCGTCGCTGGTCGTGCAGTCATGATCGGCAAACCGGATTTCCTGCGGAACGAAACGATCACCGGCCTGGGGCCGCTCGAAGCCTTGGCTGTCCCACTTCAAGAAGCAGGCAAGACCGCGATGTATGTCGCGGTGGATGGCAAGCCGGCGGGCATTCTTGCCGTGGCCGACCCGATCAAATCCACCACCGCCGAAGCCATCCGCAACCTCCATACGCTCGGCTTGAAGCTCGTCATGCTCACCGGCGACAACCGCCGCACCGCCGCGGCCGTCGCGAAGACACTCGGCCTCGATGCGGTGGAAGCAGAGATTGAACCGGCGGGCAAAGTCCGCTACGTGAAGCAGCTGCGGGCGGAAGGCACACACGTCGCGATGGCCGGCGACGGCATCAACGACGCCCCCGCCCTCAGCGAAGCGGACGTCGGCATGGCGATGGGCACCGGCACGGACGTCGCCATGCAAAGCGCAGGCATCACCCTGGTAACCGGCGACCTCCGCGCCATTGCCAAAGCGATGCACCTCAGTCGTGCGACCATGCGGAACATCCGGCAGAACCTGGTCTTCGCCTTTCTCTACAACGCGCTGGGTATTCCGGTGGCGGCGGGGGTGCTGTACCCGTTCTTCGGCCTGCTGCTCAGCCCGATCATTGCCGGCGCCGCGATGAGCCTGAGTTCAGTGTCCGTCATCAGCAACGCCTTGCGGCTGCGGAACGTGAAACTGTGATTTCAGTGGGAATCATGAACGCAAAAACACAGACTTTTAATCCAGGACTGGACGTGGTGCCAATCACAGGCCACTGTATGACCACGGCATCACGGTCAAGGAAGCCGAGAAGGCTCTGGCCAGTATGCCCTGGCCGCGATCCATCGCTTCGGGGTGACGCTGGGGCCGTTTACTTCCGCAACCAGCCAGATCAAGTTCCGGTTCCAATGTGCGCACCTGGCTTGCTGCGGCAGCGATCCGTGCTGCCGATTCGAACTTCGACGGATCGAGGTCACAGGATGAGGAGGGGATGAAGAAGCTGTTCAGGCAGTTCTTGTTTCTGGGTGGCATCCCCAGCCACGTTGCCCTCGAGACGCCAGGTTCCATCCATGAAGGCGGGGAACTCAGCTACGGGATTTCGCATGCCTATGGCGTGGCGCTGGACAATCCAGACCTGATCGTGGGTTGCGTAGTCGGTGACGGTGAAGCAGAAACTGGACCGCTTGCCACCACATGGCACTCCCACAAGTTTTTGAGCCTGATAATGGATGACGCCGTACTGCCGATCCTTCACCTGAATGGCTACAAGATCCTAAGTCCCACCTTGGTGGCCCGAATCAGCCGAGCAGAGCTCCGTCTGCCTGTCTACGTGCTGGCGGTGGACGAAGAATTCTGGATTGTTCGTGAGACTGCGAGACTGGTCCTTTGATCATCGATCTTGCAACACGAAAGGTCATGCACACATGAACCTCGATCTCATTTCTAGACGTCTTTTGTTGAGCCGCGCAGCGGCGCTTGGGCTGGTGGTAGCGGTGGAACATCTGGTCCCCGCCCGCGCCTGGACGAGCGTTTACGTCACCGCTGGTTCACAGGCGCCGATGAGCGGAGAGATCATTGATCTGACGATCGGCGAGCAGTTGTTTCGCCTTGACGGGAGAACCGGGAGGGCCATCACGATTAATGGGACGATACCGGGTCCCGTGATTCGCCTGAAAGAAGGTCAACAGGCGACGCTGCGCGTCACAAACCGCCTGGGAGAAAGTACGTCGATTCACTGGCACGGGTTGCTCCTGCCGCCCGCCAGGGACGGCGTGCCTGGCGTCAGCTTTGCCGGCATCGAGCCGGGCACCACCTTTACCTACCAGTTTCCAATCCGTCAAAGCGGCACCTATTGGTACCACAGCCATTCGGGCTTGCAGGAGCAATCGGGCGTCTACGGCCCGATGATCATCGACCCAGTCGAACCGGAGCCGTTTCGCTACGAGCGTGAGTATGTGGTCATGCTCTCGGATTGGAGCTTCGAATCACCAGAAGCGCTGCTCTCCAATCTCAAAAAACAGGGAGGCTATTATAACTTTCAGAAGCGCACGGCCAGCGAGTTCTTGACCGACGTGAAGCGCATGGGCTTCTGGCCGGCGATACAGAACTACTTGATGTGGGACCAAATGCGGATGGATCCCACCGACTTCGCCGATGTCACCGGGTACACCTTTACCTATCTCATGAACGGCTTGTCGCCCGCCGGCAACTGGACCGGGCTGTTTCGTCCGGGCGAACGGGTGCGTCTGCGTTTCATCAACGCAGGCGCCATGACCTTCTACGACGTGCGTATTCCGGGTCTCACAATGACGGTGGTGCAGGCCGATGGGCAGAATGTCCAACCCGTCGTGGTGGACGAGTTTCGCATGGGACCGGCGGAGACCTATGATGTGATTGTCGAACCAGTCGCGGATCGCGCGTACACCATCTTCGCCGAGACGATGGACCGCAGCGGCTATGCGCGCGGCACGCTTGCGACGCGATCAGATATGAGTGTGGAGATCCCTGCACGCCGGTCGAGATCCCTCCGCACGATGGAGGACATGGGCATGAGCATGGAAGGTATGGACATGGGGAACGTGCCCACGACTTCCCATGGCGGCGGCATGACAATGCCTGGCATGGAGCCCTCCGGCGACATGCCCCACAGGAAACCGTCTGACGACAATCCACACATGGAGCATATGCCACAGGGTCCGGGAATGCAGCCCAAGCAAGGCATGCACGAGATGCCGGCCATGGATGCGGGCGATCACCGTCGTTCGACGATTCCCGGCGCCGAGCCCGTCAAGCATAGCCCCGACGATCATGGTCCCGGCAATCAAACGGTGGCAGAGTATTCGCAGAACCGGATGGGGGAACCAGGGAGAGGACTGGAAGACAGCGACCGGCGAGTGCTGCTCTACACTGATTTGAAAAGTCTTGCGCCCTACCCAGACCAGCGGGAGCCGGAGCGCGAGATTGAACTCCATCTCACGGGCCACATGAACCGATACATATGGTCGTTCGACGGCAAGAAGTATTCGGAAGCCAAAGACCCGATTCGCTTTCGCTATGGCGAGCGGGTGCGATTGACCTTTGTAAACGATACGATGATGGAGCATCCGCTCCATCTGCACGGGATGTGGATGCATTTGGAGAATGGCGCTGGGGCCTATCTTCCGCGAAAACATACGGTGGTGGTCAAGCCGGCGGAGCGGCTGTCTGTCGCGGTCACCGCGGACGCGCCGGGCCCCTGGGCGTTTCACTGCCATCTGCTCCTCCACATGGAGGCGGGGATGTTCCGGGTCGTCGAGGTGTCGGAACAATGAACGGAACAGGCTCTCCTGCCAGATTCTCCGCAAGCCTCCTTGCAGCCGCTTTGGGCTTCCTGTTGGGCGACGGCGTCGCCGTGACGGTCGTCGCTGCGCAACCTTCGATCGAGTTCCCCATAACTCCAATCAAGCCAATGGTGACTGATACGATCCCAAACGGAAAGGCCCCAGCAGGCGCTACCGTTTTCAAGGCCCCTCTAACCAATGGTTCTTTCGCCATGCAGGAAGGCAGGCTGTCTAAGTTTTCCCCGCCAGGAGACTGGCCAGCTCCTGTTAACGATCAGGAACACCGTCTATTCACTCTCGTTGACGTTCTCGAATACCGTCCAAACACAGGTGGGAGTCAAGGGCATGATGACTACCGGTGGGATGTAGAGGGCTGGTACGGCGGGGACTACAACCGACTTTGGTTCAAAAGCGAAGGACAGAAGGACACCGCCTTCAAAGCAGACTTCGACGTGGACTTTCAGCTCCTATATGGGCGGTTCATCCAGAAGCATTACGATTTTCAGATCGGCCCACGCGTCGAGACTCAAACATTCCGCGGACGCAACGTGACCCGTGGGCTCGGCGTGATTGGGATTGAGGGACTCGTGCCGTACAACTACGAATTCGAATCGGCCCTGTTCATTGATCAGAACGGCGCGGTGTCCGCGCGTCTGTCGTTGACGAAGGACATGTTGCTGACGCAACAACTGGTCCTCCAGACTCGCTTCGAGACCAACGCCGCGGTACAACGAGTCGAGGAGTTCACGACCGGCTCTGGGCTCAACAATCTGGAGTTCGGAGTTAGGCTGCGTTACGAGATCCGGCGCGAGTTTGCCCCCTATGTCGGCATCTCTATCGACCGGAGCTTTGGCGAGACCGCCACGCTCGTGCGCCAAGATGGGGGGAATCCGAGTCAGATACGATTCGCTGTGGGCGTGCGGGCGTGGTTTTGAATAGGAACCATTCTCGCACGCTGTTGTGCCTAATTCCTTGCAAGTGGTGTATTCTTCTCATGCCCATCAGGGTGACGGACACGATCTATCGCGCAGAAAAGCGGTTCCTGCTGATCGAGCCGAATGGCCTCCTGATGGTCGTGGACTATGGACTGGGGGTGTGGGTGTTGCTTCAGGTGGGTGGGTGTCCGGCATGAGCACCCAACAGGCCATTCTTTCGCCTCCACAGTCTGCCTCACTCACCCTGACACGTGTTCTCGCCCGGTGAAGTCGCCACACATCTCGCGGTTGATCCGGACGCCGGTCTCACCACTGACGAAGCCGCGCCTTCGTGATTGTGAGCAATCGAAGAGAAGCGCTGCATGTCATCGAGCGTCTCGGGCCATGACGTAACGACCAGGGGCCGTATTCATCCATTCCAGTGGCCGTCCACCCCGCATCAGTGCGCCCCGGAGTGGCCTGACGCCAGTTGGGTATGAGTATTAGCCCGCATTATTCATGACGGTCCATGGCGAAATCGCTCGAAAGCGCGTTCCTCGTGAAGCGTATCTCGTATCTCGCATGCGACGATAGAGGCACACTCATTCCGTCCTGCGCGTCACGAACGACGCTTCACGAACAAGAGCAGCGTCTCGGCGGTTGCAGTAGAAGCCTTCGTGAGTTATGCGGGTTAGGCCAAATCTTGTATCATGTGAGTCCCAATTAGGTAGGCTGCGGAAAAACCAGTTCGGCACAGCAGAACTTTGCTGGCCAGCACGTTTGAGACGAGATGAGAACACCTCTGCAGGATGCTCAAAAAGGCTGTCCAGGAAGGCCGCAGCGAGCGAAGAGGCGAGGAGGTACGTACCGCACTTCGTGTGGGCCGTTCGCCCTTTGAATGAATCTTGGCGAACGGAAAAGCCCCGCGAGTAATTCCGACCTCCGGGAGGCCCTGTTCCGTACGTCGAGCCTCTGAGCGATGCGAGAACGCCGCTGGCGGGCTTTTTCAGCATCCTGGTAAGAGACGGTTGACCGTTCACACGGAGGACCCTGCAGATGTCGGAACATCAGGTTGAGCCCCACGTCTTTGTCATTATCGGTGCGACCGGCGATCTGACGCGTCGGAAGCTCCTGCCCGCGCTGTATCATTTGCGGGATCAGGGAATCCTGGAAACCAGCAACACGCTGATCGTGGGCGCCGCCTTGCCTGAGATGGGTGAAGAGGCGTTTCGGCTCTGGGCCTTCGAAGGTCTGCAGCAAGCGGGCTGGCGCAATGAAACAGAGCTGCGCGTCTGGTGCGAGGAGTGTCTTCACTACCAGACCCTGCATGAGGGGGGAGCACAAGATTATGAGGCGTTGGCCGGGTACATCCGCCGGTTGGAGCGCACGCACAACATGCCGGAGAACCGGGTGTTCTACCTGGCGTTGCCACCGGACATCGTGCCCATCGCGATGGAACAGCTCAGCCAGGCCGGACTGCTCAAGAGCCACGGGTGGGTCCGCGTCGTGTTCGAAAAACCATTTGGCCACGACTTTCACTCAGCCCGGCGCCTGAATACGACCCTGCATCGCTATATCGAAGAATCCCAGATCTACCGCATCGATCATTACCTCGGCAAAGAGACGGTGCAGAATCTCCTGGCGTTCCGCTTCGCCAACCCGATTTTTGAATCGCTCTGGAAACGCGACACCATCGAGAATATTCAGATTACCGTGGCCGAAGATCTCGGCGTCGAACATCGTGGGGCGTACTACCAGCAGGCCGGGGCGTTCCGCGATATGGTCCAGAACCATCTGACTCAACTCATGACGGTCGTTGCGATGGAAGTGCCGGTGTCCTTCGATGCCGCTGCGATCCAAGATGAAAAACTAAAAGTACTCCATTCCATTGCGCCGATGACTCATCAGGATGTCGTCTTCGGGCAATACACGTCCTGGCAGGTCGCCGGCCAGACGATTCCAGGCTATCGCGAGGAACGTGGGGTCCCGAAGGATTCGACCACGGAGACGTATGTCGCGCTGAAAGCGGAGATTCACAACTGGCGATGGAAGGGCGTGCCGTTCTATCTCAGGACGGGCAAACGCTTCCCGCGCAAACAGACCCAGATTGCGGTGACCTTTCGCGAGGCGCCCACCCAAGTGTTTCGGTCCCTCGAGCCCGGCAGCATTCCGCCCAATAAGCTGCTGATCACGCTCCAACCCAACGAGGGGTTCGCGCTTTGTTTTTCCGTGAAGAGTCCGGGCAGGCCGTTCCGACTGAGCGAGCATGCGCTGCACTTCGACTATGAGCAAGCCTTTGGCCAGCTCCCCGAAGCCTACGAGACGTTGCTCCGCGACCTGATGATTGGCGATCAGACCCTCTTTGTCAGCGCGGATTTCACCGAAACGGCTTGGCGCCTCTATGACCCGCTGTTGACCGGGGAGAAATCCGTCCACTTCTACACCGCCGGCAGCTGGGGACCAAGCGAAGCGGATGCGTTGCTGGAAAAGAATGGGCATCAGTGGGCGTTGGGGTGGTAGAGGGGAGAGGGGAGTAGCCAGGTGCCCTTCTTGCTCGCAGAGCCCCCACGATGAAGCTGTGGTCGCTCGATGCGCGCAGTCAAGGGCAGCCTTGGCCACTCCCCTTAAGAGAGGTGTAGAGAAGTTGGAAGGCCCTCGCTCGGGCTGATGGCACGTCTCGGCGTGCCAGTGGGTGGGCGGGTGAGAAAGCTGCGCGCAGTGGGAGACCAATCAGGCCACCCTCCTAGGGGAAATACGAGCAAGCTTGGAAGGACCATTATGTTAGTGCAACGCGCGGCCTGAGAAGGATGGGGGAGGGAGCGGCCAGCCAGATGTCCTTCTTGCTCGCCGAGGCCGTACCATCAGAATGTGCTCCCTCGATGCGCGCAGTGAAGGACAGTCTGACCACTTCCTTTAAGAGAGGTTTACAGGCTGCGGAAAAAAACTATTGTGGCCCGCGAGAACTTCGAGAGGGTCCGCACGTCTGGGGCTAGTCCGGTCTCTCTGGTCTGTCTGGTCTCTCTGGTTCATCTGGTTGATCTGGTTAGTCTGGTTCAAACAAAATACACGAGATAGACCAAACAGACCAGACAGACCAGAGAGACCAGACTGACCAGACAGACCGAATAGACCAAATGAACAAGACAGGCTGGCGGACTGTTTCAGCATCCTGGCAGTCATCGGGACGCGTTGTCGGAAGTGGTGTTGTCGAGGTGGGCGATGATGAGTCTCGCGTCGGCGACGGGCTCTATCGTGAAGGGGGCTTCGAGCTGACGGGTCACCGGGGTGCTCAATCGCTCGGCCGCCTGGCGGATGGGAAGAGGGAAGGACGCGTCTTGCTGAATCTGCCGGAGCTGTGCCATCGCGTCCCCGCGCCATTGTGGGAGAGAGAGTCGCGCCAACCACGCCTTGGTGGCGAGGGCCACGGCGCGTCGAGCACAGACTCGCGCCTTCCCGTCGTTGCTGTCCAGCCGCGCGGCCTCGGCTGCAGCGAGTTCCTGTTCAATCAACGCTGCGGGTGTCATTAGGCGAGTTCCATCCAATGGCTGAAGCCCTGCGCGGTGAGCCACTGGCCATTGTGATCAATTGGAGATAAGATCCGCAAGTTTCCGCCTGCATACTGGGGAGGGTTCGTTTGTCATTTATCCGGCATCTTAGGTCCATCTGATTTATTTGGTTTGTCTCGTTTGTTTGGTTGAACAAGATCAACTAAATGAGCAAAACAATCCAGATGAACCAGAGAAACAAGACACACCAGAGCAACCAGCCGGTTCTTGGGCATCATGCGCCACAGTATCTGGCGCTGGCGGATGGTTTCAGCATCCTGCCAGGGTTCAACGTATGGAGAGGAGCATAAAGAAGACATGGTAGACAAGGTGATCAGCAGAAAGCGAACGCGGGCAGCGGGGCAGAAGAAGGCAACGTCGGTGAGGCGGGCGAAGAAGTCTAAGGCGACATCCGTCGCGGTCCTGGTCCTGTCCGGTTCCACGGCGCTCCGCCGAAGGAAGGCTGCCGAGACGTTGTCCGAAACTTTGAAAGTAGATTTGTTCAGGGTGGATTTGTCGGCGGTGGTGAGCCAATACATCGGCGAGACGGAGAAGAATCTGAACGACGTATTTGATAAAGCAGAAGCCAGCGGTGCGATCCTCTTTTTCGATGAAGCAGACGCGCTGTTCGGGGCACGCAGTAGGGTCAACGATGCCAATGATCGATATGCGAATGCGGAGACGGCCCATTTTCTCCAGCGCATCGAGAGTCACAAGGGAATCGTCATCCTCACGACCAATGGAACGCAACGCATCGAGCAGGCCTTTTCTCCCCGGACGCAGGTGGTCGTCATGGTGGGAACGACGGGAACCGGGCGTATGAGGAAAAAATAAGCGTGAGGGAGTTCGGCACAATAAACGGGACGAGCGAGACAGGCAAGGGTTGATCTGGTTCATCTGGTCTGCCTGGTTTAACCAAACAAATAAGACCGACTGGTCGATCCTCGCGTGTACATTTGCTGGGAACGCAGGGGGGAGGTGACGGGAGAACGGCGCACTATATACGGCAGCCGCTCGCTGTACTTTAGTTGGAACCTTCGCTGTACCGGCGTATTCTTCTCTGATTCTGATAGGCTACCCACGCACCGCCTATTCCGCCGAATATTATGCTTAGCATGTCCAGAATGAGTTTGTACCAGCCTTCTGCGCTAATGTTTTGATCGGCACTCACAACTTGAAATACTAAGATTGCTGCGGCGCCAACGGATACAAGAGCGGCAACAATGATCGCGATCTGTTTCAGATAGCGCGGTACGATGTAAATAATCACACCGGCAAGGGACGCAGCCGCGACAGTCCTCGTGACAAAAATAATGTATGTGCCGATAATTGGCACACCATCCATATCCGGCGCTTCCCAGAAAGCATCGACACGATCAAACCCATGGATAATGCCGAATGCCATTCCAATAGAATGATTAGCGGCGTACCACAGCATGACACCTGCCGGAACCGCGATGATCCATCGAACCATTGTAATTGCTAGGTTGTTGCGCATAAGTTGAAGCGGGCTTCTGAATTATTCATTGGTTCTTCTCACGGAGGTGACTCTAGCTTGAGACCACCTCGGTGCCCATCATATAACTGGTACAAACCCAGAACGCAATCAGAACCATGCACCTTGTAGGCGTAACCCGCATAATTCACGAAAGCTTCTCACACCCTTGCTTGGTTGGGTGAGGAATTGGGAGAGAGTAAACGTCTACGTCCGCAGTGGGAGATCAAGCAGGACATCCTCCCGTGAAGAAAAGACGCGCATACTTGGACAGATCTATTATAGAGGAACGGCGGATCCGACAACCAGAGAAGATGGACACAGGTCTCATTCCAGATTGAGGGGGAAATGAAAAATAATCGCACAAGTCTCAAGAGTATCGCTCGTCGCGCCATGATCGAACGCGACTTATTGCCGGATTTTTCAGATGCGGCGCTGGCCGAGCTCGCCCGGATACAGGCTGCTGCTACAGACCAGCACTCAAGCTTGCGTGACTTAACGGGGCTGCTCTGGGCGTCGATCGACAACGACGATTCCCGAGACCTCGACCAACTCACCGTAGCTGAACCGCGTCATGATCAGTCTGTGAAGATCCTGGTCGCGATTGCCGATGTGGACGCGCTGGTCAGGAAAGACTCCGCCCTGGACACGCATGCCAAGCACAATACGACGTCGGTCTATACGGCCGGAGACATGTTCCCCATGCTGCCGGAAAAGCTGTCGACTGATCTGACATCTCTCGGCGAAGGGCAAGACCGTCTCGCGATCGTCGTGGAGATGGTGATTGCGGATGATGGGGTGGTCCTCAGTTCGACCCTCTTTCGGGCCCTGGTCCACAATCACGCGAAGCTCGCCTACAACAGCGTTGCCGCCTGGCTTGCGGAGGAGGCGCCCGCCCCTGAGCGGGTCGAGACCGTCTCCGGCCTCGCTGCGCAACTGCGCTTCCAAGACCAGGTCGCGCAGCGGCTCAAGGTACGACGACACCAGCAGGGAGCTCTGAGTCTTGAAACGATTGAGCCACGCGCCGTGTTTGAGGATGGGGAGCTGATCGAACTCAGGCTCGAGCTGAAGAATCGCGCCAAGGAACTGATCGAGGAGTTTATGATCGCAGCGAATCAGGCGACGGCGTCCTATCTGAGTGGAAAGGGCGTGCCCTCCTTCCGCCGCATCTTGCGCTCTCCCGAACGCTGGCAGCGGATTGTCGAGGTGGCCGCACGCTGGGGCGTGCACTTACCCCCGGAGCCGGACGCGACTGCGCTCGAATCGTTCCTCGTCACGCGGCGGCAGGCCGACCCCCTCAGGTTTCCCGATCTGTCCCTGACCATCGTGAAGCTCATTGGCAGAGGTGAATATATGCTGGACCAGTCGAAAGATGGTGCTCCCGAACATTTCGGGCTCTCGGTGAAGGGGTACACCCATTCCACGGCTCCCAACAGGCGCTTTCCCGATCTCATCACCCAGCGGATGATCAAAGCGGCGCTGGCCGGCTCACCAACGCCGTACCATTTGGAAGAACTGAAATATCTGGCCGGCCACTGTACCGAGAAAGAAGATGATGCGGAAAAAGTCGAACGGCGGCTTCGTAAATCCGCTGCCGCCTTATTGCTCGAATCGCGGATTGGACAGCGCTTCGACGCCATCGTGACGGGCGCGTCTGACAGAGGCACGTGGGTCCGGCTCTTTGAGCCGCCGGTCGAAGGGAGGCTGGTGACAGGCGTGAGCGGCCTCGACGTTGGAGACCGCGTGCGAGTGGAACTCGAGAGCACGGACGTCGAACGAGGGTACATCGACTTCGTCAGAGTCGGATTGTGAGGGAGCCGCCCTCCTCTGGTTTGTCTGGTTCATCTTGTTTCTCTGGTTGATCCGGTTAGTCTGGTTCAACCAAATAAACGAGACAAACCTAACACACCAGAGCAACCAGCCGGTCTTCCCGCTTCAGGCGTGTGCTATCAGCGCTGCTCTTCTGGCCGTGTCCTTGGCGCCTCCAAGCTGGTGCGACCGAGTGTGCCGTTGCGGTAGTCCGACAAGAGGATCCTCGCCGCTTTGTCTCGGTCCAGCCCGCCTCCGCTCCTGGTCAGCAGGCAGCCGCGCTTTCTGGCGATGGCGTCGATCACGCCCGCACTCGTCAGCCCCTCCACCGCAAAACCGTAGCGGGCCGTGAGCCGGGCAGGATAGCGCGCAAGCAGGATAGCGGCGAGAAACTCGGCGACCGCTTCGTCATCGACGACCGTGTGGCCCACGGCATTGATCGTGGCGAGCAAGAGGCCCACGTGAGGGTCTTTGATGGTCCCCCACAACAGTCCGGGTGAGTCGGTGATAGCCATGTGGTCGTTCAGTTTGTGACGTTGCTGGACTTTGGTCACGGCTGGTTCGTCGCCCACACGCGCGATGCGGCGTTTGAGGAGCCGGTTCATCAGGGTCGATTTGCCGACGTTGGGGACTCCCATAATCAGCATGCGCAGCGGCTTCGCGCTGCTGTTGCGGTGGGGGGCGAGTGGCTGACAGAGCTGGGGCACCTTGGCGGCATCGCCCGCATGACTACAAGATAGGGCCACGGCGCTGACGCCCGGTTGTTGGTTATACAGGTCGAGCCAGGCCTGAGTGACGGCGGGATCGGCGAGATCGGCCTTGTTGAGCACTTTCAGGCTAGGACGCTGGCGGACCAGCCGCAGCTCTTCAATCAGCGGGTTGCAGCTGGCTTCCGGTATGCGCGCATCCAGCACTTCGACGATGACATCGATCACCTCCATTGTCTTGGCCGCTTCTTTGCGGGCCACATTCATGTGACCGGGAAACCACTGGATGGACATGGGGGACAGACTTTCTGATAAAAAGGAATTCTACTCTACGCTATAGGGCCATCATATATGGATGGCCCAAGCGGGGGTAGGGGGGAAACGTAACGATCAGGACCTCTTTCGCGGCACATGTTGGGGGGCGTATGGCACATACAGTAACTCATTATTTGGGAGATCATGTCATGGCGAGTCAAGTGGTGCGGCGTATGTTTCTCACGGTATTGGCTGTCGTCTGGTTTCCGCTCTCGCCGGAGAGCTATGCGGCCGTGGCGATTCTTCCGGAGGTGTCATTGACGGTCGACGGCCGGGCCGTTCACGATCATGCGGCGGTCGTCTCACATCCGACCGTGCAGGAGATTCTGGCGGCGTTCGCTCGGGCCGAAGCCGCTCTGCAGAAACAGGATCTGGACCCGCTGCTGCAATTCTATGCCCAGGGTTACAACTATCATGGTCTGAAACCAGCGGATGTGCGCCGGATCTGGGGCGAAGTATTCACCCATTACCGCAACCTGTCGTCCACCCATCTCTTCTCGGAGGTGAAGGTATTCCGGTCAGGGCCTCAACTACATGCGGAAATCACCTGCACCGGCGGGCTGTACGGTACGGAAGCCCAGGGCGGCACGCATATCACGCTGGATAGCTGGTTCCGCGAGGTCCACTATCTGGTCCATGAGAACGGAGCCTGGCGCTTTCTCGGGAATGCGGGCGCTGTGCCGAGCACGGCTCCGTTGACATC
>JAENWB010000217.1:0-6181 GCA_016650275.1 Nitrospiraceae bacterium | reverse complement strand
GCCTGACCGATCCAGGATGAACTCTGTGCTGCCGCCGCCGATGTCGAGGGCCAGCACGTCGGTCACGCCAGGGGGCAAGCCGGAGCTGATACCTAGCATGGTTCGCCGTGCTTCTTCTTCTCCTGAGATCAGTTCGACCTCAAAGCCCATTTCGCGCTTCACGCGATCGAGAAACTCATCACGGTTCTCTGCGTCACGAACTGCACTCGTCGCCACGGCCGCCGTCGCATCGACGTGAGAAGCAGAGATCATCTCCCGCCACTCCCTGAGGCACTGCAGCACCCGATCCATTGCCGCAATGCTCAACCGCTTGGTCTGATCGACACCTTCGCCCAGTCGAAGGATTCGTCGATCAGACCGTACTTCCTTCAGCCGCCTGCCAGGAAGGAGATCAGCAATCAGCAGCCGGCAGGTGAGCGTGCCGATATCCACGCCGGCGAAACGCATTGTGCGTGCCGAATCGTTCATACGTCGGTCCGAACCTCCGCCATCTCCGACTCAAGCTTCCCCCGTGCGTCTTTGAGTTCTTGGATCTCTTTGACGAGTCGACCGATTTCCGCGTCATACAGAACACGCTCAACTGGTTCGCCCACCTCGCCCAGGCTGACCGCTCGCTCGCCGACATCCCGATACAACTCGTCCAATTGCTGGTCGAGCTTGCGGATTTCGAGCCGGATCCGCAGCAGTTCCGTTTCTTCCAACGCACGGTTCGCCGCCTGCGCCGTGCCTAGGCGCAACGTCGCCAACCCCGCCTTCAAGTCATGTTTCAATCGCCGTAGAAGACCCATGCCCTTCTCTCATCTTTCTTCGCTATTCAGTGCTTTATCAATGCCACGTGACGCGTGAGCGGTGGCCAACAATCCCTGCCTCCCGGCCTCTATCGATCTGTCGCTCATCACTGAGCCTCAGCTCACCGACCCTAGATCCAACTTCGTTTCCCACCGCCGCAGCATCGTCTCTCGCAAAGCACGGTGTGCCGGCGCCTTCAGCTGCGGATCCTGCTTCAACAGCGCAAAGGCCTCCTGCCGTGCCTGCTGAAGCATATCGGCATCCCGCACCAGGTTCGCGACGCGAAACTCCGGCATGCCCCACTGCCGGAATCCAAAAAACTCGCCGGGCCCGCGAATGCGGAGATCCTCCTCGGCTATCACAAACCCGTCGGTCGATCGCACGAGCGCATCGAGCCGCTCCCGGGCCGCCGATGGGGGATACGGGGTAGAGGCGTAGGGGGATAGAGGGGTACCATTACCCCCTTGCCCCGTTACCCCCTTGCCCCCCCATACCCCCGAGGCCATCAACAGACAATAGGACTGGTGTCCACTTCGCCCAACCCGACCCCGCAATTGGTGCAACTGCGCCAGACCGAACCGCTCAGCATGCTCGATCATCATGACCGTAGCATTGGGCACATCGACCCCGACCTCCATCACCGTCGTCGAGACCAGTACCTGGATCTCCCCCTTCTTATACGATGCCATGACCCGCTCTTTCTCTTCAGACTTCATGCGGCCGTGCAACAGCCCGACGCGAAATTCTGCCAACTCGTCCGCTTGCAGCTGCTCTGCGCCTTGCATGGCCGCCTGCAGATCGGTCTTCTCCGATTCTTCGACGAGAGGATACACTACATAGACCTGACGGCCGCTCCGCAGTTCATCGCGTAGAATCTGGTAGGCCCGCCCCCGCTGGCTGTCGCTCAAGAGAAATGTCCTCACCGGCTTTCGCCCCGGCGGCATCTGGTCGATCACCGAGACATCGAGATCCCCATACACAGTCATGGCCAACGTTCGCGGAATCGGTGTCGCGGTCAGCACCAGCACATCGGGCTTATACCCCTTCTCAATGAGCGCCTTCCGTTGAAGTACGCCGAATCGATGTTGCTCATCCACCACCGCCAGTCCTAGCTTTGCGAAGGTGACGCCTTGTTGAATGACCGCATGGGTCCCAATCACGACTTGCGCGGTCCCGGAGGCCACCTGCTCGCGAACGGCTTTCCTCGCTGCCGCACGGCCACCACCACTCACGAGCACCACGGAGAGCCCGAGCGGTTCCAACAGCCCCTTCATCGTCCGATAGTGCTGCTCGGCGAGAATTTCCGTCGGCGCCATCAGTGCCGCCTGGTAGCCCGATCCACAGGCCAACACCATCGCCTGCACCGCCACGATGGTTTTGCCGGAGCCGACATCGCCCTGCACCAGGCGATTCATCGGTTTTCGCGATATCATGTCCGACAGAATCTCGCGAGACACCCGCTCTTGCGCTTCGGTCAACTGAAAAGGCATCGCCCGATCCAACTTGCCGAGGAGCGGCGTCTTCGAATTGAACAACACCTGTTTAACCTCTTCCTTCATAACTCGTTGCCGCGAGGCCAATGCGAGTTGAAACACAAACAGCTCTTCGAACGCCAAGCGCCGATGCGCTGGCGTAAGGCCCCGATCGAGCTGTCCTCCATCCGTCCCGAGCTGAGGAAAATGCACCTCTTGAATCGCTTGTTGAATAGGCAGCAATCGATAGCGAGCGCGAAGCGGAACCGGCAACACCTCCTGCGCTTCGACGACATGCGTGTCCAGCAGGCTTTTCATGAGCACACGCATCTGTCGAGAGGTCCACCCCTTGGTTTCGTGGTACACGGGAACAATCCGCCCCACATGCAGTGACGCCTCGGACTCCGCACCCACCACTTCGTATTGCGCAACCTCCATCCTCGTATTGACCCACCCCTGCGCACCGGCCACCACTCGCCCGGTCAGCATGACGCTCGTCCCGACGGTAAAGAGTGGCTCGAGGAACGGCTGATTGAAAAATACCGCCTGGAGGCGCCCGGTTGAATCCTCCACCACAATGTCGAGGATGGCGAGGCGACGACTGCGGGCGCGCTTCGCCTCGCTTCGGACGATCGTGCCGCAGATCGAGGCCTGCACACCCGGCACGAGTTGTCCGATCGGGGTCATGGTCGAGCGATCTTCATAGCGCCAAGGCACGGTCCACAGGGCATCTTCAACCGTTTCGATCCCGAACCGTTGGAGCAACGATGTGCGCTTCGGGCCGACTCCCTTCGCGAAACGGATGGGCTGTTCCCACCAAGGCCGCGAAGGGGTTTGACTCATGACAGATTCACGCACCACGACAGGCTCCGGTTCATTCCACGCCTGGGCCGAATCGCAAACGGTCTTGCGCAAGACCCCGAGAATGATCGTGGCTTCCTGCAGCCGACGCTGCTGACCCTCTGCCGGGAGCCGCTGCTGGTCTTCAAGAAACAGCTCACGCAACTGGAGCAACGCCGCTTCAATGGCCCGCGGATAGACGCGAGTTGACAGGGCCTGCATCACCTGTGAGGAGACAAAACGATTCAGATTCTTGACGGTGGGCAGATGTGCGAAGGCATCGCGAGTCGCAAATTCGATCGGACGCGCGACACGGTCCAGCCATTGCTGAAACTGTTCAGGGGGGTTGGGCTCGGAAGAGCGCCGTATCACAGTGGGGGATCGTATCACAGCCTCAGCCCCTCCTCAACGACCACGACACAGGCCCTGGCGCGTGACGCGCGAGAACCGGCTGGTTTCTCTTGTTTATTTGGTCTGTTTGGTTTGTTTGGTTGAACCAGACAAACCAAATGAACAAAACAAACCAGATGAACCAGTCTTGCGTGTTTTCACGCAACCTGCTCGCCTTGTCAGTTTGCAGACATTCCTTTGTGGCGCCTCCCTAAGGTGCTACATTGAGATTCATTCGAATAAGGCGCTTATGTACCGTCGCAACATTTCTCACGTATTGTATCCCGTCGCCTGCCTGATCGGGTTGTTCATCGTCTATCAAGCCTGGTTCAAACCGACCTATCTGCCCACGCCACCACCAGGTCAGCCCAATGCCGTCGTGGAAGAATCACGGGACGTGCCGCCAGAGCCGCGTCATGATGGCCCAACGGAACTAGAGCCTAAACAGACTCGCCTGATCGATTCTAGCGTGGTCCCGGAAACGACGCATCACGAACTATTGGAGACGATCCGCGACGAGATCGAAAAAGGAAACGTCAAAGCAGCAGAAACTAAACTGGCCCATCTTCCGGCCAGCGTGTCATCGGGGGCCAAGACCCGCCTTTACGCTGCCGTGCTTTGGAATAATCTCGGCATTCAACTCGAGAAAGTCGGCGGCACCACAGCCTCGGTATATGCATTCAGGAAGGCATCGTCATTGGACGCCAACAACCCGACCATTCATCTCAACCTCGCCCATGCCTTCTGGGAACTGCGCGATCCAGCCATGACGCAGGACTATCTGGAGAAGCTGGTCGCCCTGGCTCCGAACGAACCCTTCCCCCATCTGGCACTGGCCGATCTCTTTCAGGAACGGGATCAGTTCGGCGAAGCGGTTCTCCATCTCGATCAAGCCACCGCCCGCGCGGGCAATGACCCTGCCGTGCAATCCTATCTGCGCACCGTCACGGCCAAAGTCCGCGGAACCGAAAAGAGCGAAGCGCGGCTCACCAGCCGGGACAGCACACACTTTACCGTGAAATTCGACGGGGAAGGCGATCAGGCAACCTGGACCGTGGTGTTGGAGATTCTTGAGGAAGCCTATCGCGAGATCGGCCAAAAATTTGGGCGCTTTCCATCGAAGACCATTGTCGTCGTCCTACAAGCCAAGTCCACGTTCCAAAGCGCGACCGGCAGTCCGGCCTGGGCCGATGGGCTCTTCGATCCCGTCCTTGGACGCATCCAGGTTCCTACGCAGGACGCCTTGGCAGACCGTGCCTGGCTCACGCGCGTGCTGCGACACGAGTTCGTACACGCCCTCCTGCACGACCACCTCGGCCCCGCCGGCAGCGCCGTCCCGACCTGGTTCAACGAAGGCTTGGCCATGGAATTGTCCGGGGATCGCTGGTCGGATCTCGATCAGATTATGAAACAGAAGTTTACCCTGATCCCTCTGCCTGCCTTAGAGGGAACGTGGGGAGGGTTGTCCACTGAAGCCGTGCCCGTGGCCTATCTGGAGGCGAACTCAGCCGTGCACTATCTGATCGACCGCTTCGGCATGCATCGGGTGCAAGAACTTCTCGTACACCTCAAGGCGAGGCAGACGCTCTCTGCCGCCATGCAATCGCAACTCGCACTGTCGTACGAACAATTTCAGTCCAGATGGAAGGATCAGTTACAGGAGCACGGAAGGAAAAGCTAACTCGCAGAGATCTTGCCGCATCCGCAGGGGAATCGAAAGCCTTTCTGCTACGACTAAATCCCGTCCTTGTTCATCTCCTCGGGCCCCGCACCGCGCCAAGCCGGAAGATTCTCGGCCATAGCATCATGCCCGATTACCTCGTCTGTCTCCTCCACGGTCGGCTCGATTGTGTCTTCCCACAATATCTGTTGGTCCTGATCATCCATCATTCGGATGCGAAACTCGATCTGCTGAGATGGGGCCGCCAACCCCTCTGTCTGGCCAACGACGGCCCTGCTGACATGTTCTATACGCGCAAACCTGCCGGTCCTGGCTGAGAACTGGTCGGTCCACACAGGCTGTCCGGTTGCCGGATCGACGGCACGGAGAAAAAACTGGGGTTGACCGTCGAGGGCGCTTCGGCTGTGGACCCGGGTCACCGTCGCCTGAGGCGCAACAAGTTGGGTCACGACTCGGTGGGTGGAACTGGATTCTTGATTGCCGCCATTGAGATTCAGGAGGCCTTCCCAGAGAAACCGGCCTGTGGCCGCGTCATAGACACGGAGCGTGAACGCTGAGAGTCCGTCAACCCCTGGGCCAACGCCGCCCGCAAAAATCCGCTCACGCGGTTGACTGTCCGCAGACGCTGCGTCCTCTTTCACATCCAACTCATACGATTCCTCGGAAAGGATTGCGCCGTTCTCGGCATCGTAGGTTTTCACGGTAATCATTGACGTCTCGGCATTCTCATACCCAACACCAGCTGCCACGACCGTCCGGGGATTCACAGGCGCGAGAGACGATAAGTCTGCAGTCCAGGCTGGCAGCGGAAGGCTCGGACCGATCATGGCACAGGCGATCAGTGCGCCGCAGAAAGCCTTTCTCGTTCGACCATCAATCCGCCGCTCCTTATACACAGACACAGGCACCAACTTATGCCCGATCGGTCTGAACCAGGCTCTTACTTCACCTATCGTCTCAGACAGCCGTTGGATGATCGTCATGTGCGGTTCTCCCTCACTTGTGCTGG
>JAENWB010000216.1:0-5885 GCA_016650275.1 Nitrospiraceae bacterium | reverse complement strand
CGTTGATCTCCCTCGAAGCCGGCTATAACCGGATGACAAACCATGTGACGCCCTCCGCCAATACCGAAGATATCTCCGGCCTGATACGCGTCGTTCTTGCCGCCCTCTAACCCGCCACCATCTGCACTCTGCTTCGCCGGGGATTGGGCTACCTCTCCCGCCGGTTCATGAAGCAACCCAGCTAGGTGCTCCCTCAGGGTGTTTTACCCTTCGTCAGCGCAATCACGCTCGCCATCGTTACCTCGCCGTCGTCGAATCCGCCATGCGTCGTGATTTTTTATTCCTTGCCGGGCACAGCCCAGGTATAGACGTTTGTCAATTTCTTCGATGCAATCTTGTCGTTAAAGTACTTTTCCATGCCGAGTATCGGCGTCGTCCGTCCTTGCTCGAGCGACTGTAGCCAAGGATCGGTTTGCACGTCGGAGAGCCTGCTGCTCCATATCGTCGGATAGATGGAACTGATTGTAGCGCTTGACCTTGCCATTTTTTCGGGGACCACGCTGACTTTTTGAATAGCCGTAACGCCAAGCTTCTTCGTTCTACCTTTTGTGATTTTGCTCCTCGCCATTAGAAATTTCTTTCAGAATATTTACAGACAGCGATCAAGAATCTGCGCTTTGATATTCATATCGGAAAAATCGTGGCCCGCATTCTCCACCGACTCACGAACTCCGTCAAGAATGAATCAGCCGAATCGCCTTACAAATACCGTTATTCCCATAAGCTGAAGGCGTCTCTTAAATAAACTCCGGCAGAGTAGCTATCCACGTGGTATGAGTGCATGACCACTCAAGTGTATTATAAATTCCAGGCAACCCAACTTCGTTTGACTTCCCCTTCTCCGCACTCCTAGAATCCGGCCATGGCTTCGTCCTTTGTGCATCTCCACCTCCACACCCAATTCAGTCTTTTGGACGGCGCGAATCATATCGAGCCACTCGTCCGGCAGATTAAGGCCTTCGGCCAACCTGCTGTGGCCATGACTGACCATGGCAACATGTTCGGGGCCATCGAGTTCTACCGCAAAGCCAAAGATGCAGGCATCAAACCCATCATCGGTTGCGAAGCCTACATGGCCCCTGGCAGTCGCTTAGCTGCCAAAGACAGCGGCCTCGCCCACAACGACTACTATCACCTGATCCTCCTGGCTCGAAATCTGACCGGCTATCAGAATTTGATCAAGCTAGTCAGTAAAGCGTATCTTGAAGGATTCTACTATAAGCCACGGATGGATAAGGAAATTCTTAAAGAGTACCATGAGGGACTGATTGCCCTGTCCGGCTGCTTAAGTGGCGAGATCCCCTACCTCATTGGCCAAAATGACATGGATGGCGCCATGGCTGTGGCTGGGGAGTTTCAGGAAATCTTCGGGAAGGAACACTTCTACCTTGAGGTGCAGGCGAACGGATTGGACCACCAGCGAGTTGCGAATAGCGGCCTGCTCGAGATCGCCAAAAAAATGGACATCCCCCTGGCCGGCACCAACGATTGTCACTACCTCAAGAAAGAAGATTTCCGCCCGCACGAGCTGATGCTCTGCCTGCAAACCGGCAAGACGATCAGCGACCCGAATCGCATGAAGTTCGATACGGATCAACTCTATGTGAAATCGACAGAGGAAGTCTCAGCCGCCTTTGTTGAGTTCCCCAATGCCGTCACCAATACCTGCCGGATTGCGGACAACTGCGACCTTCAACTGGCGCTGAACAAGACACATCTCCCGCAATACAAAGTGCCAGAAAGCTTTACGCGAGAGACGTATCTGGAGCGCCTGGCGCTGGAGGGATTGGCGGCCAGACTCAAAGAACGGCCCAGCCAGATCCTACCGGCCACCTATGAGCTGCGCCTGCGTGAAGAGCTGACGATCATCTGTTCGATGGGGTTCGCCGGCTATTTCCTCATCGTATGGGACATCATCAAGTTTGCCCGCTCGCGCCACATCCCGGTCGGACCGGGGCGAGGATCCGCCGCCGGGAGTCTCGTCGCCTATGCGTTGCGTATCACGGACCTCGATCCCCTCGTCTACACGCTCTTATTCGAACGGTTCCTGAATCCCGAGCGCGTGTCACTCCCCGACATCGACATGGACTTCTGCATGGAACGCCGGGGCGAGGTCATCAACTATGTGGTCGACAAGTACGGCAAAGACCATGTAGCCCAGATCATTACGTTCGGGACGCTCGGGGCAAAAGCCGCGATCCGTGATGTGGGCCGTGTGCTGGAAATTCCCTATGCCGAAGTCGATCGTGTGGCCAAGCTCGTCCCGAATCAGCTCAACATCACGCTCCAGCAGGCACTCGATCAAGAACCAAAACTGCGCGATCTCGTCGAGACTGATACCCGGGTCAAAGAGCTGATGGGTATCGCCCGCTCTCTCGAAGGACTGGCCCGGCACGCCTCGACTCACGCCGCCGGCGTGGTGATTTCGGAAGGGCCGCTCACCGATCATGTGCCGCTCTACAAAGGAGCCAACGACGAAATCGTCACCCAATATTCCATGGGAGACGTCGAAAAGATCGGGCTCGTCAAATTCGATTTCCTGGGCCTCAAAACCCTCACAATGATCAAACGCGCCGAGAATCTGATCAATGAGAGGCATCCTGGCGATCCCCCGTTGGTCATGGAGCAGATGCCGTTCAACGACCCCAAGACCTTTGCCCTCCTCTCCTCAGGAAAGACGATCGGCCTCTTCCAGTTAGAAAGCTCCGGGATGCGCGATCTCCTGACCGGCCTGAAACCGGACCGCTTCGAAGACATCATCGCCATCATCGCGCTCTATCGCCCTGGCCCGATGGATCTGATTCCCGACTTCATCAAACGAAAGCAGGGCAAGATTCCGATCGCGTACGAAGTGCCTGAACTCGAACCGATCCTGAAGGACACCTACGGGGTCATCGTCTATCAGGAACAGGTGATGGCGATTGCCAACAAAGTGGCGGGCTTCTCGCTCGGCCAAGCCGACATTCTCCGGCGCGCGATGGGCAAAAAGAAGCCGGAGGAGATGGAGAAGCTGCGCGCGCAGTTCCTGGCCGGCGCCAAGGCGAACAAGATTCCTGACAAGAAAGCGGAAAAACTCTACGAACTGATCCAGAAGTTTGCGGGCTACGGGTTCAACAAGTCGCACGCCGCGGCCTATGCCGTCGTCTGCTACCAGACCGGCTATTTAAAAGCGCACTACCCGACCGAGTTCATGGCCGCCCTGATGACCACCGACATGGGCAACGCCGACAAAATCGTCGGCTACTTCACGGAATGCCGCGACCTCAACATTAAGGTCCTGCCTCCGGACGTCAACGAAAGCCATAAAAACTTTACCGTGGTGGATCACGCAATCCGGTTCGGCCTGGCAGCCATCAAGAATGTCGGCGAAGGCGCCGTCGAATCGATCATCGAGATTCGGAATGAATCCGGCCCCTTCAAGTCCTTCTTTGAGTTTTGTCGTCGCGTCGATCTCCACAAAGTTAACAAGCGCATGCTCGAAGGGCTGATCAAGACCGGCGCGTTTGACTCGACCGGCGCGAAACGTTCTCAACTGGCCGCGGTCCTGGATCAAGCCGTCGAGGACGGTGCGGCCGCGCAGCGCGAACGGGATCTGGGACAGACCAATATCTTCGGCGACGAGCTAACCGGACAAGACTCTGCGGAGCAGCTGGCCATGCAGGCGCTGCCCAACATTCCAGAATGGGACCAAAGCGAGCGATTAAAACACGAACGGGAGTTGACCGGCTTCTATATTTCCTCCCATCCGCTGGCGCGCTATGAGGCCGCTATCCACGCGCTCGCCACGGCTTCGACCATCAGCCTTCCAGAATTGTCGGACGGTCGGGAAGTGAAACTCTGTGGAATCATTACGACCGTCAAAAGCATGCTGACCAAGAAGGGCGATCGGATGGCCTATCTCACACTGGAAGATCTCCAGGGCGTGGTGGAAATAATTGTCTTTCCTGATCTCTACAAAAATGCCGCCGACCTCATAGTGCCGGAACGCCTCGTGCGCATCACGGGCACGGTGGACCGTGGAGATAAAGGCACGAAGATTCGAGGGAGCAAGATTGAGCCGCTGGCCGAGGTCCAAGCGCAGACGATCAAGAGGGTCCGCATTCGGCTGACGGATCATCCCGACGTGACGGGACAGTTACCGCGTCTCCGCGAGGTCTTTCAGCGACATCCGGGAAGCACGACGGTGTCTCTCACTTTGCGAATGGATTCAGAGCTGGAAGCCGAGACAGCCCCCCTCCCTCACCTGACTATCACCCCCAGCGAAGGTTTTGTCGCAGATGTTGAAGAAGTGCTAGGCAAAGGGGCCATTTTTCTGCTATCCTGACCACTCAATTTGTCTGGTTTATTAGGTCTGTTTGGTTGCTCTGGTTTGTTTTGTTGATCAAATTGATTTGGTTCATCTGGTTGGTTTCGTTCAACCAAAAAAACCAGAGAAACCAGATAACCAAAACAAGCCAAATAAACCAGACAAACCACGACATGTAGCCTGCAGACGCCCTATGCGCGACTACCTCGAGTTTGAAAAGCCGATCCGCGAGATCGAAGAAAAGATCGAAAAACTCGCGGCTGCTCCTGCCGGGAAATCGACCCCCCAGGACGAGATCCGCAAGCTGCGGATGAAGCTGGCCCAGGTCGAACATACGCTGTATAGCAAACTGACTCCCTGGCAGCGAACGCAACTCGCCCGGCATCCCCAACGACCCAGCACCCTCGATTACATTAGTTATCTATTCAGGGACTTTCTTGAATTCCATGGGGACCGCTCGTTTGGCGACGATCGTGCCATCGTCGGAGGCTTCGCGAGATTCAACGACCGGTCGATCATGATCATTGGCCATCAAAAAGGGAAAACCCTCAAAGAACGGATGCAACGGAACTTTGGGATGCCGAACCCCGAAGGCTATCGAAAAGCTCTACGCCTCATGAGGATGGCCGAGAAGTTTGGACGTCCGATCGTCACCTTTATCGATACGCCGGGCGCCTATCCCGGCATCGGCGCGGAGGAGCGCGGCCAGGCTGAAGCCATTGCCCGCAATCTTTTTGTGATGTCCCGGCTCGCTGTCCCGATTATTTCCATCGTCATCGGTGAAGGCGGTAGCGGGGGAGCACTCGCATTAGGCGTCTCAGATCGCGTCCTCATGCTGGAGCATGGTGTCTATTCGGTGATTTCGCCGGAAGGCTGCGCCGCCATCCTGTGGGACGATCCGGCAAAAGTTCCCGATGCCGCTGCCGCCTTAAAAATGACGGCGAAAGACCTGGTCGACCTCCATATCGTCGATGAAGTGATTCCAGAACCGCTCGGCGGCGCCCATCGGGACGTCCCTGCCATCACCGAACGAGTTGCCAAATCCCTCAGCAACCAACTCGCCCAGCTCAACGACCTCTCCCTCCCTCAGTTGCTGACTCTACGCGACCAGAAATACCGATCCATCGGAGCCGTCAACGGGCTGGTCGCCACCCCTCCATAAGCCGAGCGAGACAGGCGCGCGACGAAGTTCTGAGTTCCGGGAACTTCGAACCCTCGTCCGTCCCGTCCTTCCCTGTCCACCTCTCACTCAGAACTCAGAACTCAAAACCCAGAACGTCTTCACCCGCCTCGCCAGTCCCGCCTTTCCCGCTAGTCGCGCATCGTTCACATTTCACGCCTCACGCCTTCCACTCTCTTTGAGCCAGGCAGCCGCCCCGGCGCCCGCTGCTCGCCCCGTGGCGAAACAGGCACTCAGAAGTTAGCCTCCGGTCGGTGTCTCCCAATCCAACATCTCACCGGCACAGAACAGTCCCGGCAACCGGCGGACCATCAACCGTTCGTCGAGCGCTTCGAATGGAACTCCACCAGCCGTGCTGATCGCTTCCTCCAGCGGGCGCGGTGCGACAAGTCGCAGTGG
>JAENWB010000215.1:0-22242 GCA_016650275.1 Nitrospiraceae bacterium | reverse complement strand
CGTGATAGGGCGAAAAGGGAATCGGGAGATTCTTGTTGGTTTTGCACGCGAGATAACAACCTGATCGGGTAGGCGGTGGACAGATGATGGCACGGACTCATAGGCGATGGGGGCATGCATGAAGGTACTCGTGACCGGAGGTGCCGGTTTTGTCGGGTCGCATTTGGTCGATCGTCTCGTCCAGGAAGGGCATGAGGTTGTTGTTGTGGACAATCTGTCCACGGGGAAGCGGCGAAACCTCAATCGCGCCGCTCGTTTCTGCAAGTTAGATATTCAGAGTTGGCGGCTTGAACGGGTGTTTCGCAACGAACGCCCCAATATTGTCATGCATCTTGCTGCACAGATGGATGTCCGTAAATCTGTGGAAGATCCAATCTTCGATGCCCAGGTGAATGTCCTTGGAATGCTGAACGTGCTGCAGCAAGCGGTCAGGCACGGTGTACGGAAGGTGGTGTTTTCTTCTTCCGGGGGGGCCATCTACGGCGAGCAGGAGATCTACCCTGCTCCCGAGTCCCATGTCACGCGGCCTCTGTCGCCTTATGGCATCAGCAAGCTGTGCGGGGAACAGTATCTATCCTACTATCAGCGAGTGAGCGGGCTTCAAATGGTGAGCCTGCGCTATGCCAATGTCTATGGTCCACGTCAGGATCCTGATGGAGAGGCCGGCGTGGTCGCGATCTTTATTCAGAAGCTGCTGAATAACGAGCAAGCGATTGTCAATGGGAATGGGCGGCAAACGCGAGACTTCGTCTATGTCGAAGATGTCGTTGATGCAAACCTTGCGGTGATGGGTCAGGAAACGCAAGGGACGTATAATGTTGGAACAGGGGAAGAAACCTCAATCAACGATTTGCTCAGGATTTTATTAACCCACACGAATTCGACATGCAAGGAAGTTCATGGACCCGCCAAAAATGGAGAACAGGCACGGAGCGTGATTGATTCGAGCAAGCTCCGTCAAGAATTGTCCTGGGAGCCAAAAACAGAACTCAGCGAAGGGCTCAAGCGCACCGTCGATTATTTCCGCGAGCGCATGAGCTAGAATCGACTGTGCCGTTCAGGGCAGCGGGGGTAGAGCACATGTGCCTCGGGCCTTGGTGGGGCTGGGTTAATATCGAGGGACGGTTCCATCCACCTGGGTCGACCAGGCGTCGATTCCCCCCACCAAATTCTTCACGTTCGTGAATCCTTGTTGAAGCAGGAAATTCGTTGCATCGGCGCTTCTCATGCCATGGTGGCAGATGGCAATGATCTCCGAGTTGCGGTTTAACCGAGCGAGCGATTGAGGGAGTGTTCCGAGGGGAATTAGGATTGAGCCATCCAGTTTCGCAAGGGAATACTCCCATTCCTCCCTCACATCAACCAGTACTAATTTGTCGCCTTTATCAAGGTTCGTTTTCAGTTCTTTCGGGGAAATGGCATAGTTCATTGAGTGACCTCCTTGCTTTCGGACATCATAATACTATGTGAAGGGAGAAAAGCCTGTCAATGAGCCTGATGGCCCCCCGGCCTGGCCTTTTCGGAGATAGAGAGTAGTCAACTGATGAGGTCGCATCATTTTTTCTGTGTTGAGAGGCGAAAGACAAAAATTGTACATTTTTGTCAAGACCTTGTCTTGATGTGTTTATAGCAACTCAGTCTTAGGCATGGAAAAGAACTGGCAAGGGTTAGATTGATAAGCGCAAGATCATAATATATTGATAAATTGTGATAATAATGGCTTCATATACGTAGTAGGCCCAGAAATTGCTTGATTGCTCTATTAAAAGAGAATGGCAGGGACCATTGTAGGGCGGAAAGGTTATCTATAATTGGTCGCGCCCTTATGAAGAAATCAGCGGAGCAGGTCCTTGTTATCTTGGTTACGGTGAAAAATCAGGAAGAAGCGGTAATGATTGGCGAAGGAATGGTGAATGCGAAGCTGGCTGCCTGTGCGAATATCATCCCGGGAATTCAATCGATATATCGTTGGAAGGGAAAAGTTGTCAAAGCACAGGAAGTGCTCCTCATATTGAAATCCACCAAACCTCGGTATCGTGCGCTCGAAAAAGCGATTAAGGCGATGCATGCATATGAGACTCCTGAAATCATCGCGTTGCCGGTTAAGGAAGGCCTTGATCGATATATTGGGTGGGTGCGTAGTGAGACCCACCGCTAATAGTTGTGAGGGGTGTTTTTTCATCACCAACGAGAGGGGTTGACTGAAGCAACCTAGACTAGGTAGACTTATAGAGGACTTCTTAGGAAGCGGAGCAGCCCATTCAGCAGGGGGTGAAGGGTCATGGGACAAATGAACGGCGCAGAAAACAGCGATGCCTATACCGTCGTAATCTTTCGGGGCTCAACAGCCAAGCCGCTGCGGTTTAGCTTCTCTCGAAAACTTGTCAGTAAACTATTGATTGTAGGAGCTATTTTTGTCCTGGTCGACATTCTTGTCATCTCGCACTACGTGATTCGAACCGGCGAAGTCTGGGAACTCTCATCGTTCCGTGCAGAAGCCATGAGTGCACGAGAACAGACAGGAGCCTTTTCTAGCGCTGTCGACGATCTGAAGAAGCGTTTAACGAGCATGAAGGAGGTCAATCAGCGACTTCGTGTCATGTTGGGGATCGAGACCCCGAAAATAGGGGATACGGCTAATGGTCGAGGTGGTGTGGATGCTCCCATTCCAGATGGCCATACTCTTCCTGCTTCTGAGAAGATCTCCAAGAGTGACGCTGGGGTTCAGTACGTTGGTTCAGGGGAAACTAGCCAGAGTGCTCTGGGGGGCCAAACGAACCCATCTGTCGGTTCGAGCGATCTCACCGAGCAGGAGATGAATGCCTCGATCAAGGATGATATAGATTGGCTGTCGAAAGAAGCTGCGATCCAGGAACAATCGCTTCAAGAGTTGTCCTTGGCTGCCGAACAGAAATCTTCTCGATGGGCAGCAACCCCATCCATTTGGCCGGTGAAAGGGTGGGTGACCTCTGGGTTCGGGCCAAGGGTTTCCCCATTCACAGAAAAGCCCGCTTGGCATGACGGCCTGGATATTGGATCTGCTGCCAATGCGCCAGTGCAGGCTCCGGCTCAAGGACGAGTCACAACAGTCGGGTTCGACTCTAAGTTGGGAAATCTCGTGAAAATTGACCATGGATTCGGTATTGAAACTCTCTATGGCCATCTAGCCAAGGCATTAGTCAAAGAGGGGCAGCGCGTGAAGCGTGGAGAAGTCGTTGGCTTAGTCGGTAGCACCGGGTTAGCCACCGGACCCCACTTGCACTACATGGTCAAGGTTCATGGCCAGGCGCTTGACCCGGTAAAATACATCCTCGAATAGCTCGTTAGGCTTCCCTCTTCGCTCACCGGCTTCTTCATCAACCGACTCGGTTCATGACGGGCCACATCGAACTCACCTCTCCCATCGAATAGCGCCCACCGAATCCGCTCAACTTCTATGCTATACTGCCACGCCAGTTCGGCGGTAGAGATCATGTCGGTACTTACCCATGACAGATATTGAGATCAACCGATCAGTGAAGGCGCGTCCAATTCAGGATGTCGCTAATCAGCTTGGCATTCAAGCCAGCGAGTTGCTTCCCTACGGAAAGCTAAAGGCGAAGGTTTCGCTTGACGTACTTGAGCGGCTTCATGCTGCACCCCTCGGCAGGTACGTACTCGTGACCGCCATTAATCCGACCCCGCTCGGGGAAGGCAAGACGACAACTTCCATCGGGCTTGCCATGGGCCTTTCTCGTCTCGGCCATCGAACGGCTGTCACACTTCGGCAGCCTTCGTTGGGGCCGGTGTTTGGGATCAAAGGCGGCGGAACAGGGGGAGGACGGGCGCAAGTCCTTCCGATGGAAGAGATCAACATCCATCTGACAGGCGACGCTCACGCTGTATCTGCCAGTCATAATCTCTTGTCAGCATTTGTTGATAATCACCTGTTTCATGGGAATACGCTTCAGGTGGATCAGAATCGGATCACCTGGCCACGGACATTGGGAGTCAGCGATCGGGCGTTACGGAAGATCTCGCTGGGAGAGGGGACTGAGGGTCGCACGGGCCAGTTTGTGATTACGGAAGCTTCCGAAGTCATGGCGATGCTCGCTTTGGCATCGAGTCAAGCCGATCTGCGACACAGGCTCGGACAGATCATCGTTGGGTTTACAATGGATGGTAAGCCAGTGCGGGCAGAAGAGTTTGGATGTGCCGGATCCATGGCAGTCTTGCTTAGAGAAGCGTTGTTACCGAACTTGGTTCAGACGCTGGAGGGAACTGCGGCGTTCGTGCATACGGGTCCGTTCGGTAATATTGCCCACGGGAATTGTTCAATTATTTCGGATGCCATCGCATTGCGTTGTGCGGACTATGTCGTCACGGAGGCTGGATTCGGGAGTGATCTTGGAGCGGAGAAATTTTTCAACATCAAGTGCCGCCTTTCCGGATTCAAGCCTGCGGCGGCTGTGGTGGTGGCTACGCTTCGCGCACTCAAAGTCCACGGTGGTGGGGGTGTGGTCAAGGCTGGAGCCCCGCTTCCGGCAGGGCTTATCGGGCCTAATCAGGAGGCATTGGTAAAAGGCTTTGTGAACTTGGAACAGCACATTGCGAACGTAAAAGCCCATGGGGTGCCTGTGGTGGTCGCGGTCAATGCGTTCGTTGATGATCCGGTGGCTGAGCTGGAATGGGTTCGAGAGCGGTCCCGAGAGGTTGGCGCGGTGGATGCCGCGGTCTCAACCCATTGGGCTGATGGCGGCAAAGGGGCTGAAGCGTTAGCGAAAGTGGTGGTCAGAGCCACAGAGGAAAGGTCTACGTTCAGGCATTTATATGACGTCACCTGGCCGATCAAGAAGAAAATTCAGACCATTGCCACGCAAATGTATGGGGCCTCCGCCGTGTCGTTCGACGCAGAAGCCGAACGACACATCGAGTTGGCGCAGCAGCATGGACTTGATCGGTTGCCCATCTGCATGGCGAAGACGCCGTTATCGCTGTCGCACGATCCGGCGTTGAAGGGGCGCCCATTCGGGTTTACGTTGCCGATCAAGGAGGTGCGCATGCTCGCAGGGGCTGGGTTTCTCACGGCGGTCTGTTCAGGCATTCAACTCATGCCGGGGTTGCCCAAGAAGCCGGCGGGGGAACGCATTGGAATCGATCCAGGCACGGGAGAGATCGTGGGGCTGTCCTGAAGGCTAGCGCTTCTTAAGATAGCGGAAAAATTCTGTGTCAGGACCCACCACCAGAGTGGACTTATCTTTGAAGGTTTTCTTGTAGGCGTCCATCGTGCGAGTAAATTCAAAAAATTGAGGATCCTGCCGGTAGGCGTCAGCATAGACCCTAAAGGCTTTCGCATCTCCCGCACCACGAAGTTCCTCTGATTCCTTATACGCCTGAGCCAGAATAATCTCGCGATCCTTTTCCGCCTCTGAACGGATTTTTTGCGCTTCCTCAGCGCCTTCCGCACGGTATTGCTTCGCCTGTCGTTCCCGCTCAGCTTGCATTCGGGCGAACACGGCCTTCTCATTCTGCTCAGGGAGGTCGGCGCGTTTGATTCGCACGTCCTGAATCTCAATCCCATACGCGGACGCCTTCTCATGCGACCGCTGGGTCACGATTTTCATGAGATCGGCGCGATGATCCGCGACGATTTCCAGAAGGTCATGGCGCCCGAGTTCAACCCGGAGTTCAGAATAGATAATGTCGTTCAGCCGTTGCCGCGCTCCCCGTTGGGTTTGAAAGTTCTGATAGACCTTGAGAGGGTCGACAATTCGCCATTTGGCGTAGTTGTCAAGAAGGAGGGTCTTCTTGTCTTGTGTGATGACATCTTGCGCATCTGAGTCGTAGTCCAGCAGGCGCTTATCGAAGTAGGTGACCTCTTGAATAAACGGCAGTTTCACATAGAGTCCCGGCTCCGTGATATTGCGGACAGGCTTCCCGAGTTGGACCACGATCGCATTCTGGGTGATGTCCACGGTGAAGAGCGGTGAGGCCCCCAGGAGAAACAACCCAATGACGACAACCAACAGTGCAATGATGAACCCCTGCTTGGTCATGGTGTCTGGTCCTCAACGGTGGTGCCGGTCCTGGGTTTGAGACGCTCGAGCGGAAGGTAAGGAAGCACACGATCGGCTGCCTTGCCATCAATGATGATTTTCTCGACGTTCGGGAGGATCTCTTCCATTGTTTCGATATAGATTCGCTTGCTGATGATGTCTTTGGCTTGATTGTATTCTTTTAAAGTCGCCAGAAAACGGTTGGCCTCACCTTGGGCGCGATTCAGTCGCGCCTGGGCGTTGCCCTTGGCCTGGTTCACCACCTGAGCGGCTTCGCCTTGGGCTTTGGGGAGAATGTCGTTGCGATAGCTCTGAGACTGGTTGATCAGTTTCTCTCGATCTTCCTTGGCATTCGTCACATCTTTGAACGCAGCCGCCACGGCCTCGGGAGGACTGACATCCTGGAGTTGGATGGCTGCGATCTGGACGCCGCCCTGATATTGGTCGAGAAGGGATTGCAGGAGTACCTGGGTATCCTGCTGGATCTGGGCTTTGCCGGTCGTCAACGCCTCGTCGATCTTGCCCTTGCCGACCACTTCCCGCATTGAGGCCTCGGCAGCTTTGCCGATCGTCTCATCGATTTCTGCGACGTTAAAGAGATAGTTCGCAGAGTCTTTAATCTTGTATTGCACGATGAATTCGATGGCCAGGATGTTCATGTCGCCGGTGAGCATCAGGGCTTCTTGCGCCAGCATTTGCTGGCGGCCTTGCCGATCTGTGCGGAAGCCCACCTCGATACGGTGGAGTTTTTGGACTTTCGGCTGTAGGACCGATTCAATGAGAGGGATTTTCATATGAGGACCAGGCGCCACGGTTCGGACAGGGACGCCGAATCGCTTGACGACGCCCTCCTCATCCGGGGCGACGATAAAGGCGCTCTGCCAGGCGAGAAAGATGAGCAGCCCTGCTAACGCGATGTTTCTGAAACCGCTTGAGGGCATCAGATTCTTGAATGAGGGCATCAGATTCTTGAATTGGGATTGGGCCTGCCTGAGGGCATCCTCAAGCGGGTCGCGCTTCTTACTCCAAGGATCTTCTTTGGGGTCCCAGACCATGTGAGGTATTCGTCCGTAGATAAATAATTGCGAAAAATCTATCTTGGTCACCTTAGCAGACCGTCGGAAGCATACGCAACCAAGATAATCTTCCGGATCTAAGCACGCTGCGGAGTATGCAGTGCAGCCCATCGACTATGTGATCACGGTGTGCGGTCACGCCAAAGAGAGTTGCCCTATTGGTTCGGAGCCGTTCGATTCATCCATTGGAGTTTCGACGACCCGGTAGCCGTCACAGAGTCCGTCGAACAACGGCGTCAAGTATTTCGGCGAGTACGCGACGAGATTGCGTCCTCCATTCGCGAGTTCCTGGACTCAGTTCCGGCATGGGTCCACCTTGCCAGCGTTACTCTAGTCATTTGCGAGCGACAGATTTGGATCGATCTCATCGTGGCTGTTTTCCCAACAACGATGAGCCCCTGCCAGTAGGCTGTGGAAAAACCATTTCAGTACGCAGAACTTCGATGGTCTGCACGTCCGGGGTAAGCCCGGTCTGTCTGGTCTCTCTCGTCTGTTTGATCAATCTCATTTATTTTGTTTGGACCGGATAGACCAGAGCAACCAGATGAACCAGACAGACCGAACAGACCAAAATAACAAGACAGGCTGGCGGACTTTTCAGCATCCTGCTAGAGAACTCTGGTGAGGATGAGGTGCGCGATACAAGCGATGAGCGCCGATGCTGGCAGCGTCACCACCCAGGCCAGGACCATGTCGCGAACCGTCGTCCAGCGCACGCTGTTCAAGCCTTTGAGAAAGCCGATTCCGATAATGGCCGAACTGCTGACGTGGGTCGTCGAGACGGGAAGCCCCAGTGTTCCCGAGACCAGTACAAGTAAAGAGGTGGTCAGGTTTGCGGATAACCCATCGCTATGGTCCATGCGCGTGACTTTTTCGGCGAGCACTTCAGTGACCCGCAGCCCTCCGAAGTAACTGCCCAGTCCCATCGCCAGGGCGACCCCTCCGAAGGCGGCAAGCTGAGACGAGGTACTGGGCCATGCGGTGGTCGCACCGCCGAGCAGAAGCATGGCTACGATCTTCGGCGCGTCGTTCGTGCCCCGGGCAAACGACGCAAGGCCACTGGAGACCCAGTGGATCGTATCGAGTCCCACCACCAACCCCGATAAACCTGCTCGATCGCATTGAGACGGCACCGCGATCACTGGCTGTCCGAAGCTGGTGCCTTGGAATAGGGTTCTGGTTCCACCACGTTCGTCAATGGTGACTAATGCACGAGAAGCGGGCATCACGCACAAGCAGGTCCCTTCCCATTTCTTTGCGAGCGTACAAACGGCTGGATGGATGAGCAGAGAGATGGTGAAGGCGAGGAACGGACTGAGTAACAAAGGAAGAGCGATCTTCTTTCCAATAGCGGGCCAGATCAACCCGTCTCCTGAGAACGCGACCAAGCCGGTTCCTACGATTGCTCCGGTGAGTGCGTGAGTTGTCGAGACCGGGAGGCCGGTGCGCGAGGCAAGGAATACCCATGCCATTGCTCCGATCAAGACGGCCCAGGTGACGGCAGGTTGAACGTTCGTGCCGGTCTGGAGGAGGCCATGGCTGAAAGTCTTGACCATTGCACTTGCGACGAATGCGGAGGCTCCTGCGCCGACGATGGTCCAGATGGTTCCCCAGAGGATAGCTGCCCGGTAATTTGTGACGCCGCTTCCCACAAGCGTGGCGACCGCTTTCGACACGTCATTAGTGCCGTTGGCATAGGACAAGGCGAGGACTAGGAGAAAGGCAAGGAAGGGGAGTTCCACCGCGTCCCTCTGAGCTTGTTACCGTCAGCTTGTCTTAGGTGACGGATCCACCACAAGACGAACCGGCCCCGGCGGTACAGCCGTAGCAATGGTTGCGTGTCGTGATCTGGCGCTGATTGAGTTGAACGGGATCAAAGTCTCGGATATGAGCGGGCGCACCATGATCCACCGGCAGATCGAGCATCTGGTTGAAGTCGCAGTCGTAGAGGGTGCCATCCCAGCTCACTGAGATCGTGTAGCGGCACATGACGCCTGCCGCGGCAGTCGGGTTAAATGCATTGGCCAATCGCTCCATATATTGCTCGTAGTTGCCGCTCTCCAGGAGAAAGTCAAGAAACCGGCTGATCGGCATGTTGGTGATCGTATAGAGATGGTTGAACTCGACGCCATGGCGAGCCTGGAGTTCTGTTCGAAACTGCGCTTCGATCGCCTCTTGCTTCGGCGGGAGAAAGGCTCCTACCGGATTGCAGACGAGATTCAACGACAATCCGCTGCCAGGCTGGCCGTAGCCGAGTCGATTGAGGAGGCGAAGCGCCTGGATCGATTTCTCAAACACGCCCTCGCCTCGCTGCGCATCGGTCTGACTGGCGTGGTAATAGGGCAGCGATGCGACGATTTCCACACGATGCCCGGCGAGGAACTCTGCCAAGTCCGCTTGGGACGGGAGGAGCAAGACAGACAAGTTACATCGATCCATCACGTGGCGACCGAGTGCCCGGCTCTGTTCAACCAGCCAGCGAAAATTGGGGTTGACTTCCGGTGCCCCACCCGTGATATCGACCGTAGGAATATCGGTCTTAGCGAGGGCCTGGATGCACTGCTCCGCGGTTTCGAGGGACATGCGTTCGATCCGGTCGGGTCCCGCATCGACGTGACAATGTCTGCATGTCTGATTGCAGAGCTTGCCGACATTGATCTGAAAGACGGTAATCCCGGTGGCGCGAAGCGGGAGCAGGCCGATGTGATCGAGTTGTGTCTCGAAGGGGAGGCAACTCGTGGTCCTCCCGAGCATCTTCAATTGCTCCGTCGGGGAGGCGAGGGGGTTCTCTTGTCCCAGCAGGGTCAGCGTCATAGGATTCTTTCTCACAATGCCGTGGCCCGTTTCGGGGCCGACCGCCGAGATCGTGTGGATGGCTCAGCGGCACCCAGCATCAGCAGCAGCTCCCAGTGGGGGCGCAGGTAACGGCATCACCGCTGACGTTATGGCCCGCGCGATTGATGATTGCGAAATGAGGAGCGTAGCCGTCAGCTTCCAATACGGTTAGCGTCTTCGAACAGATCTCCAACGGTTCACTCCGGCGATACACATGGTGATCGTCATCGGCGGCTTCGACGAAGGGTCCGGCGAGCATAGCGAAATGCCCTTGCCAGAGGCAGGGGGCATCTGCCGGATAGACCGCGGTCCATCGGTCATCGGCTCGATCCAACCACAGGGGGCCGGAGGACAGGATAAAGTGAGAAGCCAACGGAGTCTGGCTCAAGAGGCACACAGTGTCCGGCGTGATTGGCTGGGGAATGCCTCGGAGATAGGTCGTGCCCAGTTCATCGACCACTCGGCTGAACGGCCCTCGGAGTGTGGCGTAACGAACGGCCGACACAGGCGCGCCGGTGGGAAGTTTATATCCCGTCAATGTGACGGAGAAGAAGTGGATGCCATCGATTACCTGCCAGGGCGAGGACTTGAGCAGATGAATGCCCAGGAAACCGGCTCCCACCATCCCTGCGATATAGTCGGTGAGCGTCAGCGCCCCGGAGAGGCAGTCGCCCCACTTTTCAGCGTCATGCACCAAATACTGCGGAACGGGCTGATCGGCCACGATATCGGAGATCGTAAATCGTCCGCCCTGTTTGGCGACGCGAAACATTTCCCTAAAGACCTTCCGTTTATCCGGTGCCAGGTTGATCACACAATTGGAAATGATCAGATCGACAGCGCCGTCGTTCACCGGCATCGCGTCCGCCATACCTTTGCGGAACTCGACATTGGAAGTCGGATAGCCAAGATTGGCTGCGACGATGGGGGCATGCTTCCGGGCGATGGCCAGCATCTTGTCAGTCATGTCGATCCCAATGACATGTCCGGAAGGCCCGACGAGCCGGGACGCTTCGAAACAATCGATGCCGCCACCTGAACCGATATCCAGCACAGTTTCCCCCGGAGAGACGGTCTTTAACCCGGCTGGCGTCCCACAACCATACGAAATCTTGAGGACTTCTTCCGGGATGAAGGACTGGAGATCGGCCATGTCATAACTGGTTGGACAACACATCTGCTCGCCCGTTGATGCAGCCCGAGCATAGCGATCGCTGACCTTTTTGGTAATCTCATCTATTGGCATAGAGTCCTCACCATTGAAGGTACCTATCGACATGCGTCTATGTATCAACCCCTCCTATTCAAGGTCAATCGTGTTCTTGTAGATAGGTGGATACCTCGATACCAGAATACAGCGAGAGGCATGGGGCTTCTGTAAGCTGGCTTACAGAGAGAAGAAGCTGGTTGGGAGGACTGTTGAATAGTGGGTAGGCCTGTCGGCATATTGCGCTGTGGGTTCAGAATATGCCACACGAGAAAGGAGGTGCGGGCTTATTGCTACCCATTTTCTTCGATGAGCAGAGCGAAGAATCTCCAATGACATCCGCTCTCGTGTCCGGGCTCAGATTTTCCGCCCTGCCTGCCATAGCCATCCATAGATCACCAGATTAACCACCAATACGAGTACGCCGAGCACAGCTTGAATGTCAGGGGTTAAAGCGTCTGGGTATAGGATGGACTGTAGATACCGGACAATGAAGCCTCCTGCGTAGGTGGCTTCGCCACCCTGCGCGCGCAACCAATTCTCTAGCGGTGTGAGTGGGCAGATCCAGCCGGTGAATTCGACGACTGCGCCCCACAGAGCCGCCGGCAGATGCAGCCATGCGATCCATCGCCACCTCAGCACAAGCAGCCCGCCGCACAGGACGAAGACCACGAACGCCAGGTGAACAACCAGGACTAGATCGGCCAGGAATGGGTACATCGTTGCATTCAGTTAGAAGGCTACAAAAAGTATGTGGCACACAAGCACTTCGAAGGTCCGCACGGGCGGGGCAAGCCCGGTCTGACTAGTTGTCTGGCCTGTCTGGTCTATCTCGTTTATTTGGTTGAACCAGACTAACCAGATCAACCAGATGAACCAGAGAGACTAGACAGACCGAACAGACCACATGAACAAGCCAGGCTGGCGGATTTTTTCAGCATCCTGCTAGAACAACGAAGGGGGATTGGTCGGTTTTGGATAGGTCAGCGCGTCCTTCTCAAAATGGGCAAATGACGTGAGGATGTGTTGGGTGGCTTTTTCAGAAGACATGATATGCCGGATGTCCCAGCCACGGATTACCAGAGCATCGGCAATCAATGATCGATGGCAGCGCCACGGCACCGCTTCCGCGCACATGATGGCGGTCGGCTGCAATCGGCTATCAGCCATCAGTTCTTCTAATGCTTTCAAGAATTCGTCCGTCTGCATATAGTCGGCGTACCCGCGAAAACTGGCATTGTGCCATCCGTCGTTTAAGGAATCCTTCTTCGGTTTTCGTAAACCGCCCAACTCCGGCAGGTGGCGATACCGGAGATCGGCATCGCCCAACGATTTCGTGAGCGTATCCGTATTGAACTGCGGATTGTAGCGGGATCGAGGAACGGTGCGAACATCGACGAGATGACTGATCTGATGGGCGCGCAACAAGCCGATAAATTCATCGATCGGTCTCGTCGAATGGCCGAGAGTCCAGAGGGATAAAGGCATATCTTTTTAATTGTGGCACAGCGAAAGGCCAAACTCTACGGGCTTAGCCATGGACGGAGACTAGTCTAGAGGGACTGTTGCGGGATTCAGTTCCAGCAGGCGGTGGTGGCCGTTGGACACATGTTCGATTGTGAAGAGGCGCTCGCCAACGTGGATGGTGGCCGCCATCACACTGCCGTTGATGAAAAAAGTAAAGTCCCCGTGAGGGGTGTTTTTGAGGAGCCCGCGTATGACGGCAGAGTCGTTGATCCGGGAGATGGTGGAGATGATATCCAATTCATACCTGGTGCCATCGAAGAGTTCGATGGCGACGGGGGGATGTGGCCTGGCGGCAGCATCTTGCAAAGTATGAAGCGACTGGGGGTTCAATGCGATGGCCCGGTCGCGGAGGACCCAGGGCTTTCGTGGGGCCGGTGCTTGATCGGGCACGCTCTGCCATACACTCGAAGGCAGAGGCGGCGTTTCGGCCCACACAGGAAAAGAAAATACACAACCGAATAGTCCGATAAAAAGCAGGCGTCGGATTGGCAAGTGGTCTGACCTGTTCAACGCCAAAGTTATTAAAGGTTGCTGGCCTGTTGAGCCCATGTCGTCAGTTCTCCCGCGTCTTCCAGGACATCCACCGGGACTTCATAATAGGTGTTGAGGGTTTGCTTGGCGTTGGGTCTGAATGGTTTCATCTCGCGCTCGCGATATCGTGGCGCTGTGGTCGCATTCGTCATGAAATAGAGCCGGCCCTTATGGACGATGCCGAAGAACACCCTACCACAGTACAGTCCATATCCGCCGAACATGGCGCGGTAAGTCAGGCTTGGTAGCCCCCTGAGTTGATCCAGCACGAAATCTCTGAACCCGTCATGCTTCGGAGCCATGGGAGTTGGTCAACGTGGTTTGCGCACTGTGACCATGCGGACGGCGAGGGGAAAGGTGATTCGGCCGCCATGCTGGTATTGGGTCGCAGCCTCGATGATGAGGCGCCTCACCTCTTGAATCTGGGTTGCCGAGAGTTTTGCCATGAGATTCTGTATCGGTGCCGCGATTTCCGTGAGGCTCGTGTAGTACTCATCGGCTGACGCATACGACCATTCGGCGAGAAATTCCTGGTCTGTCACATCGACCAATCCGGCCTGTTGCAACATTCCGGCGAGATCTCCCGGCTTCGCCAGACGAAAGATGCCGGGTGCGGTGGGGTCTGGTGGCGGCAGTTCGACCACCTTCTTAATCGCCTCCATCGAGAGGCCAATCGAGGGATTTTTCTCTGGCGCAGACCAAACGGCGGTCGCGACCCAGCCGCCGGGCTTCAATACGCGTGCGATTTCAGCGGTGACCTTCGAAATCTCAGGCAGAAACATCAAGCAGAAGCGGCTGGTCACTGCATCGGACGAGTCAGCCTCAAATGGAAGCGCGGTCACGTCGCCTGTGCGGAACGTCACGTTCGCGAGGCCCAGCGCTGTGGACTTGCGTCGCGCGACGGCGAGCATCTGTTCGGCGAGATCCAGCCCGATCACGCTTCCACTCGGTCCAACGGTTTGTGCGCCGAGTAGGGCGGGATAGCCAGTGCCCGATCCAAGATCGAGCACGCGCATGCCCGCCCGCAGCCGCGCATCGGCCACAAGCCTGTGATTTAGAAACGCTATCTGCTCGTCGAAAAAACGATCCCACTTCTCCCAGCCCCCGGCGACCCGGTTCCAATCCTGCCGTTGTCCTTCGATGATCTGCTGAAAAGATTGCTGGGTCATGTCATTCCTTTCCGCATGATGTCGGGATGAATGTCGACGAAACGTCAGCCACCGCTCAGTGCGCAGACGATGTGAATCTGATTGTCTGGTCGAAGCGCCACAGACAGATTTCGCGCCTGTTCTTCATTGACGAATATTCTGATGTGCCGTCGAATCGTGTCCTGCTCCGTGATAATGCGGAAACGAAGACCAGGGTAGCGCCGATCTAAGGCTGATAACACTTCAGCCAGGGTCTGGCCTTCGGCCTCTACTGCGCTCTTCTGTTTGGTGTAAGAACGAAGCGCAGTGGGGATGTGGACTGTCACGGTCAGAGCTCCGCTGGTTCCACCGAGTAAATTTCAGGAAGGTGCCGGGCCAGGCAAGTCCAACTTGTGCCGCCTGTTCGACTTGCCCAGATCTCACCACTGGTCGTGCCGAGGTAGAGGCCGGCTGGTTCATGCGCATCCGCCGTCATTGCCTGGCGCTTGACCGTCCACCAGGCATTCGATCGCGGGAAGCCCTTGTCCTGTCTCGTCCAATTCTTGCCGGCATTCTTCGTGACGTACGCGGCCGGTTTTCCGTCCGGGCTTACACGCGGCCACACAGTTGAGCCGTCCATTGGGAACACCCAGGCCGTATCGGGATCGCGCGGATGCAGCACCATCGGAAAACCGATATCACCGACCTGCTTCGGCATATTGTTGCCGATGCGGACCCATCGGCCCTCAGCGCGTTCCATCCGGTAGATGCCGCAGTGATTCTGTTGATACAACCGGTCCGGCTTGCTCGGACAGAGCCGTACGCAATGGGGGTCGTGAACGGTGATATCGGCTGAGTCGAATCCCTCGACCACATCGAGCCCTTGCACGAGGGATATCCATGTTCGACCGCCGTCGACTGATTCGTGCACCCCACCTCCGGACATGGCAAAGTAGAGGTGGGCGGGATCGCGTGGGTCGATGAGGATCGAGTGTAATTTCGGTCCATCCGGCGTGCCGTCCTGCACGCTGCCCATCCACTCGCGGTACTGCGGATCGTCGTTGATGTACGAACACGGTTCCCACGTGACGCCGCCATCGTTGGAGCGGAAGAGACCCTGTGGCGAGGTGCCGGCGTACCACAAGCCCGGCTCACTGGGATGTCCCGACGTGAGCCAGAACACGTGATCCACTACTCGGCCTTTCTGGCCTTCCGGCGCTTTCGGAAAGGCCGGCGGAGTCTTCGCTTCTTTCCAGGTTTTACCCAGGTCGATCGAGCGAAAGACCGTCGGTCCCAAGTGGCCGGTGCGTGCGGCCATGAGCATTGTGCGTCGGTCGCGCGGATCTAATACCAGATGATGCACGATGTGCCCCAGAAAGAGCGGTGCGGACAGTTTCCACGTGCGGCGGGTGTGATCGCCATGCAGTACGAACGCTCCCTTCCGCGTGCCGATCAGTAGCGCCACAGAACCAGTGGCAGGTTGCGGTGAAATAGCCTTCTTCGATCTCGGCATCGGTGCTTTCCCTTGTTGGGGGTTACTTGATTGTCTGCAGCGTCTCGCGCAATTCCTTCAACTCAGCGGAAAGGAGATCAAGATGCAGGTCGCGTTGGGGTTGATCGTCCTTGAATTTCCACAGCCGTTTGAAGATGGCCATCAACTCCTTCTTATGCGTTACGGCCAAGTCGTAAGCCGGCGTCTTGGCCTGCGCGTCCGTCACACCGCAGAACGCATCATTGAGAGCATGGAGCTGATTGTGCAAATCATCGAAGGCGGTATCGACGCCTTTCCCGCCCTTGGCCTTGCTTGCCGTTGTCTCCATCATCGTCGTGAGGTTGATCATCGTCTCGACTCCGCTCGCACCTTTCGCTTGCATCGCATAGTCGCCTGCTCGGGGATAGAAGAGATAGCTGCAGCCGCTGAGTCCCGTCAATATAAGTGCTAATGCCAGATAGCCAATCGTTCGTTGCATAGAGGTCTCCTTGGGTGAACGTGTTGAGCCCATAGTCAAGCATGTTGACCGGATGAGGTCAACCTCGTTGGCGGCGAATCCGTTGAACTTCTTCTTTTCAACCAAAGCGCGCTGTCCCTTGAGTGTTGTCCGTACGCGGGTCGCCAGCTGTTCATCGAAGGCCATAGGATGGTCCCTTGTCCGAGACGTTGACGGTCACGGCGTTGATCGCCGCATTCACGCACATCGATGAGACGGCTTAATCGCCGATCACCCCATCGTGTAGAAGAACTCTTCCTTCACAATCTAACCGTTCTGAACCGTGAAGAGGCCCATTTCTTCCATAGTCATGCGCTTTCCCGTGTGCTTGGGCGTCACGTCATGTTTGAATCGCACGATGAAGCGGTCGCCATGGGGGAATGGTCCTTCGGCTACGCCCCCATGGACTTCGTGGTGATCTACCCACCATTGATTCTTTCCCTTGATCTTTGCGATCCCCCTCTGTGTCTGTTCCATGCCTGGCATGGCGAAGGGTTCGACGCTCTCGATAATTGGGGAGTAGAGTCGATCGATCGCCTCCTGATTCTTGCCCAGCTTGCACAAGGCGACCAGTTCTTTGCCGATTTCCATTGTCGTCATGATGCCTCCTCCTCTTTCTGTGGTGGTGATGGCCTATCCGTTCTGATCTCGACGCGCAGCCGGCGCGCTTTTCGGAACGCGGAGTGCCGGCCAACGAAGCATGCTGGACAATCGCATGCAGAAATATGTCCGCGTACCCTTTGGACGTAGGCCGACGAAGACTGTCGCCCCGTTCACGTCATATTACTAGAAATCGTATAATCATATAAATGATCGAATTGGAGCCCTTCCCGTTCCAGGCTTGGCAGGATCTCGTGCAATTGTCCGTCTGGAGCTAGTAGGCCAACGACTGACATCAGGAGCACGTTTGCCGCGGGGAACAAGCGGAAAGATAAGGAGGTGAGGGAGACCTGTGCTTCTGCTGTGTCATGCGCCATCGGCCCACCTTGCGGATCGAATTCGATGAGGGTCTCGGCACCGATTTCTATGGGTCGGTGATCGCGTCGCGCTGGTGGGCACGGTTGGGATGTCGGTCGGCTTCTGACCACCGGCGCGATGACTCTGCTGGCGGAACTTTTCAGCATCCTGCTACAATCTTCCCGCCATGCCGGTCGAAACATTTACCGCACAGGTCGAGTTGATCAAGGATCTTACCCACGACGTGCGCCGGCTTGACCTTCGACTGATCGAGCCGAAGACCATTACGTTCAAGCCAGGCCAGTTTATCTCGTTCGAGATGCCGCATCCGCTGACTGGCCGTCTCGTAACACGGGCCTATTCTATTGCCTCGCAGCCCAGCCGCTCGGATGTGATCACGCTCCTGTTCAATCTGGTGCCGAGTGGGCCAGGCTCCGGATTTCTGTTCGATCTCAAAACAGGGGACACGACATACTTCAAAGGGCCGGCGGGGAGTTTCTATTTACGAGAAGATCCGGGACGCGAACGGCTGTTCATTGCCAGCGGCACTGGCATCGCGCCGATCCGGTCCATGTTGCTGGCGAACGCGGAACAACCCGATCCAAAACCGGCAACCTTGTTCTGGGGACTGCGCAGTCAGCGGGACTTATATGATCAGGAGGAGCTGGCCGAATTGACCAGGCGTACTCTGACCCTCACGGCCATCAGCACACTCTCTCGTCCCGAGCCAGGCTGGTCAGGCTCATCCGGCCGCGTGCTACGGCTGATTGAAGAGCGGATAGAGTCAGTCAAGAATCTCGCCGTCTATCTCTGCGGGAACAGCGCCATGATTGCCGACGCCACGCCGTTGCTCCAGAAGAAAGGCCTGTGTCCCATTTACCGCGAAAAATACTACGACGACACAGGCTCTCCAGAAGATTGAGGGGGTAGGCAGGGAGCGGCCAGGTGCCCTTCTTGTTCGCAGAACGCGCACGGAGAAACTGTGCTCGTTCGATGCGCGCAGTAGAGGGCAGCCTTGGCCACTCCCTTCAAGAGAGGTAAAGATAATTGGAGGGATCTCGCTTGGGCTACTGGCACGTCCCGGGAGATCGATTGCGAAGCAATCGGAGGGTCGGGCGGGTGAAAAATATTTGTCAGTGGGTGGGCCGGTGAGAAAGCTGTCTGCAGTGGAAGATCAATCAGCCCCCATCCCTGAGAGAGAACAAGCGAGCTTGGATGAGGGAAGGGGAGCGGCCAGGCCCTTCTTGCTCGCAGAGCCCCCACGATGAAGCGGTGGTCGCTCGATGCGCGCAGTGAAGGGCAACCCGGCCACTCCCCTAAGAGGGAGATGTAGAGAATGAGGACGTGCTCGTTCGACGCGCGCATTCGAGGATCGACCAGGCTCCCCTTGAGAGGGAATAAGGGATTTTTCGGAGGCGCGCAGTGGGAGACCAATCGGGCCATCCTTTATTCGGAGAATTAAACGAGCTTGGAAAGAGCATGTTTTTCTTTAAGAAGGTGAACCTGTGAACCGCTTGAAAGACAAAATTGCGATTGTGACGGGTAGCAGCAGCGGCATCGGCAAGGCGATCGCGCTGCGGTTCGGAGCCGAAGGCGCGAAGGTCGTCGTCACGGCCAGACGAATGGCGCTCTGCGAGCAGACCGTCGCGCAGATCACGAAGGACGGCGGCGAGGCATGGGCCATTCAAACCGACGTGGCCGATGAGCGCCAGGTGGAACGACTGATCCAGAAGACGGTCACGCATTATGGGCGGCTGGACATTCTCGTGAACAACGCCGGGGTGGTTGCGGGTGGGCGGTTAGCCGAGACGACGACAAAGGCATTTGACGAGGTGCTGAACGTGAATCTACGCGGCACCTTCTTCTGTTGTCGGGCTGGATTCACGCAGATGAAGAAGCAATGCGGGGGGATCATCATCAACATGTCGAGCGTTGCCGGCGTGCAGGCCTGGGCTGGCACTGGCACCTATAGTGCGTCGAAGCACGGCATCCTGGCTTTGACGAAATCGCTGGCCGACGAAGGCCGCCCGTACCACATTAAAGTCAGCGCCATCTGTCCAGGCGGCGTGGCCGACGATCTCGTCGACGCATCGCAAGAGGAGATTCTCCGTAGCGAGAAGATCGATCCGTTTGACGTGGCTGAAACAGCGGTCTATCTGGCGACCCTAGGCAAGTATTCCGTGGTGCATCAGATCGTCATCGATCGATTAGGGGCTGATTGGTAAAGAGGGGACGTATGGTTGTGTGACCAGCGCAAAGTGGTCGGGAGTCTTTTCTTGCCCGCTCAGGGCAATGAAGACCCCCGACCCCTTTGATCGCCGCAGTTAGTTCAGCGGTGGAACCACCCCGGCAAAGGTCAACAGATCGGTGATGCGAAACTCGCCTGGTGTTGCAGACGGCAGCACCGGGGTCCAGCGCGGCTGAGCGGCCAGATAGGATGATTCATCGGCCTTCAGCAGGCCGATAAACACTTCACCGACGATGCGGCCTCCCACCGGTCCCAAGCGGAGGCCATTCTCCATGAGTTCAGCCTCCTTTAAAATATAAAACCAGAGCGGCGTGCTCTTTTCCATGTCGAAGGGCTTGAGCTCATCCAGCTGCGCGGGGGTCAATGCCCGAACGCCCATCCTTTTTGCAATCGCCTGGCCGGACGGGATCCCGAAATTGACGTGGCGCATTAGATTGCGTGAGGCCAACGACTGCACCCCATCGGCCGGCAGACCCGGGGCAGGCCCACGTGAGCCTGGAAGCAACATCACCACGCTGGAGAGCTTGCCGTCGATCCGTTTGTTAGGACGGGAATTGCCATCGCCGAAGTTGAAGAACGTTTGCCAGTCGGCAAACCGACGGGGCGCGCGTTTCCCGCCACGCAGATCGGTTGGATCTGGGTCGTTTGGGTCCTGGGTGTCGTCGAAGACAAAGGCGAAGAACTCCGATCCGGCTGCGGGACCGAAGTTCACACGATAGCTCGGACGAATTTGCGAATGGCCGAAGCGGTAGGCGGCCACTGAAAATTCGATGGGGATCAACGGATTCCTTTTGTCCACCTCATAGAAGCGGGGTCCCTTTCGAAGGAGGCTATCGACGATCTCTTGCCCAATCGTCAGCGGCAGGAATTCGTGCAGGATGATCCACTGATAGTGCCAGAGGACCTGGCGTTGGGCCATCTCGAAGATCTGCTCAGCCGGTTGATTGGCAAGCGCGTGGTCCTTGCGCAAGTGGTCGATCACCGCATTATGAAAACGCAGGAATGCCAAGTGGAACTGAGCAAGGATCACGTGTTCGTCGTTCCTGCTATCGCCGAGGAAGGCGGTATTGTTGGGATCACGCGGGAGGTCGAAACGGGGCGCTCCATTGCGCGAGACGGCTTCTGCGCCTGGAAGAGACTCCACGCGTAGCTTGATCTCGCCGGAACTCACGTCATACAACTCCGGGGATGCTGTCGGCCCATCGCCATACACGCTGTCCAGATCGAACGCCGAGGTACGAAAGTTCGTCGTTCTTTTGGGGTCGCTCTGTGCGAGCAAGGGGGATCTCGGGTCGAGCGTGATATCGTGGTCCAGAAACTGACCGAAGAAGGTCACGCCGGCCGTCATGTTGGGATTGTCGGGATTGTTCGGACTGAACAGCAGAGGCTCCGTGATCGACTTAATGGGATCAGTCAGGTTATCCAACGCGTCGCAGACGCCGCCTTTTTCGCCCATCTTTTGGGCCTGTTGACGTACGTCATCAGTCGGCTTGGCGAAGAGCGGTAACTCAGGAAACATGCGCGTAAAGGAATTCTCCGGCGTGTGAGGCCGGTCCCGCAGACCCGGAAGGTGCAGATTGTTTCTTCCATCAGCGTGAGCCACATCGACATCGAACAGTGCCGTAGAACACATCACTCCTGCTAGACCTGCCGACAGGAACTTCTTACGATGATGCGACATCGTGTCCTCCTTAATGATGTTACAGGTACTCCGAAATCCGGGATTCCAGCATTGTTTCCTGGGGTGAACCAGATGCACGCCATACGTAAGCAAGAGCTGGACCAATGAGAGCGCATCATCCAGCGCGGTTTTTATACGTGCGAAATGAATGAACAGAGTTCTGTGGATTGCACTCTCGTGGGCAAACTCGATGCGAAGGCGGACTGTATGCGTGTATGAGAAAACGGACTGTACGCGAAAGCGGACTGTACGTGAAGGCATCCATTGCTTCTAAGGAAGATACAACGTGGCCCTTCACACCAGCGTAGCCGGCTAGCATATTTGTAGAGTGTGGCTTTCGTCAGGTGAGGAACGAAGAGTCCCCAGAGTCCTGTGGCGTCTCGGTTGGTCATGGGATGACAGCGATCGTCTCACCGGATGAAGTCGCCTGAAGATTGGTGTAAAATCGTAGGTATTATAATTTTCTGTTGTGGTGCCGTCGCGCTGGGTTTGCTCAACCGATACGGCGGCAACCGGTTCCCTGACGGGACGATGGCTTCGAACATGCGGGCCTCATGCAGAAGCATCGTTTCGAGACTCGTCTGCTACGACATGACCTCGATCCTGAAACGCGTGGCATTGATAGATAGAGAAAGAGACAATGTTCTCTGTGGCCGTCCTGGCATGAATTGCATCGAAAAAGACGACTCTCGTTGCATTGCGGCAGTGGTTTCCGGATACTGCATGAAAGATTCTGGGCCCCGCGTCATTCTTTCAGTCGACTAGAGGTATTGAATGTCTTCGATTACTTTGGCCCTGCTCATCTTTGGCGTGTGCTATCTGGTCATCATCACCGAACGGATCCACAAGACGATTGTGGCGCTGCTCGGGGCGGCGGTGATGATCGGGCTCGGCGTGGTGTCGCAAGACGAGGCCTTCTATTCCCATGAGTTTGGCGTCGACTACAACGTCGTGTTTTTGCTGATCGGGATGATGGTGATCGTGAACATCGTCCGGGAAACTGGTCTCTTCGAGGTCTTGGCCATCTGGG
>JAENWB010000214.1:0-4244 GCA_016650275.1 Nitrospiraceae bacterium | reverse complement strand
CTCTTCCGGTTGCCGGAGAAAGACTGGAAGGGGCAGCTCAGTATTGCCGGGATTCTAGGAGGGGCGGTCGGGAATCTGATTGATCGGTTACGGTATGGCGAGGTAATCGACTTTCTCGACGTCTATGTGGACTCCTACCATTGGCCGGCCTTCAATGTCGCCGACTCGGCGATCAGCGTGGGGGTCGTCTTCTTGATCATCCATTTCGCCTTTGAGAAGAAAGACGTGGCTCTCCAGCCTCACGAGCTCCCGCCTGCTTCCTAGCAGGATGCTGAAAAAGTCCGCCAGCGTAAGAAAACCGTTATTTGGTTTGTTTGGTTTGTCTGGTCTTTTGGTTGGACGAAACCAACCAGATGAACCAGACAGACCAGATGAACCAGATCAACCCTCGCGCGCCGCGCGCGCTCAGGTTGAGAGGGTGAGGATGAACCCGCCCTGCTCGCGGAATTGGCGCTGCTGCTCGGGGGAAAACATCACGAGCGGTTCGGTGTGGCAGAACTGACATTCTTTCATCGTAACCGGTACGTCGCCTTCCCCAAGGCTAGCCAGATGCTGCTTGGCGAGCGTCAGCGCCGTCGCCTCATCAGTTGTCATCACATCGAAGTGCAGCAGTCCCTTCGAGCCCTTCACCCATGTGTCGAAGACATGTACAGTGTCAGATTGGGAATGAGCCATCATGAGTGATTCTCCTAGAAGCCAAAGATGTAGAATACGGCGATGCCCATGAGAATGCGGTAGTAGGCAAACGGTCGGAGCGTATGGCGCTTCACAAACGAGAGAAAGGCTGCGATCACAATCCAGGCGACGACGAACGACACGAGCATTCCGATCCCGAGTGCCAGATAGTCATCTTGCCTGAAGACGTCCCGTGATTTCCACATTTGATAGCACGTCGCCACGATCAAGGTCGGGAGGGCGAGAAAAAAAGAGTACTCCGTCGCGACTTTCCGGTCAAGTCCAACCAAGAGCCCTCCGATGATCGTGGAGCCGGATCGGGACATGCCTGGTAGTAATGAGGCGCACTGGGCCACGCCGATCCAGAATGCCGATGTCAGGCTCACCTGTTCGAGCTGGTGGACCCGTACCTGGTCGCGGCGCGCTTCGACGGCGAGAATAATCAGGCCCCCGACGATTGAGGAGGCAGCTACGGTTTGAGGCGTAAAGAGATGGCCTTTGATCCAGCTGTGCATGAGGAACCCGATCGCGGCTGCCGGTAAGAACGCAAGCCCTAGTCCGATGAGAAACCAGAGATTCTGGTGAGTCGCCCAGGAGGCTATCAGGATTTTCGACCATGGGGTCGCCCCACGTGTTCGGATCATGGCGGAGACGTGCTGCTGCTCCCGGCCGGCTTGTCCGATCATGGACACGAGCTTGTGTCGTTCATAGGCGATGACGGCAAGGATGGCGCCAAGTTGGATCGAAATCTCGGCGCTGGCAGCGAGGTCCCCCTCGAACCCTAGGACGTGACCGACGAGAATTAAGTGGCCGGTCGACGAGACGGGTAGAAACTCTGTCAGTCCCTCCACGATACCCAAGATCGTGGCGAGACCAGGACCCCAATCGTTCATGCGATGTCTTTCTGAGACAGGTTGCGTCCAGACGGCGAGTCTCGGGCATATTCACAAAGTGACGACAGTCCGTCAAGCAGGCAGACGATTCGCCGCAGACCCTCACGATGATCGGCGAAGGCGGAGGACCCGCAAATCTGTTGACAAAATGGAAGGCATGGCATACACACAACATTATACGTATAGGTGTCGTAGTACTCTCTCATCCCGGCAGGAATGTTGGGGGAAGAGCGGTGGCCGACATCTGTTCCAGATACCACGCTAAGTAGGCTGCGGAAAACCTATTGAGGTATACGAGAACTTCAATGGTCCGCACGTGTGGTACAACAAAAAATACTTCTGTAAGGATGCTCAAAAAGGCCGTCCGGCAAGGCCGCAGCGAGCGAAGGGCCGAGGCGTACCCTCTGGGGTACGTTGAGGGTCTGAGCGATGCGAGAACGAAGCTGGTGGACTTTTTCAGCATCCTGTTTGTGGGAGGGGAGGTTCGCATGAAAATAGGGTGGATGGCGGTGGTCGTGATGATCGGCGCAGTCTCAATGGTCGGCTGTGTCAGTCAAAAGAAGTATGAAGAGGCGATGGTCGACGTCGATTCGGCGAAGTCCGAGCTGGAGCGGACACGCGCGCAGAAGAATGCCTTGGAGCAGCAAGTAAAGACGCTCAAGGATCTCAATGTGAAATTCGGGAACGAAGCCCAGGTCGCCCACGATGAGCTTGAGCGTATTCAGCATGGCCGGGACAAGGAACGCGGCAGCGTCGAGGGCCGGACCAAGGAACTCGAAGACCGTGTGAGACAGCTCTCCTTTCAGAATCGGGCTATGCGTCAGGAATACGGGGAGTTGAAGCAGCATAACGAAACCCTCAAGTCCCTGGTTGCGCGCTATCAGAAAGAGTTGAAAGATCAGTCACGTTCCGTAACCGGAACTCTTGCGCCCTCAGTTCCGTCCCCAAGTGCCCCTTCTGTCGCGGCGACTGCTCCCACGGTGACGAAGGATTCTCAGGTCATGCCTTCTTCGACGAACGTCAATAAGGCGTCTGCCGATGATATGGTACTCGTGCTTGGTCTCTCCAAAGACGTGGCGGACCGCATCGTCACGAATCGTCCGTATCGGGTGAAGGGCGAACTGGTGGCTAAGAATGTGGTGCCCAAGGACATCTTTGATAGGATCAAGGAGCGCATTAGCGTCAGTCCGTAATCGGAGCGTCCTGCAAACCTGACAGGCCGTCCGCCACCAGGCGGACGGCCTGTTCGTTTTTCTAGCAGGATGCTGAAACAGGCCGCCAGCGCCACAGACCGTGGCGCGTGATGCGCAAGACATGCGAAAAAAGCGCGGCGTGACAGATTAGGTTCCACCTCATTGGGCGCGTCACGCTCGTCCCGCCTGTCTCGCTCGGCTATCGTGCGGGGGCCTGTCCTGTTGTCCTAGCCATGCAGGCCATCGAAGTTCGGCTGTGCTGAAAAGTTTTTTCCATAGTGTACTAGGGCCGTAGGGAGGTCGTTGCGGCCAGGTGATTCCACTTGACCTTGTTGATACAATGCAGGTCAAGTCAGCGAAAGAGATGGGAGAACGAGTCAATGCGCCGTGCCGCTATGATCATAGGTGTCTTGGCTGTTGGATTAGCGATCGGAGGCTACGTCTTCTTCAATGGAGAGCGCAAAGCCCCGGTTCGATATCGGAGCGCCACGGTCGAGCGAGGCCCCGTCATTTCGCTCGTGACCGCGACGGGAACGATCAATCCCGTCGTTTCGGTTCAGGTCGGGACGCAGGTGTCTGGCATGATCAAGAGCTTGCATGCCGATTTCAATTCGGTGGTCAAAGCCGGCGATATCGTGGCCGCGATCGACCCCGAACCGTTCAAAGCCCGTCGAGATCAAGCTGCCAGCAATCTTGAAATGTCGAAAGCGAATCTCGCAAGGGTCAAAACCGAGATGGCTCAACGCAAGCGAGAACTGGATCGGGTGAAATCTCTGATGGCGCAGGAATTCGTCTCTCAGAATGACGTCGACGTCGCAGGGACGAATTTCCATGCGGCTGAGGCACAGGTGAATGTGGCAGGGGCGCAAGTGAAGCAGTCCGAGGCAGCGCTGAATGCCGCTGATTTGGACTTGAAGTACACCGTCATTCGCTCCCCGGTGAACGGGATCGTGGTCGCCAGAAACGTGGAGGTCGGTCAAACGATCGCGGCCAGTTTCGCCACACCGAACCTCTTCTTAATTGCGCTCGATCTGACGAAGATGCAAGTCGACACCAACGTCAGTGAGTCGGATATCGGGGGGATCACCGAAGGGAAAGAGGCGACCTTCACGGTTGATGCGTACCCGGGGCATCCATTTGCCGGCACGATCCGTCAGGTCCGTCTTGCACCGATCAACGTGCAAAATGTGGTGACCTATAACGTCGTGGTCAGCGTCGACAATCAGGACCTCCGTCTGAAGCCGGGGATGACCGCGAACGTCTCCATCGTTGTGGCTCAAAAAGACGCAGTGCTCAAAGTACCGAATGCCGCATTGCGATTCACACCTCCGACTACAGGCCAGGCCGATCGCTCCACGCTCGGCGTTAAGCCGACCAAAGAGAATGACTCAGCGCAGACAACGGGTGCCGGCAGAGGAGCCATGGCGCCAAGTCGCACAATTTGGAAACAAGGACCGTCCGGGGAGCTGGAGCCCCTTCACAT
>JAENWB010000213.1:0-4494 GCA_016650275.1 Nitrospiraceae bacterium | reverse complement strand
CGTTGAGGGTCTGAACGATGCGAGAACGAAGCTGGCGGACTTTTTCAGCATCCTGCTAACCGACAGGCGTCCCTATCCGACAAGATCCATTTCAGCAAAGAAATATCCAATCTCGAACTTGGCGGTCTCCGGCGAATCGGATCCATGCACCGCGTTGAACTCGATATTTGCCCCATGTGCCTTGCGAATCGTGCCACCCTCCGCCTTGGCCGGATCGGTCGCACCCATCAGCTCACGATTCTTCTTGATTGCGTTGTCACCCTTCAGGACCAGCACTACGACCGGACCGGACACCATGAACGTGCAGAGGCTATCGAAAAATGGTCGGGCCTTATGCACGGCATAAAATCCCTCGGCCGTCGCTTTTGAGAACTGCATCATGCGTAGGGCCACCGGCTTCAGACCGGCTTTTTCATAGCGGGCAATAATGTCGCCAATCGCATTTTTCTTTACTGCATCCGGCTTGATAATGGCTAATGTTCGTTCACTCATTGCGTCAAGTCTTCCTCCAGTCTAGTTTGGAAACATGGCAAAAATGACCGGCCCATTATAGGGATGGGCAGCATGTGTTACAAGAGAACGTCTTACTTAAGAGGCGAATTGCTCAGCCAGATCCTGCGGGCGAAAGACACCCCGCTCTGTAATAATCCCTGCAATCAATTCAGCCGGGGTCACGTCGAACGCGGGATTGTAGACGGCCACGCCGATCGGCGCGACAGGATGGCTTCCATGAATGGTGGTGACTTCGCTTGGGTTCCGTTGTTCGATTGGAATGTCCGCTCCTGTTTTCGTCTTCAAATCAATCGTGGAATAGGGCGCGGCCACGTAGAAGGGAATCCCATGGGCTTTGGCCAGCACGGCAACTGAGTAGGTACCGATCTTGTTCGCCACGTCCCCGTTGGCGGCGATCCGATCCGCCCCCACGATACAGAGGTGAATTTTCCCCTGCCGCATGAGTGCGCCTGCCATATTATCCGTGATGAGCGTCACAGGAATCTTGTCCTGCATCAACTCCCAGGCCGTGAGTCGCGCACCCTGCAGAACCGGCCTGGTTTCGTCTGCGATCACTTGAATATTCTTCCCCTGCTCCCAGGCCGCGCGAATGACGCCCAATGCCGTTCCGTAACCGGCGGTTGCCAAGGCACCGGCATTGCAATGAGTCAGGACCGTTTGACCGCTCGCAATGAGTCTCGCTCCGTGCTGTCCCATCGCCTTACAAAGCGCAATATCTTCATCGAGAATAACTTGTGACTCCTTCAGCAGCGCAGCTTTGATGGACACAATTGGCTGCGTGCGTAACGAGGTGAGCATGCCTTTCATCCGTTCGATGGCCCAAAACAGATTGACCGCCGTCGGCCTGGTCGACGCGAGGTGATCGCAGATCACAAACACCGCCTTGGCGAAGCCCTCATAGTCTGATGCCGTGACGGTCTGGGCACCCAGTGCGACCCCCATCGCCGCAGTCACGCCGATCGCCGGAGCGCCTCGTACTTTAAGACTGCGAATTGCGTCGGCGACGGTCTGATAGTCCCGGCAGTCTAAAAACTCGACGTACTCCGGCAACCGGCTCTGGTCGAGCAGCCTTACTGCACCGTCTTTCCATTCAACGGTAGGAACCATGGAGGAATCTTGTAGCGGGAACTGCGGCACAGTGCAAGGGGTTGGCCCGCATTATTCATGACGGTTCGTGGCGAAATCGTGCAGTCGCCATGCGAGACAGGCGCGCGGAGCCGCGAGGCGGGGTAACACCCCGCCTGGGAGTTCCGAAGGGGGTGTGCCCCCTTCGTGGGGATTCTACAAGGGGGCTGGCCCCCTTGTAAGAGCGGGCGAGGCAAGCCCCAGCGCCGAGTCTGCGAGGGAGGGAGGCATACTTGACACAGTATGTTGACCGACTGAGTGGCGAGCCCGCCTGCCTGGACGCAGTGTCAACCGCGTCCAGGCTTGTTGCAGCGGGCGAATCCGCGATTGAAGCAGAAACGCTCATGAATAATGCGGGCTAGCGTTTCTGGCGACCGCTCCACTCCAAAATTGTGATCATGATCACAATCAAGCAGGCTTGTACGAGCAACAGCAGCGCCTCAGCCGTTTCGGCTTCACGGAGGGCTAAGGCTGCCAACCCGAGGCAAATCGTCATGAGACAAATCATCGCGACGCTCGACTGGCGCGACCCCAACGCACGCTCCAACCGATGATGGAGATGGTCTTTACCCACGTAGTCGAGCCATCCCTTGATCGAGCGCACTTTCCCTGTCGCCACCCGTTCCACAGTGATATGGATCATGTCGTAGATGAGCACACCGAAGATAAGGAGCGGATTACTAAATGAGACGATCGGACTATGATCCGCCCAATTCCCTTTGACGGCGAGACAGGCAAGCGTGAATCCGAGGAAAGTTGCCCCACCGTCTCCAAGAAAAATCACAGCAGGTTTACGCCCACGAAAATTGTAAGGAAGAAATCCCACCCCTGCCCCGACGATGGCAATGGCAAGCCAACCCAATTCAGGCTGGTTTGTTTCAAATGCCACCACTCCCATGAATCCGGCTATGAGAATCGCAAGCCCCGTGGCCAGGCCATCCATGCCGTCAAAAAAGTTGAAGGCATTCGTGATTCCAACGATCCAGAGCAACGTCAGCATAACGTTCGCAACATCGCCGACTGGACCACCAGGAAACAGCGTCAGAACCTTGCCCGTGGAAATAACGATCCCGGCTGCCACAAGTTGGGCGACCAGCTTCGACGCAGCAGGCAATTCCCAAACGTCATCGATCACACCGACAATCAGCAATAGCGATCCGGCCGCCAGCGTGGCGATCATCCAGTCCGGCAGGATCGAATTCAACAGCACAGAGCCGAGGAATCCAAGATAGACTGCCACACCACCAAGCCTAGGAGTCGGGTGCACATGGATCTTACGCTCCGACGGTTGATCGACCAGCCCCCACTGATGACCGAGATGCACCATGAACGGCGTCAATGCGCCGGCAACGAGAAACGCAAAGAGGAGGATGTGGAGCCATCGAATACCTTCGAGCGCGAAGAGATGACGAACCGTGGGAACCGCCAATGCCAGCGCTCCCAGCAGGGCCCCCAGCGCAGCTGGTGTCAGCCAGCTCCGGCTGCTGCGCAACGCGAACGGTGAGACCTCGACGTCAATGGCTTTCATGAAAAGACCTGGACCAAGGATTGTTGAATCTGCCGGACTTCGTCATCTGTGAGATCGGGATAGAGTGGAATCGACAGCGCCGTTCTGTCCGCTTCGTCACTATTAGGGAAACCGGACTGATCCAGATAGCGGTGGAGCGGTCGAAAGACAGGCTTGCGGCAGTGAATCCCCTGCTGCTCCAACCGACTAACCAGACTCATGAGACCCTCAGGGTCAGTCTGTACATGCGGCAACCTGATCACAAATCGATAGTACCCGTGTGTCCTGCCTGGAGGCACGCTCGGGCAGACAGCGGACGTGGAGGATAGGGCTTCTCGATAGCCTGCCGCAAGAAACCGTCGCCGTTCATGAAAGGCCGAGAGTCTTGTCAGTTGAGATAGCCCGAGTGCTGCTTGCAAGTCGGTCAGTTTGAGATTGAACGAGGAGGGATCCAGTGTGGCGGCGCCATCATATTCGCGCAGCAACCTGACTCGTTCGAGTAACTCCCCCTCATTCGACAGTACCATCCCGCCTTCTCCGGCGCACAGCAGCTTCGTCGCGTAGAAAGAACACACGGTGAGTCGTCTGACCGTGCCGACAGGCCGCCCCTGTTCCGACATCCCTAGCGTCTGTGCACAATCCTCAATCAGCGGAATTCCAAACCGTTCAAGTGCCGTCAGATCAGCCGGCAGGCCGAACAGATGCGGAACAATGATCGCGCGAGTCTTGTTGGTCACCGCCTGGCAGGCTGCGAGCGGATCGATGTTGAACGTATTCAACTCGATGTCGACGAGCCGGGCCTCTGCCCCCACTCGTTGCGTCGCGAGCCATGGCGCCGGACAGACATAGCTTGGCATGATGACTTCATCGCCGGCTCCAATCCTGAGCGCCCGCAGGGCCAGCTCGAGCGCCGCAGTCCCTGAACTGACGGCCACCCCACCCTGCAAGCTAAAGAACCCTGCCATCCCACGTTCGAATCGCTTCACCCAGGGCCCTTGTGAAATCTGCCCGGAACGGAGCACCTCGGCCGTCGCTCGCAAGTCCTCTTGGTCGATCGCAGGACGTGAGTGGGGAATTATTGTCGCCACAGTCGTCATATGCCGATATTAATAAACAATCGCAGCGGAACAAAGCCTTCTGCGTTTTTTACCCGACCCTGGATGCCGCGGAAGTGCGCCCCGGCCCGAATCACATCCACGATACTTAGATCTTCGATGTTGGTCTTTTTCACCTGCGACACATGGGCCTCAATCGATTTGATCTTCTCCTCGACCACCTGATCGATATCGACAAAGACTGTCGGCGAGAAGTTCTGGGTTGTCGGTCCTTCGTAGAACAACACGTTCTTG
>JAENWB010000212.1:0-12948 GCA_016650275.1 Nitrospiraceae bacterium | reverse complement strand
TACGTCAGAACGGACCGTGTCGTTTGGATCGACAAATGCATAGCGGAAGGCGACTTCGAGAGGTTGAGGAATGAAATCAATCATGTAATGCGGGAAATATCCGGCTTGAGCATATGCCCCCAAAAGGGTTGTTCTCGCATCGTTGCTTTTATTGACAACCTCTTTGACATGAAACTCCTGCTGGAGAGAAAACCCTTTATATTTGAAAGCAACTTCTTCGACAGCCTGGGTAATTTCAAATTGACCATCGACCACACCAGCTGCTCGTGAGGTTGTGGGAAAGTTGAAGCGGTCGGCTCGGTTATGTGCCCCAGCAAAGGCAAGGCTACCAGTAGGATTCTCTGTATATTCCGTGTCGGATTGAGAGAATGGAAGATCGCGTCCGAGAAAGTTCCATTGCAGTCTGGCGACGTAGAGCATATGTTTGTCATCATTATGGGTTTGATTGAGTCCTATACCGGTAAAGGCACCGACGTTGTAAATTATGTATGCAGGAGTGCCTTCGAAGAAAGCACCGGACACCATGGCTCCGGTTTGTCGATCAAGGGTAAACGGCGCATTGACAATCGACCGATCGGCAAACTGTTGATTGCCTGACGAATCCACCCGTTCTCTGTTGTAATTAACCTTCCATTGTCCCACGCGGAGTGTTGCCCATGTATATTTGGCGACGTCCACACGCCAATCAAGCAGAGTATTGCTCGGAACATCATATTCAAAGTAGTACTTCAGCCAAGGCTGGAAGCCATGTCCCCCGATTTTCAACCGAGCGCGGCGAAGACGGAATGAGCTCACGTCTTTGTCGTCGAAACTTGACGCGGAGGCCGCGTTCAGAGAATCGCCTTCTTGCGGGTAGCTATAGCGGAATTGAAATCGGACCCCGAGCTCCATCGCAAAATTTCCATCACGGCTTTTGAACTCGAGACCTTTTTTTCCATAAGCCGCCTTGATGGGGAATTTGTCGTCTAATGTCTTGTCTTGCTCAGCGGTGGTTTTTTCGTTGTCAGCTTTTGCTTTGATCCATTCTTCCTTCGTCAGTTCTCCTTTTTCATAGAGAATGTCCTCAAGGCCGGCTTGGGCCATATTGGCCTGGACGATCAACCCAAGGCCGATCACGCAGGCGAAGGTTGCGAACCACAGTCGTCTCATTCGAATACCTCCTTATCTTGTTGTTAGGGACTATCGGTTGTCTTGTCTGACCTGAAGGTAGTCCCAACAGATTAAGGAGAGATGACAGTGTTGTTACAGGATTGTTAATTTTGCAGGGGGATTCGAAGAACTTCGAGGAGGCGGTTAGCAGGCTGCGGAAAAACTATGTGGGCACGCCGGAACTTCACTGGTCCGCAAATCAGAGACAAGCCTGGCCTGTCTGTTCCATCTTGTTTCTTTTGTTTATCTGGTTGATTTGGTTCATCTGCTTAGTTTCGCTCAACCCAAGAACCAGACAGACCAGATAAACCAAACAAACATCTTCTTCTGCTGGCGGACTATTTCAGCCTCCTGTTAGAGGACGCGATAGTACAACACGGTGCCCGTTCCAGTATTCGGATCGCGCCGGAGCACCACGGTCGCATTCCTGGTCACCTCGTTCACCCCCACGATCATACGGGCCAAGAACAGGTCGCTCTTGATGTCGTACAGATTTTGAAGGCGGAGTTCCTTCCCAACTTCCTCAAAGCTGCTGACGCGGTCTAACTCCTGAATGGTCTTGAAGGGACGCGCCTGGATAATTTCCGCAGCCATGCTTTGCGTGATACGAGGGTCGAGAGCCTGGAGCACAAGGGGGTCGGCGGTGTTCACATTCACCCGGCTTTCACCTTCTTGAGGATAGACGGTCACCACCTTCGAGAGTTTCGCGATGATGTCGGGAGTCATCCCTTTAATGAGGCGCAACTCTAAGACGGTCTGCAGGGAAGCGTTGGCCGCCCGGTAGGAGGGACGCAGCGTTTGATAGTAGAGGCTTTCTGCGCCGGCCGCTTCCGGCACCTCGTCCTGATCCACCCAATCGACGATGGCGTCCACCAGATCCGGATTGACCTGCACGAGTTCGAAAAGTCGCTTGACCCTCAGGACCTTATTCTTCCTGGCAATGGGATCTCCTCCGGCCGCCAGGTCGTTCAGGTTCAGCTTGCCCCGTTCATCCTCGATCTGCGCGCTCAGCAAGCCGTCGCCGATCGCATAGTTCTTGATGGGCAAAGCCCACAAGTCGGTGGGGGCGTCGAAGAACTGTCCCGTTTGCTTGTCCCTCAAGAAGTCTTGTTGCAACACGCCACGGGCTGCCTGCACCGCCGCGCGCGCAAGCACGGTCGCTTTGAAATTATCGCGGAAGGCCGCGGCGTCGCGGTATTCCCGCCTCGCCTCGGCATCGAACTCGAGAATCAGCGCCACCAGGAGGGTCAGAACCAGGAGGGTGAGAAGAAGGGCAATACCACGTTCATCAGACCTTCGCATAGGTCACGATTCTCAGCGTCGCGTCGAGATTGATCGGATTATCGTACTTTGGTTTCATCTGCAGATGGTGCACCTGGACGTCATAGGGTGCCTGTTCGATGGCCACCAGCAGCGCGAGGATCTGGGAAAGCGATACGCCATCGAGCCGAAGGTCGACCGCAGTCTCTTGATAGCCTTCGACGACAATGGAGGCCTGTGGCTGCAAACCGACGATACGATCGCGAATCTGCGCCGTCGTCGTCGCTTCTTCCATGAACGCCAGCAGCGAAAACTGGGCCGGTGGGCTCGGCATGCGCTGTTCGAGCTTAGCGATACGCGCCTGCTTGACCACATACTCCTGCGCCACGAGCGCAAGTTCCTGGCTGTCTTTCAATTTCCGTCGCGCTTGTCGATCGAGCTTGTCGATCGACGCCATGAGCGGATCGATGATCAGCAGAAAGACGAGCACGGCTGCGACCACGGCCCCGCCGGCAGCCACGATGATACGCTCGCGCTGTGAAAAGTGCTGCCACCGTTCTTTCAGCATCTGCATCATGGCCGTTGCACCGTATAGGTGAGGCGAAACACGACTTGGTTCGGCACAGCCCCGACACGGGTATCGCTAATGGACACGTCATCAAACGTCCTGGCTGCCACGAAGGCCTGCTTGATCTTCTCGACCGCATCGAAGGTCGTTGTTTCCGCCTCCAGATGGATGCTGGTCCCGTCGATCGTCAGTTCCCGCACTTTCAACGGTGCGCCTGGCGGCACATGCTTCACCAGTTCTGCAAGGCCGGCAAGGACGTTGTAGCGTGCGCCGTCGACAATCGAAAGACCTTTCTCGATCTGCGAGACTCGATATCGGGCCTGGTCCAACTCCTCACCCGGGCTCGCGCCAGGACCAAAGGATTGCTCGTATTGCGCCTGGAGCCCGCGCTTGAGGTCCTTGACCGTCGAGTCTTTCAGCACCACACGTACGGAGAGATCTACAAGCGCCAGAACCGCCAAGATGAGCCCACCCCACAAGGCCAGCCGCCGATCCTGTTTTGAGATGTCCGGCGTGGCCAACGCGGCATCGCTGCCGGCTTTGAAGTCCAGGGCGAGACCTGATCCCATCAACCGCGACTTCCAGCGGGGTCGGACGATGTTCGGATGGATCGACAATCCGAATGCGATGGAAAACGCGCGGGGACAGCTCGATCCAAATCCTTGTCGAGGGCCGACCGGTAGCAGGCCCAGTTGATGCGCCATATGCCCGCTCAGCTCTCTGAGTTTAGAGCCGCCGCCCGATACCCAACAATGGGTCAACCGTTGATGGACAGTGCCTTCATAGGCATGGAGGGAGACGCGTAACTCTTTGAGAACTGGTTCGAGCCAGGCATCGACTTCTTGTACGGCCATGGTTCGCTTCCGTCGTTCCGCTTCGGCGAAGCTGCAGGCATAGCGCACGGCGAGCGCATGGGTGAGATGGTTTCCGCCCCACAGCACGGTCCGCAATAATACCGGGCGACCTTCATGGACAAGGCACAAGGTCGTCTTCGAGGCCCCGACATCGATGATCGCCATGTCGCCGGGAACCTGAGCCCCTTCCTCTTTCAGGAATTGGCTGACAGAAAACAAGGCCATGCCGTCAATCGTGATCGCAGAGGGATTCAGATCAGCGGAGGCCATAAACCGCAAATGCTCAGCAATTTTTTCTTTGGGCGCTGCGGTGACCAGGACGTCGGACCCTTTGGTTTTCACGGTCCCTTCCTGGGATTCTCGTGCCGGCAACAGCAGACTATCGACCGTGACGTCCTCCAAAGGCATGGGAATCAGATTTTCCATTTCGAACGGGACGACCTGTGCCAGCTTGGAGGCATCGCGAAAGGGGAAAGAGAGGGTCCTGACAAACACATCCTGGCAGTGGAGTGCGGTGACAATCTCCCCACTGCCATACAAACCATGCTGCCAGAGGAAATTCCTGAGCATGGCCGCGCGATGTGCCGGCTCCGTGTGCTCCTGACGCCCATAGGGAACGGGAAGGTGAAAATATTCCACCGATTCACGCCCTGTCAGACGTCGGCGAAAGCGCACGGCCTTGAAGGCCGTCTGTCCGATATCAAGCCCGACACATTCAGCAATCATCGACAACCCTGTTCACTCCTCATGACCGGCGCGGGACGAGCGGGACTCGCGATAAAGACGCGAGTTGAAGTTCGAAGTTCTGGGTTCGAAGTTCCGAAAACCTCGAACTTCGAACCTTGAACCGCCGTCCGTCTCGCATGTCTCGCCTTTCTCGCGCGTCCCGCCGCCTACTAGAGCGCCACTCTCGCATGCATGATCGGTCCCACCAGCTTGAACGTCAAGGGAGTCCCAGGCTGAAACGGCGGCAACGAAAGGCTCGCCGCTTTTTGGGCAAACCCGGCGCCGGGAATCACGGTGACCGTGAGATCCAGAAGGCTCATCTGCAGCGGCTCTCGCAACATCACGCGCCCCTGGACCGTAAACGATCCATCCGCGCCGTCTCCCTTCAGCTCCGTCACGTCGCATGCCGCATCGCGGCAGGCGAGCCCAGCTTGGATGCGGCTGAACGTAAGCGACGGAATCGAGGAGGTACCGGCAGCCATCCGGTCGACGATAAGGTCCTTGATTTCGACCTTCACGGTCCCTTCCCCTTTGAGGGCAGCATGGGCGCCTTGTGCGCTGTCCCATCGATGCATAAAATCGCCCTGGACTGTCCCTTGGCTCACGTAGGGTTTCAGGACCGTCACCAGATCCATCTGCTGGAGGTGGCCTTTGACGGCAACAGGACCCCCTAAGGACCACGAAGCCGTAGTCAGAGAGCCCGTGGCTCGTCCAGCACCCGCTTGCGCCACTCCCGGTAACTGAACGTCGTAGTCTATCACCAGTCGCCCTAACAATGCCTGGAAAACTCCAATTGTTGTCCGCACATCTTCAACTGAAATCGCCCCGATCGTCGGTCCAGCGAGAACGACATCATGCCACTCGATGGCCGCGGGAAGGCCCACCGACCAATCCGCGGCACGAACCTCCCATCCACTCGCGCGATTGAATTCGTTCAACAGGCGGTTCTGGAGTGGGCCATAGGGAAAGGTCAGAAACAGAAATACGATGAAGCAGGCCAGCGACGCCAGCCCCCACCCCAAGGGGCCTTTCAGCTTCAGTGTCTCAGGCCAGGCAAACGGCCAGGTCATCATGATGCGCCCACCGACACCCACTGACGGACGGTTTGGAGTTCCGCATTCGCTTGGAGCAGCGTCAATTCGATCAAGAGTGCTTTCGGAGGCCCGGATCGCCCACGACCATCCCACTCATCCAGCCAGAGATGACTCTTGCTGTCGTAGTAGCGCACGTTGAACCCTTTGACCTTGGTGGCCAGCTCGACTTGTTCAACGGATTCGTCGGTCAGACCGTAGAGATTTCTTCGCACGAATCGAAGGAGGCGATCGCCTTCTCTGGTGTAAACGATACGCACCAGCTCGGTATCTTTAGTCGACTCCGCCCCGCGAAACTGGCCCATCGTGAGAAAGGCTACCGAATCGGCCGGCTGACCGTCCTGCTGGCCATTGATCCCCAACCAAGGCCCGGTCGTGGAACCCACGCCGACCGACAATTCATCGATCATGACCCGTAAGGTACTGCGAACGATCTGCTCAGTGGCCGAGTTCGCTCGCGCCGTGTCGATCGCACTCGTCGTGACATAGAGGGACCCAAAGACCAAGGTGGCCATCATGGCGACCAGAGACACCGCCAGCAGGACCTCGACCAGTGTAAAACCGCCCTCAGCCCCCCGGGGCGCTTGTCGAAAAGACATAGGTACTGACCTCGACCATTTCTTCCGTTGTCCCTCGCGGCCATAGAATCTGAATCTTGATTTCCCGCACGACCGGCAATGGCGTGGGCGACACAATCCGTTTCCACCGATAACTCGACGGGCGATTCGTGATCTCGGCGGTGGCTAGCGATCCCAGGGGGGTCGGAAGAAATTCTCCGCCTGTTTCACCGAGGGGCAAGAGCGTCCCCAACTCCGCCTCGATCAACTTTTCCTGCGCGAGGATCGTGGCAGTCGTGAGATCCTTGGCTCTCGCATGGAGATCGAGATCCCAATTGCGCAGTCCCAATAAGATCGGCAGCGCCAGCGCGAGAATGCCGAGGGCGATCAATACTTCCAATAATGTGAAGCCCCGTTCATTCACCATAGAAGAACGCCTGCGGTGACACAGCTTTCTCAGCGTTGGCCTATTACCTGCCTGCCGCTGTTGTTTTTAGCAACGGTCGCACACGATCGGGAATTGTGAGTGGCCTGGGGGGCTCAATCCGCCCGTCGCTCATGCGGATCGCTCCTGTGACCGGCTCAATCGCAATGGCCAGAATGTTGTTGCCCGCATCCACCAAATGCATCGTCGCTGGATCGATCCTTCCCGTGGGGTAGAAGAACAGATCGACCCGCCCGGATTCCTTTTTCCCCTGAGCCACCAGGATGTCTGAAAAGCGAATGGTTTCAGAGAGTGTCAACGGCGTGGCCCAGATGGGATCGATCGGCACCTTTTCTTGGTCCCCATCCAGAATCACCGGCCAATAGACCCCTCGGTCCATATCAACGTACAGGCGGATCGTCTTCTGGGTCGCCATGGCCAGGCTCTGAAGGGATCGAACCGTCCCGACCATCCGCCGCCCAACAGAGCCCAGATTTTCTTCCAGTGAAAATCGAGGCAGGACGATTCCCAACAACCCTACGAGCAAAAAGAGCACAAGGATGATCTCCAGAATGGTGAATCCACGTGAGGACCGTAAAGCGTGAGGCGTGAAGCGTGAGGCGGTTCCGCCTTCGGCGAATGTGGAATTGTGAATGTTAAATGATGCATTGCAAGGCTCAGAACCGAGTGCCGAGGACTGAGATTTGTCCGGAGCTGAGAGTTGAATGCTGATGGCTGAGAACTCAGCACCGATTGACGAATGACCAATGACCATTGACGTCTTAATCCTTATCCAGATTCCAATTGGTAATATCCGCATTGATCCCTTCGCCACCGACTTCGCCATCGGTTCCGAGGGAGATTATTTCGTACTCAGCTTTCAGACCGGAACTCTGACCGGAACTCTGAATAGGACTCTGACTGGGACTGAGATACTTGTAGGGGTTTGCCCAGGGATCTTCCGGTAGTTTTGGAAGATACCCGCCGAGCTTCCACTTCTTCGGGATCACCCCGACCGAAGGTTTTTCGACCAAGGCTTTCAATCCTTGTTCGGTCGAGGGATAGACACCGTTGTCGAGCTTGTAGAGCTGCAAGGCTCCTTCGATATTTCGAATTTGAACCTTTGCGGCCGTACGTTTGGCATCATCGGTTCGTCCCATGATGCGAGGGACGACCAAGGCCGCGAGGATCGCGAGAATGGCCACCACGACCATGATCTCGATGAACGTAAATCCGGCGGTTCCACCGCATGCGTGAGGCGTGAGGCGCGAGGCGAGGAAGCCGCGGTGCCGGCGGTTCCTGCTCCACATCGTCCACATGTCCTCGACCTGCTCTTTTCCACTCATCGAACACCTCCCGTTAGACTCATCACCCATCACTTGCAGCGGACCCTTCTCGCAGGAGGATCAAAAAGGCCGTCCATCAAGGCCCTTCTAATTCTCTCTACCTCTTTTAGGGAAGCGGCCAAGGCTGCCCTTTACTGCGCGCATCGAACGAGCACAGTTTCATCGTGCGCGTTCTGCGAGCAAGAAGGGCACCTGGCCGTTCCCCCCCCTCCTGCTAACGCACCATCTGCCCCATCTCAAAGATGGGCAACAAGATCGCCACCACGATAAAGAACACCAAGACACCCATGATTAAGATCATGATGGGTTCCAGGAGAGACGTGAACCGCGTAATGACCCGATCCACTTCTCCATCATAAATGTGTCCGATTCGACGAAGCATCTCCTCCATTTCACCGCTCCGCTCGCCGACCGCAATCATATGGGTGACCAGCGCGGGAAATTCTCCGCTGCGCTTCAACGGTTCGGCGATCGTTTCTCCTTCGCGAATATTCTGTCTCGCCCCCTCAACCGCATGTTCCAGCACACGATTGTTCATCACGCGCTTCGCGACATCCATGGCATCCAACAATTGCACACCGCTCGCCAACATGGTGGCCAGCGTGCTCGTGAGCCGCGAGATGGCGACCATCCGGGCGACCTGCCCGATGAGTGGAACCTGGAGCAGCCATCGGTCGGCCGTGAGCTGCCCCGCTTCCGTCTTCATAGCCCGACGCACCGCCCACACAATCAGCACCACTCCACCAAGAATCACCGCCCAATAGTCTGCAAGAAAATGGCTGATGCTCATCAACACGACTGTAGGCCAGGGAAGGGCCTGTTTCAAACTCGTAAAGACGGCAGTGATTTTCGGCACGACAAAGGTCATGAGAAAAAATAGCACCGAGACCCCGACGATCAACATCAGGGCAGGATAGAGCACGGCGTTGGTTACTTTGTGCTTGAGCGACAACTGCTTTTCCAGAAACTCTGCGAGGCGGAATAAGATTTGATCCAACGCCCCGCTGGCTTCACCGGCTCGTACCATGTGCACGTAGATCTGGGAGAACTCGCGCGGATAGCGCTCCAGCACCGCGCTATAGGACGTGCCGCCACGGATTTCTTCGCGGATATCGGCCATGAGGCTCTTCACGGATTTCTTTTCGGCTTGATCCACCATCACCCCGAGCGCATCGACCAGCGGAAGACCAGCCACCAGCAATGTCGCCAACTGCCTGGTCATCATCGCCACATCGGTCGTGCTCAGGGCAGGGGAGCGGCCGACTCCAGCGGTGGATCTGCCAGGAATGCCCGTTGTCGAGCCGGCCACGGCAGAGCCCTGTTCCACCATATCGGTGGGAAACACCCCGACTTTCCGCAATTTCACGCGCGCAACCTTCGGGCTCTCGGCATCGATGATGCCGGTCGCGGCCCCGCCGTCGTTTCGATAGCCTTTATAGTGGTAGACCGGCATCTTGCTAGCCCTCATTATTCATGACGGTTCGTCGCGAAATCGCGGAGCCGCGTCGCGAGACCAGCGCGCGGAGCCGTGAGGACCCGATGCGTACTCGTGTAGTACGGTGCGGGTCCGAGGGGCGAGCCCGCTGGCCGAAGGCTCGTCGTAGCAGCGGATCGGTGTTTGTAGCAGAAGCGTTCATGAGTAATGCGGGCTAAATCTCGACTTCCTGTTGGGTAATCCGCATCAACTCCTCGGTTGTCGTCACCCCGTGAAACACTTTCTCTGCTCCCTCATCTTTCAACGTCACCATCCCCTTCGCCATCGCCGCTTGACGAATCGACGCCGAGTCTGCCTTGCTACCGATAAGGCGGCGGATTTCATCGTCCAGCACGAGGAGTTCAAAAATTCCTGTTCGGCCTCGATAGCCGGTTTGGGCACAGGCCGGACATCCGGTTCCACGATAGAATGTAGGGCGCACCCTAGGCGGAACGATACCGAGCCGAATCAGTTCTTCATCGGCCGGGTGGTAGGGCTGCTTGCAGTCCGAACAGACCTGCCGCAGCAGCCGTTGCGCTAAGACGGCCACCACCGAGGAGGCGACGAGAAACGGCTCGATGCCCATGTCGATCAATCGTGTGGCCGCGCTCGCGGCATCGTTGGTATGGAGCGTGGAAAAGACCAAATGCCCCGTGAGTGAGGCATGAATGGCAATTTCGGCAGTTTCACGATCGCGAATTTCGCCGATCATGATGACATCGGGATCTTGTCTGAGAATCGACCGCAGCCCCGCGGCAAACGTCAGGTTGATCTTGGGATTGACTTGCATCTGGCCCACGCCGAGCAGCTGATATTCCACCGGATCTTCGACGGTAATGATGTTCTTGTCCGGCGCATTGATGTGCGTCAACGCCGCATAGAGCGTCGTCGTCTTCCCGCTGCCAGTCGGTCCGGTCACGAGAATGATGCCGTGTGACAACTGAATCAGTTGCTGGATGATTCCCAACCGATCTTGCGAAAAACCCATCTCCGACAGATTCAGGAGACGGTTCTCTTTCTCCAACAGACGCAGAACCACCCGTTCGCCATGGGAGGTCGGCAGCACCGAGACACGCAGATCGACATCCTTCCCCGCCGTTCGAATCCGAAAGCGGCCATCCTGCGGCAATCGTTTCTCCGCGATATTCAGACTCGCCATGATTTTCAATCGCGCGATAATACTCGCCTGCAGATGTTTGGGGGGTGTTAAGACGGGATAGAGCACCCCGTCAATGCGATACCGAACGACCAACCCCCGTTCAAACGATTCGAAATGAATATCGCTCGCGCGCTGCCTGACCGCTTGAAAGAGCACCGAGTTAACTAACCGAATGATGGGGGCTTCGTCTGTGGCATCGAGGAGGTCCTGCGGTTCATCCAACTCGTGAGCAATTTGGTCCAAGCTCTCACTGGCTGCGATATCCTCCATCACTTGTTCTGCGCCTGCAGGACTTGCCGCGTCATCATACACGCGATTCAGGCAGGCCAGGAGCGATAGGCTGCTCGTCAGTATCGGCTTGATCGGAAGCCCGAGCAACAGACGAAGGTCGTCCAATGCCGCCGTCTCCATGGGATCGGTCGTCGCCCCAAGCACAGCACCATCCTCTGCCTTGAGCGGGAGTACCTGATAGCGGCGCGCGAAGTGGATCGGAACCTTCTTGACCCATTCGTGATCGACCTGGCTCACGTCAAGATGCGGGAGCCAGGGAAGTTCAAATTGAATGGCAAGCGCCTGGAGGAGTTGCTCTTCGGTAATTGCCCGGAATCGGACCAAGATCTCTCCGAGGCGCCCCCCCTTGGTCCCTTGAATATTAATGGCCTCAAGCAGCTTGGCATCGGACAAGCCGAATTTGTCTTCGAGGATCGCTCCTAACAGTGGCCGACCGCTATGTTCGTCGTTCATTACAGAAGATCCAATAAGGGATGCCTCATCCCTGGGAGAGCCCATCGGCCTCAGGCCAAGACCTTAAGCCTTTGGAACGTAAAAGAATACTCTCTGCCGGATACCTCTGACAAGGCATCTGGTTCATCTGGTCTATTTGGTTTGTCTGGTTTGTTTTGTTTATCTGGTTGATTTGGTTCATCTGCTTAGTTTCGTTCAACCAAAGAACCAGATAGACCCGACAAACCAAATAGACCAAACAAACCAGGTTGTTGAAAACAGAAAGGGGCCGCAACAGATGAGGAATCAGCGGACTCAGCGGATGTCGAACGTCATCGCGGTTCGTTGATTGTTACGCAGGACATCAAGTTTCACCGTCTGCTCGTTGCGGAGCTGCTGGAAGAGCGTGAGCATCGTACCAGGATCACGAATGTCCACGCCGTTGACTTGCTGGAGGACATCTCCGTACTTCAAACCGATTTTCTCATAAAAGCTGGAGGGTGCGATAAAGTCCAGCCGGAACCCATTCATCGCTCCATTCACCAGATAGGGCACGGCTCTCGCCTGGGACAATAACTTGGGCAGATCGCCCATCGCTAGTTCAACGTCTCTCCGATCAAGCACTGTACGCACTGGGCTCCCAGGGACAGAAACTGCGGCTGATCCCGCTTGTACTGGAGCAGACGGGGGCTTCTCGATCTGCGAGGTAGTGAGTTCAAGCAACTCCTGTTGAGCGCCCTGACGAACGACCATCCCGTCCCGCCGGATTTCGCTGATCTCACCCACATCGGGAATTTGGTCGTGCAACCTGAAAAATAGTTGGCGTTTACTGGAAAGTTCTTCAACGATGGCCGAGACCCCCTCATGATCGCCGATCACCACCCCCAGCAGCTTGAGCTTCGACGCGAGATTTAACGGAGCACGGGATGGCATCGCGGACCCAGCCGTACCTATACCGAGGGGGTCAGGCGGCTGGGGAAAGAATCCGCTCGTCCGAATCTGCTCCACCAACGCGGGCAGGGTAGCACTCACGTCAGCCGCTCGGTTGGAAGCCGATGACGGCCGTATCGGCCCTGTCGGAACAGACAAGGCCTCCGCAATCACCGCGTTGATGATGTGGGCCACGAGAAAGGCACCACACATGACATAGGCGAATATAATGCCCCGACGCATATTCATAGTCTTCAAGACCGACTTTGGATCACTCGTCCCATTCAGGAAGACATTCTAATGCAGAGTGAATGTCCCGTGCAAGAACAAGCCGCAACCCCGCTGACGAGAGCCGGTTATTCCTGCAACAGCTGAAGAAGGCTGAGGTCGAGGACCTTCCAACGCCGCTTGGTGAAAAGCGCGTCCCTGGGCGAAGAGGCTGTCTAGGCAGACTCAGGGCGGGCGGGGGCTACCTTGGAGGAAAGACTGCCGAACCCTCAATCTCTTCAAGCGAAGCGGCCGGCTCCAATAAGTCAATGGTCATGCCTGAGGTGGCCCGGATTTGACAGACACCTTTAAACGGGGACAGCATGTCCCGAGGAGGTGTCCCATGAGTGCACGCAAGCAGTTTACCCCTGAGTTTAAACGTGAGGCGGTGCAGTTGGTGGAGAGTGGGAGCCGTCCCGC
>JAENWB010000211.1:0-10268 GCA_016650275.1 Nitrospiraceae bacterium | reverse complement strand
GCTCGCGGATGAGTGTAAGAGGGATGCAGAGAAAAAGCAATAAAACGAAGGAGGTTCAACGGCCCATGGCCGGTTTGAACGCGGAGTGCGTCGCATGCCGATGATCCGCCTCACTGAGCCGCAGAGCCTGGGCGAGCTGGCTATGATCACGAGTCTGCTGGAAGGCAGTGGCATCGCCTACATGGTTCAGAACGAACATGTGAGTAGCTTGTATCCCGGACTCCCCATTCTCAACTCAAGTGTCATGGTCGACGAGTCCGATCAGGTCCATGCGGAAGTGCTGCTGAGCCGATTGCGGTTGGCGGTGCGTGATGTCTCGTCGCAGCCGTGAGCGCACAGTAACCCGCATCATTCACGAGCGCTTCTACTGCAATCGCGGATTCGCCACTGCGAAAGCGTGGCCGTATGGTTCACAGCACACAAGCGGGCGGGCTAGCTGCGCGGTTTTGGGATGTGCGGGTTCGACGGAGACTGAATGGGGAGCCGTTCGCCAGAGCCTTGGAACCATCCGCCGATGAGGTTGCCTTCTTCAAAGTACAGATAGCGGTGTTTCACCGCTGAGGCGCTTTCCCAATCTTCAAATATCCATTCCTCTCGACGGATGCCTTCTTTGGTGAACGTCGTGTTGATCGTTTGTGGTCCTCCCCACGCCTGTAACACCTGTTCTTTCGACATACCGACCATGACGCGATGTTCGGCAATATGTGTTTGAAAATCCGGGTCTTTGAATTGTGCAATGAGCGGCCAGACCACCATGAGGAGAACAAACAGCCCAAGTCCGGCGTAGATGATAAGCCGAACGTGGCGTCGGCGGATGAAGGGGGTCGGTTCTTCCAGATCAGTTGGAGAGACGTTCATCGATTCATGGGTAGCCGCAGTGGTGTGATGCATAATGCGGCGCATCGTAGCAACGTGAATTGGGGAGAGTCAAGCGAAGCAAGGCCGTTTGTCTTAATCTAATCAATAGGATGTGAACAGTAGGTATACTTGAAGTGATGTACCCATTCAGAAATGAGACGATTCCAAGCGATCAACGAGATCCTTTCCGGATTAATGGTAGCACGGCTGCCATTTTGGGAATGCTGCTGCTCTTGATCAGTAGCTTCCTGTTGCCGGAGATTGCTTCTGCCACGACCTTCTATTCCTATATTGATGACCAAGGCACTCCGGTCTTAACCGATAACTTCGACAGTATCCCCGAACGATATCGTGCGAAGGTGCAGACGACGGAGCAGGCTCCCAAGGGCGCATCCGATCATTCCACCGCCGTAAGATTACAAGAGAAGATTGCTGGTTGGGCACCCAACGCTAATGGGGGCCTCGGTAAATACGCTCCGAATATTTCTGGGCTGACGCACTATCAGTCTCAAGTGCTCAGCTTCGGCGGCATCGTCGCGGTGGTCTGCCTACTGGCTAGGTTTTTTGCGCGGAGCCAAGCCATCCGTTTTCTCTCTCAATGGTGCTTGATCATGGTGGTGTTGATCGTCCCTGCCTTGGTCTTTACCTCGCAGGATGCCCCGCTGGATCTATTAACTGGTCAGGCGGGAAAGATCCAAGAGAAACAGCAGGAACACCTTCAGCGCGCCCCCTAGCCGCTACCTTTTCTCGTCATCGCTATGTCATGAAGCCCCCGTATGGCTAGTCCGCATACTTCGGGACAGGTATCTTCTTGGCCGCAGGCGGCTGAGGAGCCAGCGCGTGCCGAGAGAATTCACGTGAGTAGGGATTAAGAATGGGGTCATGGGTGTGGCGCTGCCGTTGTATCACCAGGTCGACACTTTGAGTGCTGATTTCCAGTCGATCGACAAGCGCCTTGCTCGTGAGTAGATTCGGGAGGCCTTGCAACGAGAATAGCTGGTAGGCCAGGGTCCACTCCAGTTTGTCCCTGGTTGCCTCTTTCACAATAAAGCGAGCCTGTGGTGACGCGCTGCCCGTAAACAACAACAGCCAAATATTCGATCGGAATGAAGGGGCCGCGGGATCCTCTGAAGGGTGAAATTCCGGGACGAGTGCGGGGATCTGGGCAAGGGGAACGGAAGGGGAGAATTCAATATCGACGAGCCGAACGAATAACGATCGATCCTCGTTTTCATCGCTGGGGTCGACGGTGTAACTGAACGAGTATCGGATCTCGATGCCGTCACGCGTAAAGATATAGACATCTTCGCCATTCTCTGGTGAGACAACCTTCCGAAAATACTTCTCCCAATCGGTGATGGCGTAGTAGGTAAAGACGCGCAGTGCGGACTTCCGATCGCGCACCGCCTGCGGTATCCCGAGTTGTTGATGTAATTCCGTTTGTGTCAGTCCGAGGTACCCATCCTCAAAATAAGGTGCTGCGTGGACGGCCGAAGGTTGGAGCCAGATGCCGGTAAGTGATACTAGCAGCAGGGACGAGAAGATAGTATGGACGGTACGGCGCAGGAGCACAGTTTCCCCCCAACTGGTACGGGCATCGTATCGGCGGCTTCCCTACCTGTCAAGGCGCGAGGATCGGGATTGCTTGCTGGCGTGAGAACCTTTCAGTTATTATGGCCGGGTTTCCATCACGAGCGCAGCGGATTCATCGCGGAGACTGGTTCAATGAGTGCATCGTTAGAAGCCCTACTGCAACAACGCATCCTGGTCCTCGACGGGGCCATGGGGACCATGATCCAGCAGCGGAAGCTGGACGAGGCCGCCTTTCGGGGCGAGCGGTTCAAAGATTGGAAGAAAGATCAGAGGGGGCACAACGATCTGCTGAACCTCACGCAACCTGCCATTATCGAAGAGATCCATCGCCAGTATTTCGAGGCCGGCGCCGACATCGTGGAGACGAATACGTTCAATGCGCAAGCCATTTCCCTGGCCGACTACGGCATGGAGTCGCTGGCCTACGAGATCGCGCGAGCTGGAGCAGAATGTGCCAGGCGTGCTGCGGGGCAGATCAAGGATGCAGCGCCTGGTCGGTCGTGCTTTGTAGCCGGGGCGATTGGACCCACGACAAAGACATCCTCTATTTCAACCGATGTTAACAATTCGGCGGCGCGCGGCACCACCTATGACGAACTGGTGCGGGTCTATTACGAGCAGGTCCGTGGCTTGGTCGACGGCGGAGTCGATCTCTTGTTGGTCGAGACCATCTTCGATACGCTTAATGCCAAGGCCGCGTTCTTTGCCATTGATACGTTTTTCGATGATCGCCACATCAAGCTCCCCCTCATGGCCTCGGTGACGTTTATTCAAGCCGGCAGCAATCGTGGAGTGACAGGCCAAACGATCGAAGCCTTCTGGAATTCCATCTCCCATGTGCCCTTGCTCAGCGTCGGCATCAACTGTGCCTTAGGCCCCAAAGAAATGCGCCCGTTGATTGAAGAACTCTCAGGTCTTGCCCCGATCTCTGTGAGCTGCCATCCGAATGCCGGGCTGCCAAATCCGTTGCTGCCGACGGGCTTTCCTGAGACACCCGAAAGCCTGGCTCCCCAATTGAAAGAATGGGCACAGAATGGTTGGCTAAATATCGTCGGGGGCTGTTGTGGGACGACACCGGGACACATCAAACTGATTGCCGAGGCCGTGCGAGGTCTTCCCACTCGTGTCCCGCCCTCCGTCGAGCCCTATACGAGGTTAAGCGGGCTGGAAGCGGTCACAATTCGGCCGGAATCGAACTTTGTGAATATCGGTGAACGGACCAACGTCACGGGGTCACCGGCTTTCTCGAAACTGATTCTGGCAGGCGATTATGAAGCCGCACTCGCGGTGGCACGACAACAAGTCGCGGGGGGTGCTCAGATCATCGACATCAATATGGACGAAGGCATGCTCGACTCCCAGGCTGCGATGGAGAAGTTCCTGCGATTAGTGGCCTCGGAACCGGATATCTCTCGTGTCCCCATCATGGTCGATAGTTCGAAGTGGGACATTCTTGAGACGGGTCTGAAGGACATCCAGGGCAAGCCCGTCGTCAATAGTATCAGCCTCAAAGAAGGCGAAGCCAAGTTCCTCCTGCAGGCCAAATTAGTTCATCGCTATGGGGCTGCCGTGGTGGTGATGGCCTTCGATGAGCGCGGCCAGGCCGATACGTATGAGCGCAAGATCGAGGTCTGTGAGCGGGCCTATCGCCTCCTCACGGAGCGCATCGGCTTTCCCGCCCAGGACATCATCTTCGATCCGAACGTCCTCACGGTGGCGACCGGCATCGAGGAACACAATAATTACGCGGTGAACTTTTTCGATGCCACCCGCTGGATCAAGCAGCATCTTCCGCTGGCAAAAGTCAGCGGCGGCGTCAGCAACATTTCCTTCTCGTTCCGTGGCAACAACCGCGTGCGCGAGGCGATGCATGCGGCATTCCTGTATCACGCCATCCAGGCCGGTCTGGACATGGGAATTGTGAACGCCGGACAGTTGGCGGTGTACGAGGAGATTCCCAAGGATCTCCTGGAACTGGTCGAAGATGTGCTGCTGAACCGCCGGCCGGATGCCACAGAACGATTGGTCACGTTTGCCGAGACCGTCAAGCAGCAGGGCAAAGAAGCGGTGAAAGACGATGCGTGGCGCTCGGGCACGGTCGAGGAGCGCCTCTCCCATGCATTAGTGAAAGGCGTGACCGACTATATCGAGCGGGACATCGAGGAAGCTCGACAGCAGTATGCCAAGCCGCTGCATGTGATCGAGGGGCCGTTGATGGCCGGGATGAACATCGTGGGGGACCTGTTCGGGTCCGGCAAGATGTTTTTGCCGCAAGTGGTCAAGAGCGCCAGGGTCATGAAGAAAGCCGTGGCCTACCTCATGCCATTCATGGATGCTGAGAAGCAACAATCTGGCGCATCGAGTTCCAATGGGAAGATCCTTCTCGCCACGGTCAAGGGCGATGTGCATGACATCGGGAAGAACATCGTCGGGGTGGTCCTGGGATGTAATAACTACGAGGTGATCGATCTGGGGGTGATGGTGCCTTGTGAACGGATCTTAGCGGCTGCACGCGAACATGGGGTCGCGGTCATAGGGCTGAGCGGACTCATCACCCCCTCGCTGGACGAAATGGCACATGTGGCACGCGAGCTGACGCGCGAAGGCTTTGACCTGCCGTTACTGATTGGCGGTGCCACCACAAGCAAAGCCCATACGGCCGTCAAGATCGCCCCGGGCTATAACCACTCCGTCGTGCATGTGCTGGACGCCTCCAGAGCGGTGGGCGTCGTCGGAAGTCTGGTGAATGCCGACTTGCGGGCTGACTTCGCCAAGAAGGTTCGCGCCGACTATGATCAAATACGCCACACCCATCAGGACAAGGGAGCCAAATCCCTCTGGACGTTGGCACGGGCGCGCGCCAATCGATTCCAATCCAATTGGGCGGAGATCGATATCCCCAGACCGGCCTTCACAGGGGTGAAGGTGGTGCCGCAACAGCAATTGGATCAGCTGATCCCCTTTATTGATTGGTCGCCGTTCTTTCACACGTGGGAATTGCGCGGACGCTACCCGACCATTCTGGAAGATCCTGTCGTGGGCTCGAAGGCCCAGGAGCTGTACGACGATGCGGTGACCCTGCTCCGCAAGATTGTGGAGCAACGATTGTTTACCGCCAATGGAGTGTATGGGTTCTTCCCGGCCAACAGCCTGGGAGACGATATTGAGATCTATCGCGATGACAGTCGCACGACGGTCTTGACGACCCTCCACACCCTGCGTCAGCAATCAGAGAAGCCGCAAGGGCAGAGCAGTTTTGCACTGGCTGATTTTGTCGCACCGAAAGAGTCCGGCCGTGCGGATTATGTCGGAGCCTTTGCCGTGACGACGGGCATTGGGGTGGATCTCGTATGCCGAGAATTCGAGCGCGACCACGACGACTACAATTCCATTATGGCCAAAGCGTTAGCAGACCGCTTGGCCGAAGCCTTTGCCGAGTATCTCCATAAGCAGGCGCGTGAGGCGTGGGGGTATGGCAAAGGAGAGACGCTATCGAGTGAGGATCTGATTCGTGAAAAGTATCGCGGTATTCGACCGGCGCCAGGCTATCCAGCCTGTCCTGACCACACAGAGAAACGGATACTGTTCGATCTGCTCTCCGCAGAACAACACACAGGAATCACATTGACGGAAAGCTTCGCGATGTGGCCGGCTGCGGCAGTGAGCGGGTTCTATTTCGCCCATCCAGAGGCCAAGTATTTTGCCGTGGGGAAAATTGGAAAGGACCAAGTGCTCGACTACCAGGCACGAAAAGGGATGCCTCTTTCAGCACTGGAGCGATGGTTGGGGCCGAACCTGAACTACGAACCCACTGGAAAATACGAGGGCACCGCCCCGGATGGGTGAGCGTCTCGACAGCACGGCCGGCTAGGAAACTTCTGCAAGAACCGGTCTCCCAATCGCCGCAATCAGAGCCGACTTCACCCACCGATAGCGTTCTTCTGCCCAGCGATTCACGTCCTCTGAATCAGTAAAGACCAACTCCCAGGCTTTGGCGGCATCCAACATCAGCAATTGGTGCGGGTGATTATTGCCGGACACATAGACAACGAGTACGGCAGATTTGCCGGTGAGGCTGATATCCGTAAAGACGTGCAGCATGGCGCCACTTGGCAAGGTGATGTCGCGAGAGGCAGCCTCCACGAGGGGATGGTAGAGTCGTTGAAGAAATTGGGACGTCACTTCGTAGGCGTTGGTCGTACTTAAGAGGCGGGGATTTGGTTTTTCTCCAAACAGGTTCTCGGTCAGGTAGGTCGCAGCCTCCCAGGTCGGCATGACACCGGAGGTGACCAGGGATTCGCATAGATAGGCGATCCAATTGCGTGTCGCCGCCCGTTTGCGCACCGCAGTCGTCTTCTTTGCCACGATCGGCAACCCTTTCGCGAGCGTGAGATGTGTGGGTACAGGACCTGAGAAACTAAGTGTGAAGCTGTACCTAACGAGATGAGGAAAGTATATCGGCGAGGGTAAAACTGGTCAACGAAATGACGAAAAGGCGGCTATGGCTTGGGAATGATTCCGTGCGGCAATTGGTCGGCATACTGGTCGTGGATGTGCTTGATGTCGTTCGGCGAGGCAAAGAAGACGTCGAGGAGCTCGGGGTCGAAGTGTTCGCCCCGATGTTTGATCATGAGTTCGACGGCGTGATCGAGGGAGAAGGCAGGCTTGTAGATCCGTTGTGTGGTGAGGGCGTCGAAGGCATCGGCAATCGCGGCGATCCGTCCTTCCACGGGAATCGCTTCGCCCTTCAACTTGCGCGGATATCCGTTGCCATCCCAACGCTCATGATGGGTCCAGGCGATCGATGCCGCCACTTTGAGGATCTCCGCATCCGATCCGCTGAGGATACGATAGCCGATCTCCGAATGTTGAGAGATGACGGCGAATTCTTCCGGAGTGAATTTGCCGGGCTTGAGGAGCACATGATCCGGCGTGCCGATTTTTCCGATATCGTGCATCGGACTGGCGGTGCGGATCAAATCGCACCGTTCGGAGGACAGGCCATACTTCCTGGCGAGTAATTCACAGTAGTGGCTCATGCGCTGAATATGCTGCGCGGTCGCACTGTCCCGGTATTCGGCCGCGATGGCGAGTCGCTGAATCGTTTCCTCTCGAGAGAGACGCAGCTCCTTTTCACTTCGCTCCAGCCACTCGAGTGCTTGTTGGAGAGCCATTGTTCTGGTTCTGACGATATCTTCCAAGTTTTCTCGGTGCTGGCGATTTTCAAGTTCAAGCCGGCGGCGGCGGAGCGCATTGGCGACATCGATCATGACTTCATTCGACTCGAACGGCTTGACGATGTATCCAAAAGCACCCATGTCCAGCGCCGCGTTCGCCAGCACTGAGCTGTCGAGACCGGTCACCATGATGATAGCGGTGTGGGGATACTGACCGAGGATATTGCGAACTAGGTCCATGCCCGACTCACCTGGCATATTCACATCGCACAAGATTAACGCAAAGGGTTGTTCATCGAGCCGTGCCCGTGCCTCTCGCGCATCGGATGCGAGGACCGTCTCATACCCATGGGTTTGGAGCATGTATCCCAGCAGCCGACGGATCGGTTCTTCGTCGTCGATGATCAGCACGCGCTTGAGTTCAAGGAGGGCTTGCTGGGTAGATCGGTCAAGAAGTAACGTCATGATGTGTGAGTCTACGGTATATGAAGAAGGGGACTGTCTAGGCTCAGTGGAAACTCGCTTGTGTCATGATGTTCAGCGGTCTCAGGAGAACTGTACGACCATGTGCACCTTTTGTGCCAATATATTTCAAAATGCGCACAGGTTGTGGGCCTCCCATCAGATGACGTCTTCATTGCAGGGAGGCAGTGGGAGGCCGTGCTGTGACAGTATTTTCATGAGGAGCAGTCACAGCATCGCCTGTGATCCAGGAGGGCGCTGCGTCTGGAGTGCGCGCGCACCTGTACAGATTTTGCCGTTCGCGCTGCGTACTTTTGTACAAATCGATCGGCAGGAATGATCGAAGGCTCGTGACACTCTCTGCAGCCGCCAAGCGCTGACTGGTATACCGGGCCAGTTTCGTTGCGCTTTCGCAGGGCCTTCACTATAATGCGCAGGATTATGAACAGGAGTCATGAATGAGTATTGCAGCGGGAATATTGCGTGTCGATGGGCGACGAAAAGATCAGCTACGTCCGGTGAAGGTGACGCGGAATTTCATCAAGCATGCCGAAGGGTCTGTGTTGATCGAAATGGGGGACACCAAAGTGATTTGTACTGCCTCGATTGAGGAGAAGGTGCCTCCCTTTCTGAAGGGGAAAGGGCAAGGGTGGGTGACGGCAGAGTATTCGATGCTCCCTCGTTCGACCCATGACCGATCGCCACGCGAGGCAGTCAAAGGGAAGCAGAGCGGTCGGACGCTGGAAATTCAACGTCTTGTGGGGCGAGCCCTCCGTGCGGTGACAGATATGGGCCAGATGGGAGAGCGGTCAATTTGGCTCGACTGCGACGTCATCCAGGCCGACGGAGGGACCAGAACAGCCTCTATCACAGGAGCGTTCATCGCCCTGGCCGACGCCTTGACAGTCCTCAAGAAAAGAGGCCTGATTAAAAAACGCCCTTTGACGGACTATCTTGCTGCCATTAGTGTAGGAAAAGTGGGCGGGGAGATCCTCATTGACCTGGCCTATACAGAAGACTCCATGGCCGATGTCGACATGAATGTGGTCATGACCGGACAAGGGCGTTACGTCGAAGTCCAGGGCACAGCGGAACGGACCCCCTTTGCCAAACAGGAAATGGATGAGTTCATGGCGATGGGATGGAGCGGGATTCAGACCCTCACCGCGCTGCAGAAAGATCTGATCGGGGAATTGGAGTAGGGCAGAGACGATGATTCGTGAAGTGGTGCTCGCAACTCGCAATCACAATAAAGTAATAGAACTCGTTGCGCTCTTAGGCGATCTGGGCATCACGATTCGTACACTTGATGAATTCCCGGAAGCCCCGGACGTGGTCGAAGACGGGACCACCTGCGAGGCCAACGCTGTAAAGAAAGCGCGTGCCATTGCCGAGTTCACGGGCTTGCCGGCGGTCGCCGACGATACGGGACTGGAAGTGGATGCCCTTGGTGGGCGGCCCGGCGTTTATGCGGCCCGGTATGCCGGCGAAGAGGCGACCTACGAAGACAGCTGTCGAAAGTTGCTGCGGGAGTTGACGGGCGTGCCGCCTGAACGACGAACCGCTCGTTTTTTGACCGTCGCAGCGATCGCACTACCTTTTGATGAAATACGGGTGGCACAAGGAATCTTGGAAGGAGTGATTGCAGAAGAGGCGAGGGGGACGTTAGGATTCGGGTATGATCCGGTGTTCCTCATTCCAGAATTAGGGAAGACCTTGGCGCAACTGTCGGCGGAACAAAAGAACCAGATCAGTCATCGCGCCAAAGCGTTTGCCAAGATCCGAGAGATGCTCAGCGCATCAATGGTGCATGTTTAGTAATGAATGTTGAATTGGGGAATGAATGAAAACTATACGTACATTCATCATTAATAATTCAACATTTAACATTTAAGATGTCGGGGCGTAGCGCAGCCCGGTAGCGCGCCTGCTTTGGGATCACACTAAAGGGGATTGCTGAAGGCCTTGATAGGCGCGGCAATCCCCTTTGTTTATGCGGTGTCCAGCCTCTCGCCTCTTTGTTCCTCTTTGTCGCTCTCTGCCTCCATTTCCCCCAGTTTGTGCAGCCCGCTAACACCGTAATAACACCTGTCGGAAAAAGATTTTCCCTCCACTGTCCCAGGGAAACGACCCCCGGCCTTGTTCGGCAGGGCACCCCGTCAAGTGGAGTCCTCTTGC
>JAENWB010000210.1:0-7677 GCA_016650275.1 Nitrospiraceae bacterium | reverse complement strand
GGTTGTACAGGCGGCGAATACCGCTGTCACGAATGCGACCAGAAAAAGTACAGCTCTGTTCGAAAATCGGGTAAATGGCATAGGCCTCCCTTTCGTAAGACCAATCAGGACTGAGCCGCCCAACGTCCGGATTCAGGCGCGCGCCGTTCACGGAGCGTCGTTCTGCAAGCCGTTGTTAGGTGGCAGGCCGGGCGCATTCAGTTTCCCACTTCGGGGATTACACCAGTGCCCTCTAGTTTTGTGTAACTAGGACCACCAACTTTGTAGACAAGAGGACTAAATCGCCCCGGTTCCCGCGCATACGGCCCAATCGTTCAGGGGAGTGAACTCTATCTGGTTCATTATGAATACATCAATGACGGAAAAGACTAGACGGAGCGCGTGTGCGGATGTCATTGGAAAGGCTGGCCCTCCCAATAATGCCCTCATTGACGTGGTGCAAACGTCTATCTCCTACCCACCGCTTCCTCTGTACTGTGTTTCCCTAGAGGGTACCGCAGTGAAGAACGAGTCAGAGTACGCAACTATAAAATTATCGGCATGGAACGCGAAGCCGAAGAGGTAAGTCTAACTAATCTGCTTGCAAGTGTTTAAGACCATAGCAGACAGATGTCGGTCCTCAGAATGAGCCAAAGCCCTGGCCTTGCGATAGACTCAATGTGGGGTGGAAACCGATCGACCCACAACCCTTACCGATCCCCCCTCTAGTCCTGGCGCTAGACGATTTCTCTACTGTCGTGAAAACTCTCCAGACGAAGAGGCATGGATTCATGAGTCGTCAAAGGCATTCGCAGATGCTCCGAAGTAGTCAATTCATCAAGGCCAAGATGTGGTTAGGCCGTGAACTCTGGAAACGTCTCAGCAGTAGGGCGTCTCAATACGTCCATACTCATGCCTGCCCCCATTCCTTCTTATATTGTCACGCCACGGCTTAGGAGACCCCACCCTCGCAAGGTCCGCCACGTCGCCGCGTGTGAAGCTTTTCTGGAGTCAGTGCGGCGGTTTGACTTTGACCAGTTCTGGTTCTTTCCCTGCCGGTCGCGTGATCTCTTGCGCCATGGTGGGACGCGTATCGCGTGGCAAGACCTTGACCTTGACCGGCCTGCTATTTTTTGCAGATCTGATGAGCGCCTCGATAATGGCGACGTCGATGGTGCCTTCCGCGGCAGAAGGCTCTGGTTGCTGGCGGTGGAGAATGCAATTCGAGAAGTAGACGAGCAGCGCCGCAAACTGGTCGCGCTTCGCGAACTTGCGCGTGGTGCTTCTCTCGTGGAGCGTCAGCCGATGCGCAAGCTCGGCGGTATAGCTGTAAGCCGGCGATACCTCGAGGTCGCCCTTGGTGCCGATCACCTGGTACCGGCTCGTGTGCGCGGCCCCGAAGCTGCACGTGAATGCCGCGAGGCGGCTGCCCGGAAAGCGCATCACGGCGCTCACCATCTCGTCGACCTCGGCGAAGCGTTTGTCGGCACTGCTTGCGACCGCCGCGAACACTTCGATAGGCTCTGCGCGAAACAGGTACCGTGCGGCGTTGATGCAATAGATGCCGATATCGTATAGCGCCCCGCCGCCCAATTCCTCGTCGAGCCGGACGTTCTCGGGTCTGGCCTGCATCGTGAACTGCGAATTGAAAATCCGGGGCTCGCCGATCTTGCCTGAATTCACGATCTCGATTGCGCGCAGGTTTGCTTCCTCGAAGTGGAGACGATACGCTACCATCACCATGATTTTATGGCGCTCGGCCGCCCGCGTGATCTGTTTGCACTCCTGCGGGGTCACTGCCAACGGTTTTTCACACAGTACATGGACACCGGCCTTCGCGGCGCGCACGGCGTAGTCGCGGTGCAAGCTGTTCGGCAGCGCGATGTACACGGCATCGACCGCTTCGCTCCCGAGACACTCGTCATACTGCTCGTACGAATAAAGAGCCGGCGTCTTGTATTTGCGTCCAAGTTTCGCGAGCTTTTCTTTGTCGCCTGATACCAGCGCCACCAATTGTGAGTTGCTAACCGCATGGGCAAAGGCCGGTAGTATGGCGTTCTGCGCGATGTGGCCCAGCCCCACGACGGCGTAACGGATCTTGCGTGAAGGCCCGCGGGTTGTGCTACGTTTGCCTGCGTTTTTCATGGCGATCCTCCTCGATAGCAATATCGTTTACAACGCAGTGCTGATTCACCGGCCCATCTGTCGATAACTTTCGATGCCTTCGCCGAGATCGCGGCGAAACCAGTCCTTGTCAGGTGTTTCACCGGTCTTCCGGTTCCAGAGCCGACAACCATCGGGAGTGAACTCGTCGCCCAACATGAGTGAGCCTTGCGGATCCTGCAGCGGGTGACCGAACTCCAGCTTGTAATCGACGAGATCGATGCCGGCGTCGGAGAAAAGCGGTCGGAGCACTTTGTTGATGTCTTCATCTGCGCGATCTCACCAAACATCGCCCATCCCAACACTCGGGCGCGGTCGTCCTGGCGCAAGGTCGTGCAAAGAGTCTCTCTCCAAAAAAACTCGAAGACAGGCTCACGCAATTTTGTACCTTCGGGAATCCCATAGCGCTGGGCCATCGATCCCGCGCAGATATTGCGCACGACGCATTCGACGGGAATGGCACCTTCTATGGGATCAGGCATGATGGACACATTGCGATTGTGATCGCCCGTCTCGCGCACCCTGACCAACCTGGCAGATACGTCCATGTCCATGCCCCCTCCGCGTGCGGGTGCGGGCATCACATGTGATCACAGGATGATGCCCTTGCGGAGATTTCCTCGCCATGACGGGAATACACTCGCCGTACAACTTGATTCCAGGCGACCGCGCCAAATATGCAGACCATAGGTCAGGCGCCTCAAAACGTCCATACTCATACCTGACCCCATTCCTTCTTGACCTTGACCTGGGTTCGTTCGATAGAAGGGTTAGGGCTCATCGCGACAAGACACCGAACAGCGCGACGCAGACAGCCACCAAGGAGACAGCAGACGCGACAAGGCTAACCGCGAATGCGCGCTGCAGCTTCGATTGCGCGACTGCTGCAGCCTGTTCAAGCGCCGTGACTGTGTCTTGTAGTTGAGCCGCCAGCTCCTTCGTGTTTTCTGCGTTCCTTGATGCGGCCGATTGAAGCTCCGCAATCTGCTGTTGAAACAAGAGCGCTTGATTCGGCTCTGTAGCAGTGCTCCTCTTAGTGAACGCTGGTGTGGCAGCCGTGATGATCGTGCCGACGAGCGGCAAGATTGTCTTCAGAGCGGGGATTAGCCATGCAGCCATGTGTAAGTCCTAACGGTGTATTATCTGGTTCCGGATAAGATCCCAATCGTCTCTCGTTGCTGGATAAGACCCCTGCGGCATCCTGGCAGGATAGGGACCTCAGTCCAAGTGATTTCTTCGAAGTCTTCTCTGCATATCATCCATAGCGGGGTCTTCTACAATTCCGTAGAAGACCCCGCCCCTTCCTAATGTTGCCCGAAGATCTTGCACCCGACAATCTCGAGCCTAATTGGCAGAACGCCGCCCTCGTCTGATTTTTGGCCAGCAACGGGATGGAGACGGGTACGCATCCCGGCGGATGCGCTGATCCTCGGTTTCAACACCTCGCGGGTATCCTGGCGCTATGCCGGCCGGGCTAGCATGCCGACTGTGCGCGCTGGTACACGTTGACAAGTGGTTGAAGGCGCGCGACAATCACGCATTACTTTGCAGTCTGTCTTGACGTACTATGCCGGTCGGCAAACTGCATAGTTAGACGGCAGAACTCGGCATCTTGGGAGCTTGAATGATTCAACTACATGACACAGACACCGGTGCATCGATAGGCGCTATTACCGAGGACAATTTGCGATTCCTTATCGACCAGCTTGAGGAAGAGTCCGGTGAAGATCAGGACTACTACATCAATGAGACCACGCTCGATATCTTCGAGAAAGGCGGGGCTGATACGGCCTTACTCTCCCTACTTCGTAGCGCCTTGAATGGGCGTACGGAAATGGAAATACGCTGGTCTCGGAGCTAAGCATTCGATTGCCGTCTAACAAACAAATTGTTTCCGACGGACGCCATCCAGGCGGCGCTCAGCGCCTTTGTCTGCGCCGCTCGACTATGGGGAGATGGGAGGATGAGCAGACTGAGCGTAGAAAAAGGGCAATGGGCAGGGCCGATAAAGCCACCGGAGTAACTATGGAAATGACGTGGGAGAACCTGACGAAGTTGTTTACGTGGGCCGCCCAGCATGGATCTGGTGCCCCAATGGCAGACACCGCAGGTGAAACAATTGTGATTGATGGTGCGATCACGAAAGAGGACCTAAATCGTTTCATGGCCTCTCACTCGGAGTCGCCGAGTGGGTGATGCGTTCTCGCGTCTGGCTCGTGAAATGCGTCGTGGGCCTTATCCTCATCGCGCTTACCTATTTCTTCGTGACCCGCGTCGTGTTGACCAGCCGGGAGTTTTTGTACCACCTACCATGTTAGTCCTCAGCTCGCAAGCTGGATGGTTTTGGGAGCAGGTGGCTGGCCCCCGAGACTGCTGTGCGGACGGACCGTGTTGTAGTGAATCCGCCATCGTTCGATGATGATTTGAGCTTCTCTCAGCGTGTAGAACAGCTCTCCGTTGAGCAGTTGATCGCGCATCTTTGCTCGGTGATCCCGAGCTTCCGACAGGCATCGAGTACGGCCAGGCCTTTGCCAGTGTCCAACTCGACTGTCCGCAGATGTTGCATAATCTCTTCGGGCGTGTACCGTTTCTTGGGCATGACCCTGACCTCCCTGGTTGCGGCCCAGTCTAACATTCACTCTGGACCGAATTTGCCCGGGCAGGTCAATGTCCCAAATGGGAGCGAGCGGCATCTGTTGAGTACTGCGGCCGTCAGGAGCTGGGGCATGTGCCAGTCGCCGCGGGAGTGGACGGCTCACCATGATTGCGCAGACGATGAGCACCCTCTCGTCTACGGAAGGAGAAGGAATGCAATCGAAACTGAAGTCACTCACGTATCGAGAGCGTCAGTTCGTGGACGCACTGTTTCTGACTACGCCGGTCATGAACGGGGCGGAAGCGGCTCGGGCGGTAGGATTTAGTGTCGCGAGTTGCCGGGTGCAAGCGGTGAGATTGTTAACGAAAGATAACGTGCAAGCGGCGATTGAACAGAGGAAACAGGAGATCGAAAAGAAAGCGGAGATCACACGAGACGAATGGCTGAAGAAGGGCCGGCGCTTCTATCACGGTGACGTGCGGAAGTTATTTGATGCGCATGGCAACCCCATTAATATTCCAAGTCTGGGCGACAACGAAGCCTCTCTCATCGAAGGCTTTGAAATGGTGGAGGACTTCACGAAGGTCAAGAAGAACGAGACCGGCGAGGAGCAAGCGGTGTGCACAGGCTACACGAAGAAATTTAAACTGGTGAGTCCACTCAGGGCCCATGAATACTTCGGGAAGATCCTTGGCTATTACGCGGACAAAGTCGAGCATTCTGGCACGCTCACGCTGGAGCAAGCAGTCATGGCCTCGATGGCACCGGAGACGAAACCGAAGTGATTCCTGTTGCAGCGAAGATCAAGCACTGGCGTGAAGACCCGAACCTGTTTGTCTCAGAACAGTTCGGGGTGGTGCCGGATCACTGGCAAGCGGAAGCCCTGGCGGTGTTTCCGAAGGATCGGCGCATTTGCTTCCGGGCGAGCAAGGGGCCAGGGAAGTCGGCGCTCTTGGCCTGGCTGATCTGGAACTTCGTCGCGACCAGACCACACGCACAGATCGCGGTCACGTCACTGTCGAAGGACAACCTCCAAGACGGACTCTGGAAGGAACTCGCGAAATGGTACGCCAAGAGCACCTACCTACAACAGGCCTTCGAGTTCGGCAAGACCCGCATTACCGCGAAGGATCACCCGCTTACCTGGTGGATCTCCGCACGGACCTGGTCGAGGAGCGCCGACAGTCAACAGCAGAGCAACACTCTCTCCGGTCTCCATGCCGACTATCTCATGTTCGTGCTCGATGAAGTCGGAGCCATTCCTAACCCTGTCATGGCCGCCGCCGAAGCCGGGCTAGCGACGGGGATTGAAACGAAGATCATCATGGCGGGTAATCCGACGCACCTCGAAGGCCCGCTCTATCGCGCCTGCACCACGGAGCGGCACCTGTGGCGGATTATTGAAATCTCCGGTGATCCCGACGATCCGAAGCGTTCGCCGCGTGTCAGTGCGGAATGGGCGCGAGAACAGATCGAAAAGTATGGCCGTGACAATCCGTGGGTGTTGGTCAACGTGTTTGGGCAGTTCCCGCCGAGCTCCTTGAACACCCTGCTGGGGCCCGATCAAATGTCGGCGGCGATGGACCGGCATCTGCACGAGACGATGTATAGTCATGAGGCGAAGATCCTCGGGGTGGACCCTGGCCGGTTCGGTGGGGCGCGCTCCGTGATCTTCCCGCGGCAAGGGTTGGCCGCGTTTACCCCGGTGGTGTTGCGGCCGGATCGGAACACGAAGGATTGGACCGGCGCCTTTGCCGCTCGCATTGCCCAGGCGTTTGAGAAGTGGCACGCCGATGTGTGCTTCATCGACGATACGGGAGGCTGGGGGGCCGGGATCCTTGACGCGCTCGTGGCCGGCGGCTACAACGCGCTGGGGGTGAACTTCGGCGCGAAGGCGTTGGATCGGCGGTATGCGAACAGGCGGTGCGAAATGCTATTTTTGGCGGCAGACTGGGTGAAGAAGGGCGGGGTCTTGCCGTTTGATCCGCAACTCCAGCGCGAAGCGACGGCCGCAACCTACTGGTTTCGCAATGGGGTGTTTGAACTGGAGGACAAGGAACAGATCAGCGAGCGGATTGGTGAGAGCCCCGATTTATGGGACAGTTTTTGTCTCACGTTTGCGATGCCCGTGGCCGCTCGCACGGGCATTGACTGGATCGATCGGAAGACGATGCATGCGAAGACGGAAGATGATGAGGACAGGCAGTACCCTGTCCAACGGGCGTTGGTGGACGAGGAGTGAAGAGGCGTAGAGCAAGGTGCGGAAGGAGGGGGCTTGTTCGGCAGGCGGGGGGCCTGTGTGGGGACCCCCACGCCTAGCCCTGCATACGTGCCTCGAACCTACGGCCCGCTGATTAAGAGTGGCAAAAGACCAATGATTCGAACCGCTCAATGTTGCGAAGGTTTCCCCATTTATCGTTGAAAATCATGAGCTTCTTGGCTATCTACTGATTCCATTGCTTCTATTCAATCCGGTCGTTTGTGAGGATTTTTAGCACAAATTTAGCACAGCACATTGGGGTGAACCCCTCCGTTGAGACACCAGAATGAGCACACTCCTATTGGTCGGGGCGTCGCTCAGCGCCTGCCCAAAGGCCCAGGGACTATACACGGCGGGGGTTGGCATCGCCTTCGGCATCCCATCTTTTCTCGGATTTTCCCATCTACTAGCGTTCGGCTTTTTCGATTGGCAGCAGATCACGGTTCTGTTGGAGGAGTTCGTCTAGGCCTTCATGAAAATGCACTGTGAGCATTCTCTCCATCTCGCGAGTATCAATTGCCCTCATCAATTTGGACATCTCTTTCGCGATGGTGGTGGAATGACGCCGGCCCTCTCTCACGCTGGCGATCTGAAACTCTATTTCGATTGCGACGCGAACGGAGGTCCATAGTCCCCAATCCGTGACCTCCATGGTCCACTCCGACACGTACGCTGAAAT
>JAENWB010000209.1:0-4337 GCA_016650275.1 Nitrospiraceae bacterium | reverse complement strand
GGACACGTTGGAACATATCAAGTCTTCTGACCGGAACCGTTTTCTTCGGGAACTCATGAGGGTCACCAAGCGGCGGGTCTACATGGGGTGTCCAATGGGATTTCAAGCCGAACGGGAAGACCAGGCCCTACAACAGTATTATCGGGCGCAGAAAGGCGAGTCGTTTCCATTTCTCGATGAGCACATTGCCAATGGTCTTCCCAGGCTGGAAACCGTTCTTGCCGTGATGGAGGGCATTGCCAAGGATAGCGGGAGATCCATACGACTCCATTGCGAACCGAATCTGAATGTGTGGGTGCATCGGATGCTGCTTCGCCTGTGGATGCGGACGGACCGGGTCAGTTATGCCTTACATCGTCTGGCCATTGCGTTGGTGTATGTGCGGCGCTGGCTCAATGTTGGTCCCTGCTACCGGCAGATCATCGTGGCAGAGTTTGATGTGTAGCATCGAGATTTCATAATGCCGGCTGATACACAATATCTGACTTCACCGTTGATCGATCTGTCGATTGCCATCGTGAGTTACAACACGAAGGAGGTGCTCCTCGACTGTGTTCGCTCTGTCCATGCCCATACAACAGACGTCACATTCGAAGTGATCGTCGTCGACAATGATTCGCGGGACGGGACGGTGGCAGCATTGAAGGATGCTTATCCTGGCATGAGGATTGTTGCGAATCCTGACAATCGAGGCTTTGCCAAAGCCGTGAATCAGGCCTTGGCCGTGAGTTGTGGTCGGCACGTGCTGTTGCTCAACAGCGACACGATTGTCAGGGATCAGGCGCTAGCGGCCATGGTCGCGTACCTGGACGATCATCCTGACGTCGGAGCGGTGAGTTGTAAGCAATGGACGGGAGACGGACACCTGAATCAAACCTGTTTCCCTTTTCCCTCCCTTCGTGTGCACCTGTTTTATTCGGCCCTGTTCCAACGAATGGCTCCTACCATGCAAGCGGCCGTTGAGGCGACGCAGGCGGTCGATTGTACCCAATCCCAAGATGTCGATTGGGCGAACGGGGCATGTTTGATGGTCCGACGATCGCTGCTGCAGCAGTTGGGGGGATTGGACGAAGAATTCTTCATGTACTTTGAAGACGTCGATCTGTGCCAACGCCTGCGCCAACAGGGGTATCGGGTGCGTCATCTCGCGGAGGCTGAAATCGTTCACTTCGTCGGCCGCAGCAGCGGACAAGATCGTGAATGCCTGCAGCTTGTGTGGGAGTTCAGTCGCATCCGTTATATCGAGAAACATTTTTCTCCGGTCAAGCGTCAGCTCATGAAAGGGTGGATCGCGGCCGGCACTGGATGGCGATTGGTGCAGTCGATGTGGTGTGCGCCGGCGGCGCAACGGCATTGGCGGATACAAAGTTGTCGGGCGACGATCCGTCGATTGTGGAGTGGACCGCAGTCAGCCGAGCAGGTGCTTGCTCATACATCCAGATCGCAAGGGTAGGGAGAAGGACGAACTCATGGAACGCCGCGATGCCTATCCGACCGACACACAACACATCGTGAACTTGTCGGGATATGTGTGGGCAGCCAGGCAGATCCCACAACTTGACCGGTTTCGGGTGCTTGATCTTGCCTGCGGGACGGGCTACGGATCCGACTATCTGAGCGGAAAGGCAGGTCGAGTCGTCGGGGTGGACTGCGCGCCTCAGATCGTCGCCCACAACCGTGCCCGCTATGGTCATTCAGGCGCGTCGTTTTTGGCGATGGATGGTTGTGCGCTCGGTTTTCGTGACGAAACCTTCGACTGTATTCTGTCGCAAGATACGATCGAACATATCATGGACGACCGACGGTTCGTGGCTGAAGTCGCGCGCGTCTTACGCAAGTCCGGTACGCTGGTCATCTTTACGCCTCACGGGAAGGGTGTGGCATATAAGCCGGAAGACCCCTATCACGTGCGGGAGTACAACCAGGAGGAGCTTCAAGACATCCTGTCGCCATTCTTCACGACCATCCGCTGGTTCGGCCGCCGCCAAGGTGTTCGATTGAAAGCCGTTGAACGATCGATGGATGGCGTGCGGCGATTCGATCCGGGTGGCATCCGTAATCTCGTTCCGCGTCCGATTCGGCATTGGCTTGGTGGTCTGGTCAGTTGGCTTCGAGGTGGGCCCACGTTGAAGGCAATCACCTCGGAGGATATCGAATATAAGGAAGGTGTGGCCGACGATACGAATCTCATTGCAATTTGCATGAAATGACACAGGCGACCAGGGGAAGCATGGTGTGTCGATGGTCTTCCTCCACACTGTTGATGCTCGTCTATGTGCCTATGTGCAATTGACAGTCGAGGCTGGCCGGTATGCGCTCCCTGTGTTACCGTGCCTTATGCAGCTCTCCATCGTCTGGCTGAGGCAGGCACGGTGGGAACTGTATGGGTGTGTCGAGAGCCTGCGTCTCATGCGGCGGTGCAATTCTTTATGGCCTACGAACTGACGGCTCAAAACTTCGACCGTGTGCTACGCGCCTATTGTCCCTCCCAGTATGAAACGTTTGGGGACGACGACCCACGCTTCGTCACGCCGATGAGCCATACCATGAAATGTCGCGATCGCCTGCAGGTCGCGCTTCGTAGTGGGCTGCGATGCTTGCCTGACGGCGCGCCGACCATTATCGACTTCGGTCCGTTTCCAGGCAGTCTATTGCGTCTATTGCGCGGGATCGAGCCGACGAGAGATGCGCGTCTGTTCGGAGCCGGGCTGATGGCCAGTTCCGAGTTCGTGCAGTTCATGAGACAGGATGCCGATGTGGATATTCTCACCGTCAATCTCGATCCGGCCGGGCAACAATTCACGTCCAAAGGGTATCAGGAAAAAGTACCGCTGCCAGACCATTCCGCGCAGCTCGTGTTTGCCCTGGAGATCGTTGAGCACCTCACCTCGCCGTTGCATTTGATGACGGAGGCCTACAGACTGTTGAAGTCCGGTGGCCATCTCGTAATCACAACACCCAATATTACTCGCATCGGCAATGTCTTCAAACTATTGATCGGTCGATCGCCCAACGATCGACTGGCCCCTCCCGGTTACAACGATCCGAACGATGAATGGCGACCGCATGCGCGGGAATATGCGATGCATGAGCTGGCAGAGATGCTGCGCCACATCGGGTTTAACATCGCTCTGTCACAGTTTTTTTTGGGCGAGGACACGCAGGACTGCCAAAAGACCGCTCGCCAGAGTGCGATTGACTGGGCCAAGGTGCCGTTCTATCTCATCCCGCATTTGCGCGGGAGTTTACTGATCCTAGGAAGAAAGCCATGACTCCGGTCGTCCTTGCAGAGCTGGCAGGATCGGCCGGCTACGGAGGCGGCGAACGGTATTTGGAACTGCTTTTAGACCGTCTCGACCACGCGCAGTATCGAGCGCTGCTGATCTGTCCGGAGTCCGGTCCGTTTGTGGGGCGCATGCAAGAGCGAGGAGTGGAGACGCACCTCGTCCATTTGGCGCCGCTGTTCAATCCCCTCGCGCTGGCGCGACTAACCCGCTTGCTGGTGCGGGAGCGAGTGACGATTCTTCAGACGCACGGAGCGCGCGCGAATTTCTATGGACGGATTGCAGGACGTCTGGCCGGTGTGCCGGTCATTATCTCGACGGTGCATAATTCACTGAAAGACTATGAAGTTCGTTCGCTCAAACGATGGCTCTATACATACTTGTTACGACTGACGCTCCCCCTGGTCCATCGGATTATTTGTGTTTCGGATGCCAATCGTCGCGACCTGATCGATGAGTACCCGGCTGTAGCAGCGAAGACACAGACCGTTTACAACGGAGTGGACCTCTCGGCGTTTCCGTCACAGCCGGACTGCAAAAAAGTCAGACAAGAGCTGGGAATTAGACAGGGACCGGTGCTGGTCACAATCGCGCGATTGACGGAACAGAAGGGCCATCGTTACCTCTTGCAGGCGCTTCCTCGCCTGCTCGAAACATGGCCCCAGCTTTGCTGTGTGTTTGTAGGAGAGGGCGAGTTGCAGGATGTATTGCAGCGGATGGCGATTGACCTGGGTCTCGAACGGGCCTGTCGGTTTGTAGGGGTTCGCGATGACATTCCCGATATTCTGGCTGCTGCGGATTTGTTTGTGCTGCCGTCTCTTTCCGAGGGATTCCCGTTTGTGCTGTTGGAAGCGCTGGCCATGGGTCGTCCGGTGGTCGCATCACGAGTCAACGGTGTTCCTGAATTAATAGAAGACCGTAAGACCGGGCTGCTAGTGCCACCTCGAGATTCCCAGGCACTGGCGCAGGCGATGCGAGACGTGCTGAGCGATCCTATCGCTGCATCGAAAATGGGAGCAGCAGGACGAGCAGTGGTGCAGAAGCGGTTTACGG
>JAENWB010000208.1:0-11260 GCA_016650275.1 Nitrospiraceae bacterium | reverse complement strand
TCAGCGCTGCCCTCGCGCCCTTCTGTTGATGCTCATCAATCTTCTCCCTGACTTCTTTGCAATCCTCAACAGCACCGACCGGATCACCGCCTACCAGCGTTACTACGACAGCCACCGCGCCCTCCTCGAAGCCTACTGGCACAATTACGTCCTCGACCCCGACGGACCGCACTTCCTAGAGGTCGTGAAGGCGACGGTCATGGCGGACCGTCGTGATTTACGCTCTGTCCTCGAGCGAACCGACATCGTTTCACTCGCGCGCGGAGCAGAACAGCAGTGCAATCTGCTGCTCGAGGCGGACATCGACATCGACGTCGTTCTCATGGTGGGCGTGGGAGCGGCCAACGCCGGCGAGCTGGTTGTCGAGGGACGTGGCGTCGCATTCGTGTGTCTCGAGCACTTCACTGGTGTGCCCAATCCCGACACCCAGGGTTTGGGTCTCGATCCCGAGCTTCTTCCGCTCTGGTTGGCGCACGAGATCGCACACGCTGTCCGCTACACATCGCCAACGAGTCGCGCTGAGCTTCGCAAGCTCATCGAAGAGGCGAGTGGCTACTACTCCTATTGGGACACCGGGCGTCGGGCTTCCTTGCGCGAGCTGCTGGTCAATGAAGGTCTGGCCGTCCAGGTCTCACGAGCGATCAGTCCCGGCCATGCGGCATGGGAGTACTTCGGCTACGGCCGGCGGCAGTATGCCCGCGTTCGCGAGATCGAGTCGATCCTCATGCGCGCGGTCAGCGATGATCTCGATCGCGCTGGGCTCGGGCTGCGGCTGCGCTACCTCTCAGGCGGCATGAGCGATGAGGCACGCACCGTCGATCGTTACATCCTGCCCGAGCGTGGCGGTTACTACCTTGGCGCGCGGATGGTCGAAGCTGCTATCGCCGAGCGGGGGCTTGCCTGGGCTGTCCGTGCCAGCGCGCAGGAAATCGCAGCCCTTGGAGACGCGGCCGCCGCTACTGCGTGACGGGGAGCAGGGCACTACCTTGTACAAATGGGCCCTTCCGCGAGTGACGGCGTCGAGAACGAGCGGCGCCGCAATCCCGAGCTCCGTGAGCTTCTTGATGAGCTGCTTGCACTCGTCCGCCATCTCTCCCATCGCGCGGAAACGCTGACTGCGGCCGAGACCGAATACGCCCGACACCGGCTCGAGTGGCTCGCCGATGAAATCTGGGTAAACCTGGCACGGTATATCGATCGGGCTTCCGCGGATCACACTGGCGGCGAGGCTCCGTCACAGTAGCCGGTTTTCCGAGAGTTACTTGCCGATGCAGAAGGTGCTGAACAGTCGGTCCAGTACATCATCGATCTCGACACTCCCGATGATTTCTTCGAGCGCAGCGCCGGCTGCGCGCAGGTGAACGGCGGCCACGGGTGACGGGAGCGCTTCACTTCGCCACGCTGCTTCAAACTCCTTCAGCTCGCTCAGCGCCCGGCGGAGTGCCTCGACATGTCGAACTCTCGTAACCAGGAGCCTGTCCGTCAGGACTGACCCGTACTGATTCACGAGCACGTCGCGGACCTGCTCGAGTAGCTCCGAAAGGCCCGACCGTTTCACTGCGCTTACCGGAATGACAGACGAAGTGCCGGTGGTTTTGTACCCTTTCGGCATTAGATCAACCTTCGTCAGCACATCGACGATTGGCGCGCTGGTGAGCCGGGCGACCTGGTCGTGAACGAATGTCAGCTCATCCGGATTGTCCGCGCACAGCAGGACCACGTGCGCGCCGGCAAGATATCGCTCGCTCACTTCGACGCCCAGGCGCTCGACAACATCCGCGGTATCTCTGAGTCCTGCCGTATCCACCAGTCTCACCGGCCATCCTTTTACTTCCACGACTATTTCGATCGCGTCCCGGGTTGTCCCCGGAATATCAGTCACGATTGCCCGAGACTGGCCAATCAACGCATTGAAGAGTGACGATTTCCCCGCGTTGGGGCGACCTGCGATGACGGCGACGGCTCCTTCCCGAATCAGCTCGCCGACCGGGGCTGTATCAACGAGTTGCTGGAGACCGGAGATCGTCTTCGCTGCCGCTTCAAACACCGTAGCGCGTGCAATCGGCCCATCATCTTCTTCCGGAAAGTCGATGTCGTAGCTGATGAGCGCTTCGAGGCCAATGAGATCTTCCCGAAGCTTTTTGATCTGACGCGACAGTGCGCCATCGAGCTGGAGCACCGCCGAGTGGTGCAACGCTTCCGTGCGAGCATCGATTAGATCGGCAATCGCTTCGGCTTGCAGGATGTCGAGTTTGCCATTCAGTACCGCGCGCCGCGTGAACTCGCCTGGCAGGGCCTCTCGTGCGCCGGCCTCGATGATCGCGGCGAGCGCAAGCGCTGGTACGAGCTGTCCGCCGTGGGTGGATAATTCCAGAACATCTTCCCCGGTATACGAGGCGGGCTGCGGAAAGAGTGTCGCCAGTGGCTGATCAACGACCGTTCCATCTGATGATCGCAGCACACACAGCGTCGGGACTCGGTCTGGCAGCGGCCACGGCTGGAGGAGCCGTGCTCCTATGGCTCGAGTTGCCGCCCCGCTGACACGAATGGTTGCAAGTGCGCTACGTCCAGCTGCCGTGGCAACGGCTGCAATCGTATCGGGCGAAATATTCCGGACGCCGATTGCCACGGCGTGTCAGGAGCTGGTGGTCTGAAGCTCGAAGCTCTCGCCGGGCTCCAGAATCTTTACATCCGTCCCGCGTGGGTGTGACCCGAGCAGGCTTCGCAGCCTCCTGATCGCGTCATAGGGGCCTGACGTCACATGATGAAATGTGCCCCAGTGATAGGGAATGAACACTCCTGCCTCGAGGCGCTTGAATAGTTCGAGCGCATCATCGCTGCTCAGGTGCCCGCGGCGGAAGCCGGGTTTCCACCATGGTGCATGGCCAATGGGAAGAAGGGCCACATCGAGAGTGCGGCCGCTCTTCTTCAGGTGTTCTGCTACCAGATCGTCTGTGCTCGGCGTAAGTGCCGTGTCACCAGCGAAGAAACAGCTCGTGGTCCCGCTGTCGAGCAGGTACATGTTTGCCGCACTGCGCCACCGATCGACGCCGTACCGATTGCCCGAGTGTCGAGCCGGTGCCGCATAGACCGTTGTTCCCTTGATCGAGATCTTCTGGCCCGGTTCAAGTGGTCGGGCTTGGGAATACCCGAGCTTCTGAAGCCAAAGCGCAATCGGCGTCGGCGCGTACAGAGGGACGGTGGCGGGAAGCGCGTCGAGCGTCGTGAAGGAGAGATGGTCCGCGTGCGCATGCGTCAACAGGATTGCATCGAGCGGAGGGAGCTCGGAAAGCGCGATGCCTGGAGGGCTTACCCGTTGAAGAACTTGTCCAAGCCGAGGATCAAAGTTCGGATCAGTCATCACCCGGCAATCACCAACTTCAAGCAGCAACGTGGCGTGACCGATATACACCACTCGCATCGTCAGGATGCCTGACTCAGGCCCGGATCGAAACGGGAAGTGATTCAGTGGGCTTGCCACGCTCGCGAGCAATGAGCCACTGCTGCGGCAGTGCGGCGATATTCTGCACCGTGTAGTACAGGTTCAGGCCGGAGGCAAATCGCCAGAATAGCACTGTCATCATCACCGGAAGAACGTAACCCATCATTTTTGCCTGAGGGTTCGGCGGCGCGTTTCTCATACCAATCCACGACAGCACATACATTGACAGTCCCATCACGATCGGAATGATGTAAAGCGGATCGGCCTGTGAGATATCGGGCAGCCAGAGAAATGGAACACCACGAAACTCAATTGTGTTCTGAAAAACAAAAAAGAGTGCGAAGAGCACCGGCATCGGCAACAACATCGGGAGGCATCCCATAAGCGGACTGAAAGGAGTCATCCCGTGCTCGCGGTATACGCGCATGATTTCTTCGCGCTGCTTCTCAGCATTGTTCCGGTACTTCGCCTGAACGGCTGTCAGCTGCGGTTGAATGCGTTGCATCCGCAAGCTTGTTCGCATTGCACTCTGGTTTAACGGCCAGAGAACAATGCGCACTGCGATCCCAAACAGGACCAGAACCCAGCCGTAGCTCAGTTTAAGATTCGTTCTCATCCAAAGAAGCACACGCATGACGATTGTTGCAAACGGCTGGATGAGTGCCTGCATGAAGCCGCCGTAGGGATTCACATTCTCAAAATCGCTCCCAAGATCGTGAAGCCGTCTCCACTCCTGCGGACCTGCGTAGATCTCGAAGGCGAACGGCTGCCCGGGTAGTGCAGGATGTGAGACCAGAATCGTTGCTTTCGGTGCGGCTTTTCCAACTCGTGGACTTCCCGTCGCAATTACTCGACTGAATGGATCAACCGCGTTTTTCGCGAGAAGCGCAGTCAGAAAGTATTTGTTCTTTGATGCCACCCAGACGATTGGACCTGCGATGGTGTCGCTTTCGCCCGGATCGAGATCGTGAAAACGGATCCGCCGCGCATCATCCCGCCGACTTTTCACGGCAAACGCCAGATGTGATCGATCATCAATCGTATCTGCTTCCTCGGAATGAATACCTCCGGGAAGCGCAATGAGCAGTTCTGCGGGCCGTGGGCCGTTAAGAGTGCCCGACACGCGTACCAAGTAGCTGTCCGGTACAACCTCATACGACAGTACAAGGTCCCCTAAAGAAGTAGACGTTCGATACGTGATCGCGCTCTGGCTGGAAACTTCCCTGGTAAAGGGCACACGATCGAGGTCAGTCGTATCTGTGCCAGAGACAAGCCGGTATTTCACAATTGGTTCATTCGCGCCACGAATGATTACATTCGGCTTCCCAACTCGAAATGACTTGTACTCTCGCAATTCCACCGAGAGAAGCCGAGCACCAATGCTCGAGAAAAGGAGGCGAGCATTTCCAGCATCGACCGCTGTCGTCTCCGCTGGCATTACACTGCGATCTGCAACACTGGCTTTGTTAATCAGTGACGGGAGCGTATCACTCGGTGCTACGGCAGGCACAGTGACAGCTATCGCTGTGTCGGGAGACGATATCATCAACTGCGAGGTATCTGCTTGCGCTTTCGGAGCTGGTCGTCGAGAAGACGGAAAGAGCAACGGCGTGACTATTACCACTATGCTCGTCAGTAGCAGAGCTATCGCAAAACGCTTATCCACGTGATTTAGTGAAGTTGTTTTTCAGATGATTGTCGCTCAGGAATCGGGTCAAAGCCACCGCTATGGAAGGGATGACATCGACTGATTCTCTTGATTGCAAGCCAGCTTCCTTCAAGAGCCCCGTATTCTCGCAGGGCATCAACAGCATACTGCGAACAGGTTGGAAGATAGCGACAGGAAGGCGGTAGATATGGCGATATCACTTGCTGATAACCGCGAATGCAGAGTATCAGAACTGTTTTCATCGGGATGTCTGCAGCTGATCGACGCCGCGGAGGATCTCCACTCTCAGTTGCTCGAACGAAGCATCGTAGGCGCCAGGAGAAGTCCTGATGACCAACTGGAGCTCATTCATCGTCCAGAGAACGTGAAGGCGGATGATCTCTCGAAGACGTCGTTTGAGCCTGTTTCGCTCTACCGCCGAGTGACGATGCTTCGGCACGATGACACCAACGCGGCCATGATGCGAAAGGGAAGCGAGTCCACGGAGCTCGAGGTGCTCCGATCGAACCCGCCTCCCAGTCTTCAACACAACAATGAGCTCCGCGCTTTTCGTCAGCCGGGCGCTCTTCGGAAAGCTGAGCCCCTTAGGCGCCAGCGTATTTCGTCGGCAGCTTTACTGTCAGCCGCTTACGACCCTTCTTCCGGCGCCGGCTCAGTACTTCTCTTCCCCACTTATCGGACATTCGTGTCCTAAAGCCGTGTGTCTTGATCCGCCGCTTATTTCGTGGCCTGTATGTAGGCTTGCCCATGACAATAACTCAGATGCAGGAAATCGACTGGTTGAGAGACAAGACGCTAAAACTAACAGTGGCTATGAGATACATCAAGTCGTAATGCTACTCCGAATCTCAGGATCTTGGCAGCATTCAAGCCGTTTGACTTTTCCACATTAGACTTCTACGTTCACGCCCCCTGATCCTTCCAAGAGATTTCCACAATACCACGGCGCTGATGCCGCTCACTGCAAACGAAGCCTGGTCGCGCCTTCTTGATCAGGCCAAACAACAACTTCCGCTCCAGACCTTTCGTACATGGCTCGAGCCGACAATCGCTTTATCCTATGAAAACGACATCATCTATGTGAGCGTTCCGGATCAGTTCGCGGCGGACTGGAACGAATCGAAGCACTCAGCCATGCTCAGTGGCTTGGCTCCTGTTGCCCTTGGCCAGCCAATTTCAGTGATTTTCAAGGTTAATGAAGAAAGAAAAGCTCGACCACAAATGGATTTTTTCGTCGCTCCTCCTACCGATCAGAAGACAGGATCAGGGCCAAACAAGAGCACAATGGCGCCACTGAGTGCCAGATATACTTTTGACCATTTTGTAATCGGCAAATCCAACGAGCTCGCCGCTGCTGCTGCCCAAGCAGTTGCGCAGGTTCCTGGCAAGGTTTACAACCCTCTTTTCCTATATGGGGACACCGGCGTTGGGAAGACACACCTAATGCAGGCAATTGCCCACTCAATTTTGGAAAAAACACCGAGTACTCGTATCACATTTATCGGAACCGAACAATTCACTAATGAGCTGGTTGCTTCAATTCAGGGAAGAACTACTTCTGATTTTCGAAAGCGCTTCAGAGAAACCGATTTGCTCCTGATCGACGATGTCCATTTCCTCAAGGGTAAGGAAGCAACTCAAGAGGAGTTTTTCCACACGTTCAACGCTCTCTATGAAGGTGGAAGACAGATTGTTCTGACAAGCGATCGGCCACCATCAGAGATTCCTGGCCTCGAGGCACGATTGATAAGTCGTTTTCAATGGGGCATGGTTGCTGATATTAGGCTTCCAGATCTCGAGCATCGAATCGCAATTCTCCGCCATAAGGCAGAGTTAGACCATCTCGAACTAACCATTCCTGATGATGTTACCCGGTTTATTGCTGAGAATATTCGTTCAAACGTAAGAGAACTCGAAGGATCAATCATCAAACTTCTAGCCTATGCTTCACTCAAGCACAAGGAAATAACCGTTGAAGTCGCCAAGGAGGCGTTAAGGGATAGGCTCCAAGGTCTTGCTTCAGTTTCATCATCCGATTCAGGAATTAGTATCTCAGTAATTCAACGCCTCGTAGCCGAAGAATGGGGAGTAACAGTGGAGGGGTTGAAGTCCAAGACTCGAACAAAGGCATTAACGGTTCCACGGCAGGTAGCTATGTACCTCAGCCGAGATCTTCTCCGAACACAGCTTGTTGAGATTGGAAAGGCATTTGGAGGTCGGGATCATTCGACAGTAATTCACAGCCTGGATCGGGTAAACAGTGACCTTAGTTTAAATACAGAACTCAAGAGCCGGATCGAACGAGTTCGATCTCAGCTTAACGACATGTAAGATAGTTCTCGAAGATTCCACGGTAGAAATTCCACTCGTTATACATAACCTCCACATGCAGCTCACATTCGTCTAGCGTATCACAACTTCAAAAGGTATCGTAGGTTGTACGTTTTCCCACAGACAATCACTGCCCCTACTACTACTACTACAGTTCTATCTACTAAAGAATAGAACTAGAAGAGATTGTTCAGTTTCTCCCCAAGAGAGCTCGTTTCCGAAATTAGAGGAGTAGGGATGCGCTTTACGATCTCGAGAGAAAAACTTCAGGAAGGACTGAGTGCTGTTGGAGCGAGCATTCCAGGGAAGACAACACTTCCGGTTTTGGCAAATATTCTCGTGGAGACGACGGAAAAGGGAATTCGACTCTCAGGAACAGATCTGGATATTGCTGTCAGCACCGAGGTGGTAGCTGATGTAGAGACAGGCGGGGCTATAACGATCCCGGCCAAGAAGCTCACCGAGATTGCCCGAGAACTCCCCCCCGCACCAGTGAAGATCGCAACCTCAGGAGAACAGAGAGTTTCTCTGGAGTGTGGGCGTTCGAAGTTCAAGCTTCTTGGACTTCCGCGGGATGAGTTTCCTACTTTCCCGGTAGTCCGGTTTCAGGAGAGTTGGAGAATTCGTTCAGGAGAGGTACAGAAACTGATTTCACATACGGTTTTTGCGGTTTCTACTGAGGAAAGTCGGCCCATTCTGAATGGAGTTCTTTGGGAGCTCCGGCCGGAATTCATGAGAATGGTTGCGACTAACGGGCATCGTTTGGCGAAGATGGAAGTTCCGGTAAAGTCTGCGGGCGCTCCTGGAACAGATCTGATTGTACCTCCAAAAGCTCTCGAGCAGATTCGCCGGCTCTTTCCAGCCGATGAAGAACTTGAAATTGCGAGAGGGGATAATCATCTCGGATTTCGATCCCCCTTTACAGTGGTGTATACCCGCCTCATTGAAGGACCATATCCGAACTATGAACAAGTCATTCCCAAAGACAACGATCGCGTTGCGACGGTTGATAAAGTGGCATTGATTAGTGCGCTGAAGAGAATGTCGGTCATCGCCTCTGATCAGACACATCGGATCCGAATGTCCTTCAACACAGCCATGCTGAAATTCAGCGTGCAGACACCGGATCTCGGAGAGGCACAAGATGAGCTTCCAGTGCGCTTCATTGGCGATGCTCTCGACATTGGCTTCAACGCCACCTATCTGCTGGAGATCCTCAAGTACATGCCAACAGACGAAGTTCGAATGACCTTCAAAGCGCCCGAACGGGCATGTACGATAGAGCCCGAAGGATGGTCTGATCCTGCCAAGTACCTCTGCCTTGTAATGCCTCTTAGACTGGTGGACTGAGGCAACACTCCGGTCTTGGGATGAAGTGAATTCTCTCGGTACGTTTGCCCAAGCTCTCGGAGTTGCCTACGCAGCAGGTATCAACCTGTATGCGACGGTTGGAATCATCGGTCTTGCGACCCGACTCGGCTGGATAGGACCACTTCCCGGGTCACTCGGTGTTATGTCCAGCACGTGGATCATAACACTCGCCTTTGGTCTGTATCTTTTTGAGTTCCTGGCAACACTGATCCCTGGAATTGCCTCCGCCTGGGATACGCTTCACAGCGTCATTCGCCCGCCGGCTGCAGCAGCACTAGCGGCAGCAACAGCATGGCACGGTAGCGCAATTGTCGTCGTCGGCGCTGCACTTCTGGGTGGAAGCCTGGGCGCCGCGACCCACACCACGAAGCTCGGATTGCGTTATGCGATGGATACGTCGCCAGAGCCCGTTACGAACGGAGTCTCCAACACCGTCGAGCTCGGGTATGTCACTGCTTTTGTTCTTCTCATGTGGCAGCATCCCTATCTCACACTGCTTGCAGGATTGATAGTTCTGGTCAGCCTGATCTTTACAGTGCGTCTCATCTGGCGGGTTCTAAAACGGGTTTTTTCGGGACGGTGGGAACCTTCTCGGGGATTCCTGCAGGAAGCACGGGGGACAATCGCGAACCCTCCACCAAGCATGAGAGCGGAAGACGATGATTAAAGATCAAACAGCTACGAATCACTTTCAATTAAGAGCCTATCGTTACTAAGCTTTCCGGCATCCGTTCGACTACAGGAAGGCCTTGAATTTAGAGACTGTCTAGGTACTAATTAGCCGTTTAAGTATCCTGGAGGTCATAAAACAGACAGAGCCCCCTCAACTCGAAGGGGCTCTGTTGCTACCGGTCTATAAGCCGGGTTCTGTAGAAGCTGTTGAGGCTCCTGACGATCATTTCTCTTGGAGCACGGTCACCCGTACCCTCTAGCAGCCTACCCGCGGTGTGTTTATCGGAGTGGGATTCCCCTCACCGCTTACTTGGCCTTGCTCCCGCTGGGGTTTACCGAGCTGTCCATGTTGCCATGAACACGGTGGGCTCTTACCCCGCCTTTTCACCCTTACAGATTTACATCGGCGGTTTGTTTTCTGTGGCACTCTCCGTCGCCTTGCGGCGCCCAGGCGTTACCTGGCAGCGCACCCATTGGAGCCCGGACTTTCCTCGAGGCATGTACCTCCTCGCGATCGTCTGACCAGTAGCGTTCGAAAGATAATACTGGAATGCCAGAGGTGCATCAAACCGCCGCTCATCGAGAGCTTTGACGCTCGACTGACACCGACCCCTAGAGTGAGCATCACATGCTCTCAGGAAGGTCCAAATGAACCCCATTTCCAGTGTTAACTCGCAGAACCTGGTGCCCATCAGCACCATTCTAACGAGCGAGGAACGTCTTCGGGTCGATGCTGCTGGTCAGGGCTTATATCACGCAATTCACCGTGATTCGGTCGAGGATGTACTAAGGGATCTGAAGGGCAGGACGATCAATGCTGTTCTTGTGTCGGTCACCAAATGTCAGCTGAGGGAAGCGCCTCGGGTTGCGCGTTTGGTGAAGGAATTTCCAAACGTTCCAGCAGTTGCTCTCCTGACTGATATCCAGAGCTCAACGCCGCAAACTGTTCTGACACTCGGGCAATGTGGAATTAGAACACTAGTTGATGTTCGGCAGCCATCAGGCTGGCGCGATCTCCGCAATTTCCTGCTAGCTGATCGAAGCCACGGAATTCAGAAACAGGCCGTAGCATTGCTGGCTCAAGACCTCGGCAATGCGCCCGAAGACTGTCAGAGATTCTTTCTCTCTCTCTTCCTCTGCTCTACGCGAACATCTACCGTGTTGATGCTATCGCGGGCCCTGGACGTTCTGCCGAGCACCTTGATGAGTCGGTTCTTTCGAGCTCGACTGCCAGCCCCAAAGCGATACCTCGCGCTATCTCGTCTGGTACGAGCTGCTAACCTGTTCGAAAACTCCGGACTATCAGTCGCCAATGTCGCTAATCAGCTCGACTATTCATCGCCACAGAGCTTTGGAAGACACATTCGAACATTACTTCAGGTAACTGCAGTCGAATTTCGTGAACGGTACACTGGCGCAGGAATGCTACAGCGGTTTCGAGAAGAGTTAATTACGCCGTATCTCTCAGTGCTCCAAAAGTTCTCACCATTGATTGTGCCGCCAGGATGGGTGCCTCCAGAGAAAACAGATGGGCGTCTGCACTGAGGAGAGAGGTATTTGCATTACTGCTTGTTCATAAGTGCGGCAATCTGGCTTGCAGTGGTCAGGGCAATGACGGAGAAGCCAGCTTGTTCCAGTGCAGCTCGTCCACCCTCCTCTCGGTCGATGAGAGCAAGAATTCCTGTGATGGTTGCGCCAAAGCTCTGAAGTGCCTGAATGGCCTGCAGCGCTGAACCACCCGTGGTGATAACATCCTCAATAACAGCGACTCGATC
>JAENWB010000207.1:0-19264 GCA_016650275.1 Nitrospiraceae bacterium | reverse complement strand
TCGATCGTTTCACTGTACCCATACCCGAGCCTCGTGAATTCCTCCGCACGCCGGTGGATATTCAGCGTCCGCAGCGTCAGATGGTCTGCGACCGGATAGAAACCGACTCCCGCCTTGTCCAGCAATTCCCGCAGTACCTTGGCTGCCCGATTGCGCGACACATAGTCGTTGATCATCCGGCTGATCAACGCATCGAGTTCAGCGCCTTGATCCATGATAGGTACCTCCATAACTACGGATAGTCATTGGTCACTAGTCAGCGGGGAAGGCTGCCTCTCGTTCTGCGTCCGCGTTTCTCCTATTGACCAATGACTATTGACCTTCGACCCTCACCGGTTAGGAACCAAACTGAATACCCTGGGCCAACGGCAAATCGTCACCCCAGTTGGTCGTATTCGTCTGGCGCCTCATATAGGCTTTCCAGGCATCCGAGCCGGCCTCGCGTCCTCCACCGGTTTCCTTTTCGCCTCCAAAGGCGCCGCCGATTTCCGCCCCTGACGTACCGATGTTCACATTGGCGATCCCGCAGTCGCTGCCGGCAGTGGAAGTGAACCGCTCGCTGCTCCGCACGTCGGACGTAAAAATCGCAGAAGACAAGCCCTGCGGTACCGCATTCTGTAACGCGATGGCGTCGTCAAGCGCCTGGAAGGGCATGACATAAAGGATCGGCGCAAAGGTCTCGCGCTGGACGATGGGCCAATGGTTCTCCGCTTTCACGATGGCCGGCTCCACAAAATAGCCCGGCTGATCCAGTACCAGCCCCCCGTAGAGGACTTTCCCTCCCGCCTGCTTCACCTCTTCGATCGCCCTCCGATAGGCCTCGACCGCAGCTCGATCGATCAGCGGACCCATGAGTACGCCTGACTCCAATGGATTGCCGATGCGGATCTGTTTGTACGCCGAGAGAAGCTTCGTAACCACTTCCTCGTAACGAGACGCATGGACGAACAGCCGTCTGGTCGTCGTGCACCGTTGGCCGGCAGTGCCGACCGCACCGAACACGATGGCGCGAATCGCCAAGGAGAGATCCGCCGTCTGATCCACGATGATCGCGTTGTTCCCGCTCAGTTCCAAGAGCGTCCGCCCCAACCGTTGCGCGACGGTCGAGGCCACAGCTCGACCAACCGGTACGGACCCCGTGAACGAGATCAACGGGAATCGACGGTCCTGGACCAACGTTTCCGCGATGGTCTTCTCGGCCGTCACGATCAGTGAGAAGATCCCTTGGTAGCCCTGTTGCTCCATCACTCGGTTGCAGAGGTGCTGCACCGCTATCGCGCAGAGCGGCGCTTTGGGCGAAGGCTTCCACACGACCGTATCTCCGGCAATCGCAGCCAGAAAGGCGTTCCAGGCCCAGACCGCGACGGGAAAATTGAAGGCGGTGATCACGCCGACCGGTCCGAGCGGATGCCATTGCTCCGACATCCGGTGCTGCGACCGCTCAGAATGCATCGTCGTTCCATACAGCATGCGCGACTGGCCCACGGCAAAATCTGCCATATCGATCATTTCCTGAACTTCGCCGTCCCCCTCCGCTTTGATCTTGCCGACTTCGAGAGACACCAGCGAGCCCAGCAGATCTTTCTGCTCCCGCAACGCAGCGCCGATCAATCGAACAAGTTCACCCCGCTTGGGAGCCGGGACAAGCCGCCATTGCTGAAATGCCGCCACGGACTCCCGTACGATATGCTCATAGTCATCGGCTGAACAGACGCGAATTTTCGCAATCGTTTCGCCGGTCGCCGGATTCACGGATTCCAGCAGCGCTGTGTTCTCGCCCGAGGCCCACCACTTTGTCCCCGTGCTGCCACCGGCGTTGATGGCGCTCAAGCCCAAGCCCTTCAGGATCTCTGCGATGGACATCATCGGTAGCAGGCTCCAAATCGATTCTCGATCACGTCTCGTAACGGAAACGATTCCTGGGTCACGAATCCCCTGTACTGTTTAGGCGCCGCAAGCACGAGGTCCGCCACCGCACAGAGGCTCGAGGCGGTGGTCACTTGAATAGCGGACCACAGTTTCCCTTTAATGCATTGGGGATAGATCTTTTTCACATAGTTCTCCTCGAACAAGGCGCCCTCCCTTGTCCCCATCACGGAGGCGTAGATCAGCACGACATCTTGCAGTGTCTGGGGAATCGCCCGTTCGAGAATTCGCTTGAGCGTCTCACGATCCTCATTCAATTTGAGATCGTTCATCAAGAGGTGAATTTTCTCGCAATGGCCTGGATACCGTAGCGTCTTGTAGTTCATGGTCCGGACTTTCCCCGCATAGGTATCGGCCAACGTTCCCAATCCTCCGGAGGTGTTGAACGCTTCGTACAGGAGTCCGTCCACCGAGATTGTCTCATACCCTTCGAGGGGCTGGAGGGACACCTTCCCTCCCCCCTCGATTCCGTAACAGGTGTTGCCGTACTCGTTGATGAGCCCATCGGTGGACCACGTCAGCGAATACTTGAGGGCGTTACTGGGATGAACCGGCAAGGCTCCGACCCGCATTTTGACCGTATCCACCGTATCGAAGTGGGTGATCAAGTCTTGCGCCGCAATGCTGATGAAGCCGGGGGCCAGACCGCATTGCGGCACAAAGGCTTGCGGTGAGTCAGTGCTCAGAACTTTAACCTGATTGGTGACCTCGACGTCCTCCGTCAGGTCAAAATAGTGCAGCCGGTGTTCCCGAGCCAATCCGGCTACGATGGGATTGCAGAAATACGGGAGGCTCGACAGAACCGCATCGAATCGATGCGCCTTCAGATAGGCGCTGATGGCGTCGGGATGTCGGACGTCGATGAGCCAGGGTGTCACTCGCGAGAGACCGAGGTCTTCGACGAACCGCTTGGAGGCGTCGAGACTGATGTCACCAAGACAGACCTCGTAGTCCCCGCTTTCTGACAAAAGGCAGGCAACCAGGGATCCGATCTTTCCAGCACCAAGGACGAGCACACGATGCATGGCAGGCCTCACTTGTTACCAGTATACTCCCGCCCTAACAGGCTCCGGAAAACTTTTTCATTCGCGAGAACTTCGATGGCCCGCACCTGTAGGACAAGAGGAGGCCACCCCCTGCAGGATCGCCGAGCGAGACTAGCGGGACAAGCAAGACGCGAGGGTTGGAGGTTTTCGGAACGCCGAATCCTGCTCTTCGAACTTCGGACCGCACTCAGCAACAATCGGCGAAGGTCTTCTCTGCAGTATGAGAACCCAGCAGCGACGAGAGGGCTCAAGACCACCCCCCACCGCAAATAATCTGGACATTCCGACAAGGACAGACCGATGAAGGCACAAAATTATTGATTGGAAACTCTTCATAACTCATTGATATTAATCTATAATTCGACCGTGAAGCATGAAAGTACTTTGTGATACGCTAACAGCCAACCAGGAGCGTCGGTTATGTTGCGTATGCCTTCTCGAGTCGTGTTCCCGTTCGGCTATCAGATCTCCGTGCGCCAACTTTCCGATACCGACATGGATCGTCGGGACCCCAATGCCGATGGCATCTGGGACGACGCCACTAAGACTATTTATCTGCGCAAGCGCTTGCCCGTGACCAGACGGCGCTACATTCTTGCCCACGAACTTGGCCATGCCTGGCTCGACTGGCAGCACCGGCATTTAGATAACGGCAAAGCCAAAACCTAATGGGGTGCTGAAAAAGCTCGCCAGCCTGTCTTGTTCATGTGGTCTGTCCGGTCTCTCTCGTTTAATTAGTTTGTTTGGTTTGTCTTGTTTATTTGGTTACACCAGATCAACCGGATGAACCAGAGAGACCAGATCGACCAGACATACTGAACTTGTCCCAGACGTGCAGGCCAGCAAAGTCCTCACGTGCGAACACAGGTTTTCTGAAACCTACTTGACCCCGGCACGCTTCAGCACCACAGCCCATTCCGCTTCTGTCACAGGCTGGACCGAGAGGCGGGAACCTTTTTGCAACATGACCATGCCCTTCAGCTTAGGTTCCTGCCTTAATTGATCGAGCGGCAGGCTGGTCTTGAACGTCTGACGATACCGGATGTCCACCATATCCCACCGTGGGGCAGAGGGAACACTGGCTGGGTCATAGTGGTGGCTGGTCTTGTCGAACTGCGTCTCGTCTGGGTAGGCCATCCGCACGACCTCCGCAATCCCCACCACGGCCGGCGGCTCGCCATTACTATGGTAAAAAAGCACTTGGTCTCCGACGGCCATTGCACGCATGAAGTTGCGCGCCTGGTAGTTCCGCACCCCGTCCCAACAAGTGGTCTGCTTTGGAGATTTCGCAAGATCCTCGATCGAAAAGACCTTCGGTTCCGATTTCATCAGCCAATAGCGGCGCCTCTGTGCCATCACGTCACCTCTTCCTGCTTGGTCATTCGACTCACTCCCTGTATGCTGTCGGCGATGCCTCGTTTTCGATTGAGGTCTGCCGATGGAACTGACTCCATTCTTCTTTGGTCTGTATAAGTTCGTCAAGTACGGCCTCTATCCACTGACGTGGGTGGTACTGCTGCTCAGCGCGGCAACGATCTTGGCCCTCTTTCCTTTCTCGCCAAAACGCCTGCGGTGGGTGCGCCAGCTCCTCCTGTCCTCCCTCCTTCTCCTCGTGACGCTAGCCAGTCCGTTGGTCGCCACCCCGCTGATCGGTTCGCTCGAATCCTGGTACCACTCCCCACAGCTGACACCGTCCGATCGCTTTGATGCGATCGTGGTCTTGGGGGAAGGCCTCGACGAGAAAGGCTCGCTTCGACCGACCGTCGAGCCGTCTTCCGATTCCAGAAATCGAACCACGTGCGGCGTGGGCCTCTACCAACAGGGCTATGCCCCCACATTGGTGCTGACAGGGGGAGATGGCCGGATCTTCGGCACGGGCCCCCAAGAAGCGGTTGAGATGAAACGATGGGCGGTCCGCCTCGGCGTTCCCGAGTCCGCCACGATGATCGATACAGAAGCCCGAAACACCTATGAGAACGCGACAGGGACCAAACGGCTGCTCGGTCCCGCATCAATTCTCCTCGTGAGTTCCGCCAGCCATCTCCCACGTGCCGTCCCTGTGTTCACCAAACAAGGCTTCCGTGTCACGCCGGCTCCCTGCGATTATATCTCACAGAACCTGCCGCGAGAGAGCTGGGACGACATTGACCCGTTTAATTTCTTGCCGAGCGATATCGCGTTACAACACTCCAGGGAAGCAGTGGCGGAAGTGGCAGGCATGGTGATTTATTGGCTCGCAGGGAAACTCTAGCAGGATACTGAAACAGTCCGTCAGCAGGGGAGGGATAGCCCGGTGAGTCCCCTGTGCTCGCGCAACGCGCGGTCTCAGAAGACCCTCGTTGGACGCGCGCAGTGGGGGACTCATCCGGGCCATCCCAAGGGCACCATACACGAGCAAGCTTGGAAAGATCATATTGGGGCACTCGCTGCAGCCTTGCCCGCGGAACGGCGCGTCTCGGCGCGCCGGGGTTGGGCGGGCAAGAACCGCGGCCTGTTTGGGCATCCTATAGGATTGTTCTCCTATTGTCCCACATGTACGGACCGTCGAAGATTTAGCCCACCAAAATAGTTTTTCCGCGCCCGCTAGCCTGGATTCTCGATTACAGCCAGCAGCGCGCGATAGGTCAACTCTCGAACTCTGGCTTTCGACGACGGTTGGTCGCTACTGTTCATATCCAACCACACGTGTTCCGTCACCTTGGCGCGGGCGGCATTACACAACTCCCACATCTGGTGGAGAAACCCGTCAGGTAATCCAACTTGCACCCCTTCGGATTCGATGCGATCGTCCAGAATGGCCAGCAAATCAGACAGGGCCTGATCCGACCGATAGGGCGTAGCGGAAAAGCCAAAGGAAACATGGGTCGCCGTCTCCTGCTTCGCCTGCTCGACCAGATCCCCCATGTACTCTTTGAGCAAGCCCACCACATGACCGGATAACGCCATGCCGCTCTCCTTTCCCCACATTATGCGGATGTACTGGAGAGGGAGCAAGAACCACTGGTTGCTCTGGTTTGTTTGGTTTGTCTCGTTTATTTGGTTGAACCAGACTAACCAGAGAAACCAGAGAAACAAGATGAACCAGACAAACCACAAACAAAGAGGACGGACTTTTTCAGCATCCTGCTTAGGACTGTGCGGTTGACCGGCCAATCAACGGTTCTCTATGATGCCAACAAGAAAATGGCACGAGACCAGGCCTACGAGGCGAAGGGTTGCTATGGTCGAACGATTTGAGGTGGCGCTGCAGACCCCCGCCGGACGGTTGACCACGGCCATCGACGTGCCGACGGGACTCATCCCCATCACGGCGATTGTCCCGGTCACGCGCCGCCTGGGGGAAGAAGCCGCACAGTTGGAAGTCCAGCAGGCCATCGCAGCAGGCCAGACCATCTCCTGCCAAATGGGCTGCGCCGCCTGTTGCCGCATGCTGGTTCCGCTCTCCGCGCCGGAAGCGTTCGCGCTGCGAGAGTATGTGGCGCAGCTGCCGACGGATCGGAGAACCCTTTTACTGAACCGCCTCAGCGACACGAAGGATCGCGTGACGCGAGCGGGTCTGTGGGATCGGCTCAACGACGTGGCAGAGGCCTCCAGGTCGGTGTCGGATGAAGAACTCGACCCGATCAACCGGTCCTACTATGCGTTGAGAATCCCTTGTCCCTATTTGGAGAACGAAATGTGTTCGATTTACGAGGCACGACCGGCCGCCTGCCGAGAACTCCTGGTCACCTCGCCGGCGGAACTGTGTCAGGACCTGCTGCAGAATCCGGTCACGCCCCTGCCGGTCTCGATGCGAATTGGTTCCATCCTGGGACTGATCTGGGGAACATTGACCAGCTCTCCCCCTCGACTCATTCCGCTCCCGATGGCCTTGGAGTGGGCCGAGCGACACGAAGAAGATTCCCGGCGGACCTGGCCTGGCTCGTCTCTCTTCGACCAGGTCCTCGACAACATGTGGCGATTTCTCAGCCAGGAGTTTACGAACAGGGGCCGGACGATCGACAAGGGGCTCTAGATTCTACCCCTCGATTCGCCCCCTCGCCCGCCGCCAACTTTCTATTTGAGAAGGAGAAGACATGAAGAGTCCTGTCATCGTCTGTTTAGACTTGGAAGGCGTATTAGTGCCTGAAATCTGGATCAACGTCGCGCTCAAGACCGGCATCGACGAATTGAAGATCACCACCCGCGAGATGCCGGATTACGATGCCTTGATGAAACGGCGCCTGGCCATTCTGGATCAGCACAAGCTCACTATTCACGATATCCAGGGTGTCATCGACAAGATGGGCCCGCTGGAAGGAGCCGTCGATTTTGTCGCTTGGATTCGTGCGCGATGCCAAGTGATCATCTTGTCTGACACGTTCTATCAGTTCGCCCAACCGCTGATGCGCCAGCTGGGATTCCCGACGCTCTTTTGCAACCAACTGGAGATCGATCAAGCCGGCCGCATCGTCAATTACCACATGCGGATGCAGAATCAGAAGAAACACTCGGTAGCCGCGCTGAAGTCCCTCAACTTTCACGTTCTGGCTGCCGGTGATGCCTACAACGACACCGCCATGTTGGGAGAAGCCCACGCGGGGTTCTTTTTCTGTCCTCCGGATCACCTCCCCAAGGAGTTCCCGCAGTTCCCGGTGACGAAAACCTACGGGGAGCTGCAAACGCGCTTCGCACAAGCGGGGAATCTGAAATAGCTGTCAGCCACCAGCGTTCAGCTATCAGCTAGAGAGGTTACCAAACACAGACGAGGGACTTCAGGCGGCTTGAAGTTTGGGAAAAGGCTCACGAGTTAAGTTTGGCAATCTACAAAGCTACGGCGACTTTTCCCCAACAGGAACTGTTTGGTCTCACCAGTCAGCTAAGACGTGCCGCAGTGTCAGTACCAGCAATCATTGCAGAGGGTTGTGGAAGGAGTGGCGAACCAGAGCTGGCTCGTTTTTTAAGAATTGTGCTCGGATCGGCAAGTGACCTCGAATACCATATTACCCTTTCAACCGACCTGTGTTACCCCAATAAATCCGTCAGCCAACAACTCTTCAAGCAAGTAACCGAGGTGAAACGCCTGCTGACCTCTCTTATTCAGAAACTGACAGTCGAAAGCTGACCGCTGATGGCTATCGACCTCCATTCACCACTTCCAGCACGCGCCGGCCGTAACGCTCTGCCTTCAGAGCGCCGATGCCTGGAATCTCCAACAAGGCAGCGGGCGTCACAGGCTTGTGGCCGGCAATGGCCTTCAACGTTTTATCGTGAAAAATGACAAATGCCGCGACGCCCTCTTCCTCGGCAAGCTCCGTGCGCAGTTGCCGGAGCCGTTCAAAAAGCTGCGGGTCCGCCGGCGCTGCTCGCGGGGCAACCACGGACGCGGCCCCTTCGCGGGACGGCTGCTTCACTGGTGAAGCAGGCTGAGGCACTTCTGACTGTTTCAACCTCACTGCACTGATCCCTTGCAGGACCTCCTGTCCTCTGCGCGTCACATCGAGAGTGGGATACTCCGTGCCTTCGACCTGAAGATGCCCCGAGTCGATGAGATCCTTTACCAGACCAGTCACAGACAACTTCGAACGCGCGCGACAAGCTCCGTATGTTGGACAGTCTTCCGTGTCATAGGCCAGCATCGCTTTCGAGCGACTCCCACGAAGAATCTCGACGATTCGGCTCACGCCGAACCGGCCCATGCACCAGGACACGGTCTCCAAGATGGCCTTCGCGAAAGCGGCATCATCATGGGGGCTCTCCCTGCTCGGCTGTTGCACCGGTGCGACACAGCGATCGCAGAGGCCGCAGGGGCCCAAGGCCCGCTCGTCTTCATCGCTGAAATACTCAAGAATCGCGAGCTGCCGGCAGGTCGATACCGACACGTATCCCAGCATTTCTTGAAGTAGCGTCTTCATCCGCTCGGCGCGATCTGCGCCTTCGGGATCTTTTGACGCCTGCTGAATGAAATATTCCTGCGTGGCTAGATCCCGCTCATGGAATAGCAACACACAGGAGGCGGGCCTTCCGTCGCGACCGGCCCGCCCGACCTCCTGATAATAGGCCTCCAGACTTCCCGGAATGTCGAAATGGACGACCAGCCGGACATCCGACTTATCGATGCCCATGCCGAAGGCATTCGTCGCAACCAGAATCCTCACAGTTCCTCGGCGAAAGTCGTCATGCACGAGCCGCCGTTCCTCATCCGAGAGACCGGCATGGTAGTAGCTGACCGACTGGCGAGACTGTCCCAACCATTCCGCGACCTCCTCCACCGCACGGCGCGTGGCGCAATAGACCAGGATCGTGCCTCTCTCCGTATCGCGAACCAGACGCTCCGACGTCGCCAGTTTCTCCTGGCGGGACTGGCAGGGACGGACAGACAAGGCGAGATTGGCCCGACGGAAACCTGCGACCAATCGGAGTGGATCGCGGAGCGACAACCGTTTGCACATATCCGTTTGAACGCGCGTGGTGGCCGTGGCAGTCAGAGCCAGACAGGGAGGGTTGGTGAGTTCCTGGCGCAGGCGACCAATCTTGAGATAATCAGGCCTGAAATCGTGACCCCACTGAGAAATACAGTGCGCTTCGTCGACCACCAGCAAGGAGATCCAGAGGGAGCGTAAGAGCTGGAGAAACCCCTCATGCTGCATCCGTTCCGGCGCCAGATAGAGCAATTGCAGCCGCTTCTGATTGAGATCCTGGATCACGCGGTGCTTTTCAAGACCGGTGAGACCGGAGTGGAACGCAGCCGCTTTGATGTTTCGCTGTTTTAAGCTTGCCACTTGATCTTGCATGAGTGCGATGAGGGGAGAAATCACCAAAGTCAACCCTGGCAAAAGGGTCGCAGGCAATTGATAGCAGAGCGACTTGCCCTGCCCGGTCGGCATGACCGTCATTGCATCGCGCCCAGCCAACACGGCGCGGATGACCTCCTCCTGGCCAGGCCGAAACTTCGCAAAGCCGAACTGTTCGCTGAGCTGTCGAGTCAGATCATCCACGGTGAGGTTAATCAGACAGAAGAATGGTGGTGAAACGTGAAAGCGAACGAAGTATAGACGACTGACCCACAGCGAGCAAGCTGAAGCCCTCGGGCTCTAGTTCTCAGCTTTCAGCTCATAAAGAGGATTCTCTCATCTGGTGCTGATGGCTGACAGCTATACGCTTCTAACCTAGCAGGCTGCGGAAAAACTCTGTGGGCACGCTGGAATCTCACTGGCCTGCACGTTTAGGACAACAGGAGCACAGCGCGCAGGATGCTCAAAAAGGCTGTCCAGCAAGGCCGCAGCGAGCAAAGAGGCGAGGCGTACGCTTCGGTACGTTGAGCCTCTGAGCGCGGCGAGAACGAAGCTGGCGGACTTTTTCAGCACCCTGCTAGAAATTTATCCAGAGCTGAACATAGGCCCAGTCTTGATCGACGCTGGTGCCCAGGTTCTCCACGATATACGCCCCGGCAAACATATGGCCATAGACCGCCTGAAAGGACAACTTGCCGTCCATAAAGAGGTGCGTCCAGGCAAAGTCTATTTCGTCGCCGATGTGCCTCTTATTGTTGTCCGTCTTTGAAAAGACATAGACGCCCTGTGTGGCACGATACCAATTGTCTTTCGTATTGGCGAGATTCAAGCGGGTAGCCCACACTTCAATGTGATCATCCTTACTCGGGCGGAATTGAAAGTTGACCGAGAACGCCATCATGTTCTTCCAGCCTTGGACATCCATATAGCCCATGTGCATGTGGTTGGTCGGGTACAGATTCTCAAACGTATTGGCGGTTTTACAATCTGTGTTGCCGCCGATCGTACAGTTCGCTCGGCCATCGCCAGAAGCATAGTCGAAGTTGAAGGCCAGCCGCGGCTTCCAGGCCGACTCATAATGCGTGTAGCCGATCCAGCTTCTGGTCGCCCAAGCGCTGATGTGGAGGTTCTTCGAGTTGCCGTACCCGTTCTGCGTTGGGTTCGTACCTCCCGCATCGCCCATTTGGCCGAACTGGTAGAGCGTTTCGTTGATCGCGTCGAAGTTGCCCTTGCGCATCTCGATCCGCCCTCCGACGTTATGACGGGTCTGGTTCGAGTGCCTCGGCGTGCCGAGACCCAAGCCTCGGTTGTCTATGGAATTGTACCGGTTGGAGTAGAGGAAGTAGTAGGGCTCGATGATGAATCCCGGTACCGACTTGATCTGGTTGTAGAAAATGAGAACGTCGGAGTCTTGGTTCGCATTGCCGTTATTGAGGGTGCTTGGGCCGATGTTCGGGCCGAGCGCGCCGACAGGCACGGCTTGACCGAGATCGGATTCAGAAGTGCGAAACCAACCAGCGTAGGTATCCCAGGCCTTGGTGCTGTATTGCAACATCACACCGTCATGGGAAATTCCTGTATTGGACCAGTCGAAGGCGCCGAACAGAGATTGGTTGCCGAACACCACATATTGCCGACCGGCCTTCACGCTCAGGCCTTGAAACCCGGCGAAGTTCCGAACCAACATGTAGGCAGCACGGACCCCTAATGTGCCGCAGTTGCCCCCGCCAGTTGTGCCTCCGCCAATTGCTGGCACACACCCGTTATGATTCCTCGCGTCGTCTTGGATGCCCTCTCTGCCATTGGCCCCGTTTCCGCCCCAGGTTCTCGAGTCCTGCAGCTCCATGTAGAAATTCAGGTCCGGCGAGAGATCATAGCCAATACCCAACCGTGTCAACTGTTGGGCATAGAAGTCGTTTTGTTTGCCTGGAGTACCATTCGGGGTGGTGCCGGGGTTAGGGCCGTTACAGGCTCCATTAGCTTGACCCGCTGCGTTGACACCGGCCATGGCGCTGCCGAAACAAACATTGTTCCGCATGATCGGCCGCACACGGAGATCGGCTCGTATCCAGAACTTATTGAGATCGAAATTTTTACCGATCTTCGGATCGTAGAGTTCATACTCTTCCTTCTGTGGAATGGCGCGAGCAACGACCGGGAGGTGGGTAATCCTCTCCTCGCCCTCCGGCAATTCGAACGCAGCTTGCGCAGGAACCGTTACGAATAACATTCCCGCTGCCATCACGGCCGCACTACAATAGGTGAGCAGACCGACCCATCCTGTCGGTCTAAGGATTTTCATACGGTTTCCCAATGAATTGGATAACGGCCTTTCGCTTCTTCTCGTCTCTGCCTGGAGTCCAGCCGCAGGCCGATGCCAAACCCAGGAAGGCACGGATCATACCGACCGGGACCAGCAGTTTCAGCGCCCGAATAATCGGGTGAGCCAGCATCCGAAGGCGAGAGAACCGGTGATTTCGGGAGATATGAAGAAGAAGGGGATGATTGGCCCTTATCAGAATACAGTCCGGGAAAGGCAGTCGAATGGAGAGCCGTAGAAGGTGCTGGTGCATGATTTTATCGATCCGGTCGTGCCCAAGGCCATTCCCTATGGGGTCTACGATGCAGGGGGGAAAGAATCCTTGACGGGGAAGCTTACATTACAGTTCAGCCTCAAATGTTCAGTGAAGCAAGAATGTTACTTTTTATTGAAGAAAAACTTATCTTTATCTTCCAAGTTCTCTACATACGTTTGCATGTCTAACTTGAATTCTTCTTCATCGGCGTAGGCTCGTTCTGCATGTTCACTGATATCTAATCCTGCATCTTCTACTTCGGGAGACACTCTCACTCCAATTGTTAAATCTAGAAATTTCATAATCACCCAGGTGCCACAAAAGCCAAGACCTGCAGCGACTCCAACTGCAATGGCTTGAATACCTAATTGAGCCGGATTACCATAAAATAAACCGTCTACTCCGTTCGGATTCACTAATTTACTGGCAAAAAGTCCAATTGAAAGAGATCCAATAATTCCTGCCACCCCATGGACTGAACTGACATCTAACGCATCATCTATCTTTAGTTTTTCCTTAAAGAGTATCACTCCTGAATATGACGCAAAGCCTATGGCGATACCAATAACAAAAGAATGTTCAACGCTCACATATCCTGACGCTGGGGTAATTCCTGCCAGGCCTGCAATCGCACCGTTAACAGCAGCCACAACAGAAGGCTTGCCTGTTCTCAGCCAAGACATGCCTACCCATATTAATGCGGAAACTGAAGAGGCCATGTGTGTGACGATGACCGTGTTTCCAGCTAGTGAACCAGAAGCTAGTGCGCTGCCGGCATTAAATCCAAACCAACCTAACCAAAGAAGTGCTGAGCCTGTAACTGCCAACGGTATGCTATGTGGAACTTCAATTGCTGGGCCAAAGAATCTTCTGCGACCAAGTACCATTGCTGCCGCAAGTGCACCCATTCCAACACTCGTATGAATAACTATGCCGCCAGCGAAGTCGACTGCACCAAGTTTTCCCAACCAACCGCCGCCCCATATCCAGTGCACGAGCGGATAATAGATAAACATGGACCACAAAGCTATGAATAGGAGAAATGCATTAAATTTCATTCGTTCTGCAATCGTACCCGTCAGGAGCAAGGGTGTAATTGCAGCAAACATTAATTGGAATTTTACAAATAATACTCCGGGAATTGTTGGTGCATAAGGAAGTGCCTCGTGCCATGGCACTCCTCTTAGGAATACCCAGTCCAGGTTACCAATAAATCCGGATATATCAGGAGCAAATGCCAGACTAAAACCGAAGGTAAACCACATGACACTCAGTAAGGCCAACCCAGTGAAGATCTGCATGAAAACAGATACAGCATTTTTCTTTCTCAATAAACCAGATTCGAATAGGCCAAGAGCAGGTATCATAAGAAGTACAAGACTTCCTGCTACAAGCATCCATGCTGTATCACCTGTATCTATTGTTATTACTTTCTCTATTGGCATAGCACCCCTGAATCTCTATACTAATGAATAAGGGGATGAGATCACTATGTGATTACCACATGATTATCTAAACTTGAAACCATTATTTGCGGGAAACTTTTCAGGATTATCACATGCTAAAAATTGAAGCATTACTCGTAAACAACTGTGTCATGGCAATCAGTGAAGCATTAAGAGAAATAGAGGTCGGTGGCATGACGGTTGGTAAGGTACGAGGAAGGGGTAAGCATCCACCAGCGAAACTTCATGCTGCAAAAGGAAGTGAACTATTCCAACCTCAATTCAGTGACAGATACATCATCACAATAATCATTCCAAAGAGTAAAGAAGATGCGGTGATTAACATCCTTAAAACAAAAGGGACTGGCGGAAAGGTCTTTGTGACGCCGGTCTCACGCGCTATAGACATCACAACTGGCCATGAAGGGGAAGCAACAATCTAGCTACAACTCTTGAAAGTTATCTCCATACACAATTGTTGTCTGTTGTAGCTGCTTCTCAACGCTGCCAGGCCTCTTTCTTCCCGAAGCATGCCTTGCCTCATAAGCTTGCTTCGATATCGGACAGGCGGCCCACCGACCCGGGGTTGCTCGTCTCGCCTTTCCTGCTTTTCTCGGCCCCTTCACGCCTGATTGGCTGATCCCTTTGAATCAGCCGGTTTCTCTTCGGGCGTAGTCGCAGCATTGATCTGCTCTTCCGCGTCTTTGATCGAGGCCTGAAAGTCCTGTTCGACCATCTTCACTTCCTGCTGGATCATGTTGAGTTCCGGCTCCACCGACTTCCGCAAATCTTCCGCCGTATCCTTGAACCCCTTGACCGCTTTCCCGACCTGGCGAACGACTTCAGGCAGTTGCTTGGGACCGAACAGCAAGAACGCAATCACCAATATAATGAGAATTTCGCCGGCGCCCAATCCGAACATGGTTCGTCATGCGTAAAACATCACGCGTCATACGAAAAGCAAAAAAGGAAACGCCTGACGCCTCACGTCTCCTTACCCTTGCTTGATCTGGTTTCCTGATTGAACCGGTGCCGTGGCCGGCGGGACGGATTGCGCGACCTGCGACGGCGGGACGTCAGGCGCCTCGGACGGAGGAGGCGTCACGTCGATGGCATCGGCCTCGTTGACGCTCTTCTTAAATCCTTTAATGGCCTTCCCAAGCCCCTCACCCAACTGCGGAATCTTACCGGCGCCGAAAATGATCAAGACAATGACCAGAATCAGCACCAATTCCATCCATCCGAACGATCCAAACATCACGCACTCACTTTCTCTTTTTGTCCTACCCAAGCCCACTCGCCCCGCGGCGTTGAACCAGTCGAACGGTGGAGGCCTTCCTCATGCGAGGGGAAGGGTATAGAAGAATTAGAACTGAGTCAAGCAGAGAAATTCAGCAAATCCGGGCGTTTACCTCTAGCAGAGTGCGGAAACGATGTGAGCACGCCGAAGTTTCACTGTTCTGCACGTCTGGGACAAGCCCGATCTGTCTGGTCTCTCTGGTTCATTTGGTTGATCTGGTGTAACCAAATAAACAAGACAAACCAAACAAACTAATTAAACGAGAGAGACCGGACAGACCACATGAACAAGACAGGCTGACAGACTTTTCAGCATCCTGTTGGAAGAATCAGCGAGGTCGGACAAAGGCGTGAAAGTAATCCACAGGGCTTGGGGGTGCGGTCAAGGCGATCATGAACGACTGAGGATCGTAGCCGATATCTTCGAGGTCCTTCGAGGCCAAGCTTAGCTCTTCCTCTGTGAGATAGGCGACGGTGTCCGGAATGCCTGTCGGCGTAAGCGAGCGCACAAGGACCTGGAGCGTCTCACGCTCCTCCTGCGGCATCTCCAACGGAATGGGAAAGTCCAGATGGCGTTCATAGGGGCTCCGATAGGTCTCGTTCAATGCGCGGAGGGTCTTGAGCATCAAGCGGTCCTGTTCCCACGGCGCCATTCTCGTACCGGCAGAAGGATGGGTGGCGATGAGATCCATGAGGGTCAAGACGTTGGTCCCCAAGCTGCGCCCCACAAATTCACGCTGGCTTTCTATTGTCATCGTGCCGGCCCCCAACTGCTTGGCGACCGCTTCGGCTAACGCAAAATTGACCATGAAACTCTGTTGCCCGCCAAATTGGCCATAGATGGGCTTCTCCGGATCGTTCAGCACGTTCATATCGGCTGTACCTGCGTCGAAACTGCTCAACCCGATCGCCTCGGGAGCCAGCAGGCGCTTGGCTTCCTTGATCGTGGCATAAGCCCCTAGATTGACGGGAACCAGCACTTGCTCATCGATACGTTTGAGGAAATCCGTGATCGTCTTCCGGTAGGGGACCTCTTTCCATTCGACCGTCCGATATTCACGTTCCCACACCAGGTCGTCGAGGAAGGGAGGGAAACCCTTGAGCACCTCCATATCCATGGCGTCGAACGCCCGGACAAAGGCGGCCCAGTCAGGAATTTTCGCATGAGCGGCTTCGCTCAAGTTCGGTCGCAGGAATTCTTCTTCAATGTCATTCGCCTGACGCAACATCAATTTCGTCGGAAGATCGTTCCACAGTTCGTTACAGATGATGCGATCCACGCTGCCATCCGCAACACCGTCGAGCCGATCCACAGTCTCGCGATGCGTATCGACCCGGTTGCGGTGGGACGCGAGCTCCGGATGAGCCATAGCTGCATCGAGCACTGCTTGTTCCCGATCGACTAGCACATATCGAACGCGGGGATAAATCACTCGATCTTTATCGAGGACCTTGAGATGGCTCAGGAAGCAGGCGGCGAGATTGCCGTTGCCGGGGCCCCATTCGTGGATGACCAGGCTAGGGGCTAGCGGCGAGGGGCTAGGGGTCGGAACATCTTCGCTTTTACCTCTAGCCTCGCACCCCTCGCCTCGCGCCTGCTCGCGTCGCACGACGCGAGCGTAGTAGTCTGCCGCAAGCGCATGGGCGAGCCGATAGTCGGCTGAGGCAAACGTTTGGTAGAAACTGCGGAGCTGATCGCCCCGGAAACGGTAGAAAAGCGTATTGATATGGACTTGCCACTGATCGACCGGCTTATAGTCGCCGATGAGCTGAGGTAAGGCGTCTGCGTCCTGCAACATAAATAAATCCAGGCTAGGGGCAAGGGGTTAGTTAATGGCTAGAGGCTTGGCTCCGGGCCCTGATGAGACTTCCGATCTTCTTAGCCAGCTGTTCATACTCCGCTTCAAGGATGTCGTACTCCGGCTTCCTTAGATGGCCGACTTCGCAAGCGATTTGGATTTGTGTACGCACTTCGGCGACGGAACCCTTCGCCATGTAAAAGAAGCGCACCGAGTCTCGATCCGAGCTGCGCTCATCTCCCTCCGCCAGATTACTCGCGACTCACCGCACTCCGCCGAAACTGATCGCAAAGACCGAAGTCTTTCTTGAGGTTTTGGCTTTCCGATACACAATACACTCTCACCGCCAAATCTTTTGCCAACTGCCACACGAGCAGATCCTTAAATCCCTTCTTGCCCATGGTCTCGTATCCCTCGCCTGGCGGGTTTCGTTAAAGGAGGCGAATTCTAACAGAACCAGAAATTTAGTCGCAACCATCCCTTCCGTACCGCTCACCCCTTGCCTCTGGCCTCTCGCCTTGAGTTCGTTACCTTGACAGCCCCCGCCGGCCGGTGTACCAAGAAGCTATGGCGAGAGGCGCGAGACGAGCGGAACGAGGGGCGGTCGCAGCGGTCTTTTTTATCGCTCTGTCGGCGCTGCCGGCACTTCAGGCAGCGGAGCTGCCGATCTCCAAGAATTCCTCCATTCCTGACTTTCAGAACCGCCCCCAAGACGTCACCCCCTACGACTTCGACGCCCCGCCGCAAGGCCTGTTCCATACCATCACGACGGCGGAAGGATTCGACGAGGAACTGGGCTTTCACCGTACGCACGAGATCGTGCCGGTGAAACCGACCGATCGGTTTCGTCCAGATACCCAGGCAGTCTTCATTGTGTTCCACCTTCACCAGCATTATCAGGGGTTCCAGGTGTTCGGACGCTGCTACCCGGAAGCGGTAGCCGGCCTCGATCCCACCGTGGTGATCGGACAAGATGCCATGCACATCGCGCTCGAAGACGAAAGCGGCTATCTCACCCTCTCCCCTTTACAGGGCGCATGGAAACCAGGCCGATACAAAGTGGAAATTCACGTGGGAGAACAAGTTAACGAGATGAGTCTGATGGGCACGATGCGGTTCACGATTCTGACGGAAAAGCACTAGCGAGACGGGCGAAGAAGGCGCGACGTGCATGCCAGCCGAGGATGCGGGGTCCGAAGTTTGAGGTTTTCGGAAGTTCGAACCCCGAACTTCGAACTTCAGATCGCGCCCTACTCGCATATCCCGCTACTCTTGTTCGTCGCGTAGACCGCGCCGCATGGTTTGACGCTCCCTTCGGCATTCGATAGAATGCCCGCGTGATTGTGTGGCTCCATTTTTGCATCAGGAATATCTATCCCGCATGACCGTGCCACCTCATCTATGGGCCTCCGTCATCATCCCCATTAAAGATGAACGAGAGAACCTGGTACCTCTCCTGACGAGCCTGCTGAAGGTGATGGACTCGTACGAGACTTCACGGTCCCGCCCCTATGAGATTGTCTTCGTAGACGATGGCAGCAGCGACGGCAGTAGTGAGGAATTGGATCATCTGGCGACGCAGCACTCCCACGTGCGGGTGTTCCACCTCGATCGAAATTACGGCAAGACCTGCGCGCTCGACGCGGGCTTCAAACAATCTTCCGGTGACATCATCATCCAAATTGACGGTGATCTTCAACAGGACAGCGAAGACATTTTGAAACTCCTCCCTTATACTGCCACCCACGATCTCGTGTGCGGATGGAGACAACAGAGGCAGGATGGCCTGGTTAAAAAAATGTCGTCCCGAATCGCCAACCGTGTGCGGAACTTCTTTACCCACGACGGTGTCCACGATACGGGATGCCCGCTCAAGATCTTCCGACGGCCCGTACTGGAGCGACTGCGCCTCTTCGAAGGCATGCACCGATTCTTTCCCGCGCTCGCGCTCATGCACGGGTTCACTGTCACGGAGGTGCCGGTCCGGCATTACCCGCGCATTCACGGCGTCTCCAAGTACGGCATGGGTAACCGATTATTCAAATCCCTCTATGATTTGATTGCCGTGCGATGGATGCAAACCAGAGTGTTGCGGTATACATTCCGCGACAAGTGAAGAGTGGGCAGGCAAGACAAGCGAAAAGAGCAAGAGATGCGCGACAAGCAAGACTCCATGGACCGTGAGAATCGGCTACTTCACACGCATCTCGCCCCTCGAGCATGACGGTTCCATCATGAGCATCGAAACCATCTGGCTCGCCATTGGATTTCTCGGCCAAGGGTTGTTTTTCGGCCGCTGGGTGGTCCAATGGATTGCCTCTGAAAAAAAGGCGGCGAGTCAGGTCCCGATTTCGTTTTGGTACATGAGCTTGATAGGCGGGCTCATCACGCTCGCCTATG
>JAENWB010000206.1:0-10078 GCA_016650275.1 Nitrospiraceae bacterium | reverse complement strand
GCATCAGATGGACGAAGACTTGCAGCACCGCCACGATCCCGACGCCTTTAGCGACCAGCAGTTCCACTAAGCGCAGGAGCTCGCGAGTGAGCATCACAAAACACAGCGCCCCGAGGCTGATACTAAAGGGGAAAAGGAGTTCGGTGAAGATGTAGCGATCCAGCAGCGTTCGTAGAAACATTCGAAGAATCACGCTCCTCGCCCAGTGCGACACTATAGGCGAGCGGGAAAGGCTTGTCTACCTCACGGCCAGCGAGCGGACGTTTAAAGAATGGCTTGACAAGATTTGAAACGCCGTGGTAGATGCTGCGCGAATTGTAACCAAGATGGGTTTCGTGATCGATTTTGTCTCTCCTAATGAGCTCGTCATTTCAGCCCGATCTTCTTTCTGTCTTTTCTCTCCATTATGTGTGGCGCCAACTTGGTTCCGGATCCGTCCACGTAACTAGACGTGGACGTTGAGGAAAGGAGTGTTTCTGTGAAGACAAAAGGTACGGTCAAGTGGTTCAACGATCGCAAGGGATTTGGGTTCATTCGCCTTGAGGGAGGGGATGATGTCTTCGTACATTATTCCGCGCTGCAAGGGGAAGGATTTAAGACCTTAAAAGAGGGAGAAAACGTCGAGTTCGAGGTCGTACAAGGCGCAAAGGGGCCTCAGGCTTCGAACGTCTTGAAGATGGTCGTTGCTGAGTCTTGAGTTTGCACTTCACTGGATTGTGTTTCAGGGAGGCCTGCCTTTTAGGTCGGGGCAGGCCTTCGTATTTCTGCTGAGTATGCCCTCATCCAAATGCCCCATTTCGTTGACAATACCCATTGACACTGTTAGCGTTTGATCGTTAACCCCCATCATTCATGAAGGGTCGGTCGCGAAAGTGTGCGACCCGTATCCATGCTTGCGGCAGAAGCGTCATGAATCATGCAGGTGAGGGAGGTTTGACTTGCCGATCGACCGGAGTCGTGTCTTGCATAGCGCACAGCTTTTTGCGTCACGAGGCCAATTCGACGCTGCCATCGCTGAATGGAAGAAGCTCTCCGTCGAGTCGCCAGGAGATGGGAGTATCTTCAATTCAATCGGGGAGTTACACCTCAAGCGCCAGTCCACTAGCGATGCCGTGGCGGCCTTTGTGGATGCGGCCGATGCCTTCCGTGCCGAAGGGGCCACCCTCAAGGCGATTGCCACGTTCAAGAAGATCTTGAAGCTTGATCCTTCACGGCACGAGGTGTTCCGGCATCTGGGAGATCTCAATGCTGAACGCGGTCTGCTGAGTAGTGCGGTCCAAGATTATCTCACCCTTGGGAAACACTACCTCAAGGCCGGAAAAACCAAAGACGCGCTGGACATCTATAAGAAAATCGTCAGCCAGGATCCCTCGAATCTGGATGCCCAGCAGCGGGTGGCGGAATTATGCCTGCAAGAAAACATGCAGGACGAAGCCACGAAAGTCTATTTGCAGTTAGGGCGGGAGCGGTCAGCGCAGCAGCGCTATGCTGAGGCTAAGGATGCGTATCAAGCCGTGTTGCGGATCGACCCTGCCAATAGTGAAGCCGCCCAGTTTATCGAACATTTCCAAAAGACCAGCGGGAAACCTATCCTCGCCGCTACGAAGGGATCCGGCTCTGCAGGAGGCCCACCCAAGAGTGTCGAGCCGCTCGATCTGCTTTCGGAAGCCACCCGACGGATTGAAGAAAAACAATTTGCCGGGGCTGAGGCCATTCTCAATCAATTGCTGACCAAAGAGCCCGGAAACCCTGAAGTCTGTCAATTGCTCGCGAAGTTGCATCTGCAGCGCGGAGATCTTCAGGTGGCGCTTGGCGAATATCGCTACCTCGCTGGGGCAGCCTTGCGGGCACAAGACTATGTGAAGGCGGAAACGCTGATTACTGACTTTCTGGCCGTCGAACCGCAGTCTGTTGCGCTGTTCGAACTCTATGGAGAGCTCTATGAAGAGAAGGGCGACGTCGCCAACGCTGTCCTCCAGTACGGAAAGGCAATTACGTTATTGTTGGAACATCCTGAACCAGGGATGCCGACGCTGCATGAGGAACTGTTCGAGAAGGTCAAGTCGCTCGCTCCGGACAATCCCATTGTCGCGAAACTCTCTGCGCTGATGAACGGCGAAAGCTCCGTTGAAGCGTCCTCGCCTGCAGCGCCTCAGGCGTCGATAGGAACGACCACTGAGGCGCCACAGAGTTCACCAGAATTTTCATGGGCCGGAACGGCTCCGGACGACCCCTGGATTGTGCCATCCAAGATCACCCAGCCACATGATAGGCGTTTTTCAGACCCCGAGCCGAACCCCGCGCCGGCGCAATCTGAGCCGCCGCAGTCGGCAGATGCAGAACCGGTTACGCCCGGTAGTGGGTTCTCGTTGTCGAATGCCGAGCCGGACGAGCTATGGGGACCGTTGTCGCAAGAGGCAGGCTCGGTTGCTCCCTTCTCGCCTGTCCTCTCGACGAACGAGCAGTTCCAGGCCTATGTGACGGCGGGCCAGCAGGCTGAGGCGGAGGAATGGCTCAGTCATCTGGTAACGGCGCAGCCGGATCATGCAGAGGCTCGAGAACTGTTCGGCTCCCTGCTTGAAGCGAATGGTGATATCGCGGGAGCGGCGCTACAGTACTCGCGGGCTTTCGAATTGCTCCTGGCGCATCCAAACGATGAGAGCCCGACTCAGCCAGCGGATCTCTATGCGAAAGTCAAAGAACTCGCCCCGGCCAGCCCGCTGGTCGCCAAATGGGCCTCGACGTTTTCGCCGAAGCCACAGGCGTCAGGACCTGTCGTCGAAACACCGGTTTCTGCTCAGCCGATGAACGGGATTGAACCGAAGACCCACTACAAGCTGGGTGTGGCATACAAGAACATGGGGTTGCTGGACGAAGCGAAGGAAGAATTTGTTCTCTCGATGCAGAGCCACGAATTTTTCTCGGACTCCTGCCTTATGATCGCGATCTGTTTGAAAGAACAAGGGGAATGCCAGTCGGCAAGTGCACAGCTCGAGCTGCTGCTGAAGGACCCGCAGTGCCAGGGGGCCAAAGCGTTAGCCATCCGTTATGAGCTTGGCTTACTTCACGAAGCCCAAGAACAGTGGAGCCAGGCTGTTGCAATCTATGAATCGATTCCGACCTTCCACGATGTGTCGCAACGGCTCGAATCAGCTCGCGCACACAGGGCCCCAGTTGAGCCCACCTCAGCGTTTCGCTACGGAAACTAGCAGGAAGCTGAAAAAGTCGCTCTTCTCATCCGCCCACCCTGGCGCGCCGAGACGCGCCTTTTCCCATGCGGCGTTCTCGCATAGTTCTCGCCTCTTACGTGTGGCACAACCGCAAGATGCTCAGACAGGCTGTCCAGCAAGGCCGCAGCGAGTGAAGGGCCGAAGGCGTACCCTCTGGGGTACGTTGAGGGTCTGAACGATGCGAGAACGCTGCTGGCAGCCTGTTTCAGCATCTTGTTAGTGAACCTGGTTCGGTGCCGGACGTCCGTCCAACACGGCTCGAATATTCTCCAAACAGACCAGTCCCATCTGAACCCTCGCGTGCAGCGTGGCAGAGCCCAGATGGGGGAGCAGCACCACCTGCTTCAGCTGAGCCAGCGCTGAGTGGATGGCCGGTTCCTGTTCATAGACGTCGAGTCCCGCGCCGGCGATGATTCTTGTCTTGAGGGCATCGACCAACGCCCCTTCATTCACAATCGGACCACGAGCAGTATTGATGAGGAAGGCGGTGGGGCGCATCCAAGCCAATTCGCGCGCGCCGATCAGATGGTGGGTGCTTGGCGAGAGAGACACATGAATCGTCACGATATCGGCCTCCCCGAGGATATCTTGTAGTGATCGGTGCTCCCACTCGCGGGGGAAAGATGCAGTGGCCATAGGTTGGCGTGTGTGATAGCGCACCGGCATGCGAAACCCTACCGCGCGACGGGCGACCGCTTGTCCGATCCGTCCCATGCCGATAACCCCCAGTGTCTTGCCCGAAACTTCCGCTCCCAAGAGTTGGGTGGGACTCCACCCAGTCCAGCAACCGGATCGAACGAGGGCGTCGCCTTCGACGACGCGGCGTGCCGTCGCTAGGAGCAAGGCCCAGGTCAGATCCGCGGTGGCATCCGTCAAGACATCCGGAGTATTCGTGACGATCAGACAACGCTCTCGCGCGGCAGCAAGATCGATGTTGTTGTATCCGACGGCATAATTTGCCAGAATTTTTAGCCGAGTGGCTACACGTATCGTTTCTGCATCAATGAAATCGCCCAGAGTCACAATCGCGGCGTCGGCTTGGCACAGTCCTTCACGAAGCGCCGATGGAGTAGGCAATGCATCGAGCGGTTCCTGCACCAGCTGGAACCGCTCCCGCACGACGGCCATGACGGGATCGGGGAGGAGGCGTGAGAGGTAAAGGGTGGGAGGTGTATCGGCCATGGGAGCGTGCTCCTATCTGCGAATCACATCTTACCAGGATGCTGAAAAAGTCCGCCAGCAGGAGATGGGCAGCCTGGTCGTCCTCTTGCTCGCGGAACGCGCACGATAAGAATGTGCTCGTTCGACGCGCGCATTCGAGGATCGACCAGACCGCCCTTGAAAATGAAGAGGGGATTGGAAAAACGCGCGCAGTGGAAGATCACCCAGCCCCCATCCATGAGAAATGATGCGAGCAAGCTTGGAAGCGCCGAGCAGTGAGATTATTGTGAGGTGGTCCAATATGTATTGATAGAATTCGCCATCACCTCGCAAGGTTTGACGGCCTCCAGGTCATTTGTTACGCTCCGTATCTGCCCCTAATTCTGTATTTGGGGTTAAAAAGATCTATGAGCCACTGGAAGCCCATTACAGATTCAGAGTTCGCCGAGTTGTTTAGGATTCAGTACGCTGAATTAAATGAGGCTCAGAGAAATACGTTTGACCAGTTTCGAGTTCCGTTCTGGAAAGCCACGATTCGAAGGTCGGAGATGTACGGAGACGAAACTGTCTTTGTAGTGTCACGGAAAGATGACGGTGTGCTTTATTTCGATGATGTGGAATATGGCTTCAATATTTCGATAGTCGATATGACGGGTTGAATCCTCGAGCCTGGCGGAAGCCAGAATACATTGAAGGAAGCTATAGACCAATGGTTCCCGAAAGGAACCTAGAAGGCTGTCGGCAAACCTTTCTTCGCCTTGATGACTTTATGATAAGAGTCCCGCCGTTGGGGTCATTTGAAGGTGGCCTCGTACCCTACTTGTTGTTAGACCCTTGGCCTCTCTCCTGCGTCTGACAGCTTGTTCTCGTTATAGCTGTCCGTCTAGAATGAGCGACCCATTCAACTATGACCGCACCAACTCTCATTCTGCCTGAACGTTCCCACGCCATCGCCTCAGACCTTCGAGCCGTACTAGGTGCGGACAAGGTGAAAGACGACTATTCGACGCTCACCGCCTATGCGGTGGATGCGAGCATCTATCGGATGGTGCCCAAGGCCGTCGTGCTTGTGGAGTCCGAGGAGGACATCGCCGCCACGGTGCGTTATGCCGTGCAGCGAGGCATCCCGCTGACACCGCGTGCCGCCGGGACGAATCTTACCGGCTCGGCGATCGGGTCCGGGATCATTCTGGACATCTCGCACCTGAATCAGGTTCTGGAGCTGAATCGAGAAGAGCGATGGGCTCGGGTCCAGCCAGGGATCGTACTGGCGGAGTTGAATACACAGCTGGGGCAGCATGAATTAATGTTCGGTCCCGATCCATCGAGCGGCGACATGTGCAAGCTCGGTGGGATGTTGGCGAACAACTCATCCGGTCCCCACACGCTGCGGTACGGTTCCGTCAAAGATAATGTGGAGGCGCTCCGTGTCTGCCTGCAGTCTGGTGAGTGGCTGGATGCCAAAGCTTATGGGCTCGACGATCCAAACTGTGCCGATCTGCTGAAGGCGCATAGGCCACTTCACGATTTGCGGTCGCTGCTACAGGACAATGCTGCGCTGATCGCGCAGAAACGTCCGACGGTCAGCAAGAACAGCTGTGGTTACAACCTCTTCGGTCTCGTCGATGGGCTTGCGCGAGGCTGCTTCGATCTTCCTAAACTCTTTGTCGGCAGCGAGGGCACGCTCGGTTTGTTCAGCGAGGCTACGATTGGACTAGTCGAGAAGCCTCGCGCGACCCTCACGGCACTCATCCATTTTCACCGCTTGGAAGATGTGGGCGAGGCGGTGCCGCAGTTACTGGAGTTGTGTCCTAGCGCGTTGGAAGTGATGGATGCCAACACTCTCAATCTGATCGGACGGGCGAAGCACGGCATCCCGACAGATGCAGCCGCTACCCTCCTGGTGGAGCTGGATGCCGACGGCGCACAAACAGACCTTCGCGCGCAGGCCGAGCGCATGACCGAGATCTGTCGTCGCTATCGCCTCACGTCCGATCCCGTGATCGCCTTCGACCCTGATCTACGGGAGAAATTGTGGAAGGCGAGGAAGGCCCTCTATCCCACGCTCTATCGATTCGATCCCAAGAAGAAGCCTATCAACTTCGTCGACGACGTGGTGGTGTCGGCTGAACGGATCAGCGAACTCATCCGGTATCTGGAAGAGTTCTTCGCCGGGCAGCATGTACCAGTCGCGATTTTCGGTCATATCGGGAATGGGAACGCCCACATCATTCCCTTGCTCGATGTGAACGACCAAGGCGATTTTCAGAAGATGGTGCAGGGTTATCACGAGATACACCAAACGGTCTTGGATCGCTTCGGCGGGTCGATCTGTGGGGAGCACGGCGATGGCCGGGTGCGCGCCGAATATGTGAAGACGATGTTCGGTCCGGAGCTGTACGACCTGTTTGTGCGTGTGAAGCAGAGCTTCGATCCTGCCGGGGTGCTCAACCCCGGCATCAAGATCAGCGACCGGCCCTTCACGGACCATATCGACTATGAGCGATTATCCAAACCCTGCGCGACCTGCGCCAAGTGTAACGCGGTCTGTCCAGTCTACGATGTGTTTCAATCAGAAGACATGAGTTCGCGCGGCTGGTTCGAGATCGTCACCGATAAGAACTATAGCTATCTCAATTCGAAGCGAGTCGTGGAGGCCTGTCTCAACTGTAAGTCCTGTCGCACCGCCTGTCCGGCCGGAGTCGATGTCTCCCAGCTCATTCTGGACCGTCGCGCTGAGAGTCCGAATAAGCTGGCCGGTGTCATCTTTCGTTTCCACGCACAAACAGCACTATTCGAGCGATTCTTAAAGTTTCTCGCGAGGTACCAGTCGCTCTGGGACCGGCCGCTCATGCGTCGTTTGCTCGATCATCTGACGAAGCCGCTCATGCGTCGTCTCGCCGAGACAGCACGACTGTCGCCCCAACTGGTGTTGCCTCGACTCACGCAACGTTATCTCCGAGACCGCTATCCCGAACTGATTCCCCAGGCTGGGCAAGCAGCTCGCTCCCCTGTGGCCTATTTCCACGGCTGCGCGGCCAACTACTTCGACGATGGGGTGGGGGATGCCGTGATCGCTGTGCTGCGAAAACATGGGGTCGAGCCGGATCTGCCGCCGCAACGCTGTTCCGGGACGCCGATTGAAACTTACGGACATCGCGCGCTGGCCAAAGATGGGGCGCGGGTCAATCTTGCCTCCATGGCAGGGTACGACAAGGTAGTGACCGGTTGCGCCTCCTGCACCCTCATGCTGAAGGACTATCCCACCTTGTTCGCCGGGGAGCCGGAGCAATCGGCGGCCCAGGCTCTGGCCAAACGGGTCACACACATTTCGGAGTTTGTGTCGCAATCGCCGGTGAAGCCGGCCATGGCGAGTCAGCAGCCCAAGACGTGCAAGGTGGCCTACCATTCTTCCTGCCATCTGCGAGCCGCAGGAGTGACCAAGGAGCCTCGTGCGATTCTGCGAGGCTTGCCGGGCGTCGAGTATATGGAGATGCCGGATGCCGATCGCTGCGCTGGCGGAGCCGGGACCTACCTCGTGAAGGATTTTGAGACGTCGCAGCGTATTGTTGAGCGCAAGCGGCGGGCCGTTGAACAGAGTGGAGCAGAGGTTGTGGCCACGAGTTGTCCGGCCTGTATGATTCAACTGCGCACGGGATTGCAGGGCGCAGCGGAGGTCAAGCACGTGGCCCAATTGATTCAGGAAGCCTACGAGGCAGCGGACCGGTCGTAGGTCTATCTGGTCTGTCTAGTCTATTTGGTTTGTCTGGTCTAACTGGTTTTTTGGTTGAACGAAACTAACCAGATGAACCAGATCAACAAAACAAACCAGACAGCCCAAACAACGAGGAAGCTATGGTCACAGTGCTGGTCTTTGGATTGACGCTTCGCGATGCGGTCGGAGAAACAGAATTTGCGCTTGAGGTCTCGGAGCCGACCACAGTCAGGAAACTTATTGAATCGAACCAGGATTTTATGGGCCCGTTGCTCCAGTTTCTGTTAAACCGAGAAGTCATGATTGTGGTGAACAAGAAAGTGAGCGCCGAAGATACGACGGTGAAGGACGGCGATATCGTGAAATTTTCCCACCAGTCCCGAACGTCGTATGACGGGACTCGCGACATCCCCATTTAGCAGGCTGCTGAAAAAGCTCGTCGGTGCTATTGGAAGGCTTAGGCTCAGCTAAGGTTAAGGTTGAGGCTAAGATTAGACTATCTGATCTTTGCTCAACCTTGACCTCGACCTCAGCCTGCTTTATTGGTCCCGCTAGTCTCGCGGGCTAAAGCCGCCGGCGTTTCGCTTTGGCAGTCGGCGTGGCGGTGAATGGATCGTCGGGCCATGAGTGTTTGGGATAGCGGCCACGGAGTTCTTTCTTGACATCAAGATAGGTCGACTTCCAGAAGCTGGAGAGATCCTTGGTGATTTGGACGGGCCGACGTGCCGGTGATAGGAGATGCAGCATGACCGGAATCTTCCCATCGACGAGACGGGGCGTGTCCTTGCAGCCGAACATTTCTTGCAACCGCACAGCCAGGATGGGCAGGTCGGTCGTTTCGTATTCCACGCGCACATTCGACCCGCTCGGGACAGTCAGGTGCGTGGGAGCCCACCGTTCGAGTTGGCGTGACTGTTCCCAGGAGAGGAGCGCGTGCAACGGCTGGGTGAGATCGAGCCGCGTGACGCGGTCGAGCGTCGTCAGGCCGGATAGATAGGGCCCAAGCCAGCCGTTGAGCGTTTGCAGCAAGGCTTCGTCCGACAGATCGGGCCATCGTGACTCTTGTCCTTCGATCCGGCGTAAAAATGCCACTCGCGCCCGCCATTGACGAAGCTCAGTAGTCCAGGCCAGTTTGTCGAGTCCCGCCCGACGAATGCCCTGTACTAATGCCGTCGAAATTGTCGAAGGATCCGGCCTCGAGAGCCCCTGCTCAGACAGAATGAGCGAACCCATTCTTTGTTGTCTCGTCGCACGAACCACCTGTGCCGTGTCATCCCACGCCACCTCATCCACCACTCGAATCTGGTCTGCATAGAGGGTCTCAAGATCGTGGAACTGTACCGGCGTGGCCAGATTGATCCTGGCCCATTGCGCCCCGCCGTCCAGGTCGGCAATGACTAGATAGTCTTCCGACATGAGCGGATCAGGGTTCGCAAAGAGAGCGCCACGGCCATTGGCCATGAGATAGCGTGCGTCATTTCCGTGTTGTCGTTGGGCGATGCGATCAGGATAGGCAAGGGCGAGCAAGAGCCCAACCTCATCGAGGCTTTCCTGCCGATTCGAGCGAGCAGATCGGGGAAGTTGTCGTTGCCATAGGTTGGCCGTGCGTGTGACTCGCTGACAGGCGGCGCGGTCGATGGTCGCACCGGCAGCGTGATCATGCTGTCCATGCAAAACATCCAAGCGGAGTCGCAGGTCGGCGTTGCGCCAGCCGGAGGGGCCTCGCAGAATATCTCGTTCACTGAGCAGGACAGCGAGTTCACAGGCAAGATTGCCAAGCTGCAACGGAACTGACTTGAGCAGCATGTGGGCGAGCCGTGGATGGAGCGGTAGCGCGGCCATCTGTGTTCCGTGCGTGGTGATCTGCCCCGCTGCATCGAGTGCGCCGAGACCGGTGAGCAACTCTCTCGCCTGGGCCACAGCCCCTGCCGGTGGGGGAGTGAGCCAGGACAACTCGGCTGGATTGGTTGTG
>JAENWB010000205.1:0-18379 GCA_016650275.1 Nitrospiraceae bacterium | reverse complement strand
CGAAGTTCGAGGTTTTCAGAACTTCGAACCCTGAACTTCGGATCGCGCCTATCGTGCCCTTGAGAAACTGGCTGATTTTTTCAGCATCCTGTTAAATGTTTCGGGAAGGCCAGCCAGGAGGCGGGATGACGACTGTTAAAACACGGTGGAGGAATTACCCTCGGTGATTTTGCGGCGGAGTTCCTGGCTCTCGAAAAAGATAATGCCGCGATCGGTGCCGGTCTCGTATCGGAGGTTCACATCGGTCTCGAATCCAGTCCAGCTAAAGAATTTGACGGGGCCGCTGGCGATCTGTCCCGGTGTGCGGTCGAGCGAGCCATAGAGGGATTGGAGATAGGCAAGAATCTGATCGTGGATTGCCTTGCTTTGGTAGCGGACGGTGACACGCGCGAATTGGCCTTCAGAGGTCACAAATCGCATGGAGTCGACCTTCACTGGGCCAAGTGAAGGAACCCCGGTCTTCAGTTCATAGGTTTGAGACTTACCGGTGTCTTCGATTTTGATGAAGGTGTCGGTTTCCGAAAATGTCGCGCCCCAGGGTATCCCCTCGAACCCGTTAGGATCGTTCTGCATCGGCACGGCAAATGCCAGGGTGCCCTGCAGAATGAGAGAGAAGCATATGCAGATGAGGGAGGTACAATGGATCCAAGGGTTTGCGAGGGGCCGGCGAGGCATGTTACTCCGCTGAGTCAGTGATGCGGTCATTGAATCGAGGAGCGAGGGTGCGGCTGTCGATGAAAATATAGCCTCGCTCTGTGTTCGCGTGGTAGGTCAGGTTGATTTCCGTATCGGTTCCGCGCCATGTATATTGCTGATTGAGGCCTCGCATCATCTGCCCGGGGATGCGCTCAAGGGAACCGAACTGTTGTTCGAGATAGGCGAGGATCTGTTTGTGTCGATCGGTGCCTTGATAGCGGATGGTCACACGGGCAAATTGGTCATCGACCGACAAGAGGCGTACGCTCTCAACCGGGATACCGGCATACGACGGCGCACCGTCCCTCGATCGGAACTCGTTCACGTGCGGACCTGGCGTGGTGACTTCCAAATCGGGCTTCGCGGTCAGGGCAACGCCCCAGGTCATGCTCTGGAATCCGTTCGGATCGTTCACCAACGGTACCGCATGGGCGGGAGAGGGGCGGTTCATACAGAGAAGGAGTCCCGCCAGGGCAAGGTATCGGCCCGCGTGATTTCTTTGCCGTCCGATCATGTCAGAACGCTACCATGGTCGATCGTATGGCGCAACTCCCTCAGTTTTGTTGAGAATGTCTCGAGGCATAGCTTATAATGCGCGCGTTTTTCCATGTGCGTAGCGGCGAGGCACCGACACGATGATTGAAAGCGATGCGTTTGTCCATGCGCTACAAGATATTGGGGTGGATTTTTTTACGGGGGTCCCAGACTCGATTCTGGGGGGTATCATCGCCGAATTGATGGCGCGGCGCCTCTACACCCCGGCCGTTCGGGAAGATGAAGCGGTCGCCATGGCCGCCGGGGCCTATATGGCCGGCAAGATTCCCGCCGTCTTGATGCAGAACTCCGGGCTTGGGACATCACTGAATACGCTCATCTCCCTCAACTATATCTATCAGCAGCCCTGTATTCTAATCGTGTCCTGGCGTGGTCAAGGCGGCAATGATGCGCCGGAGCATCTGGTGATGGGCGAAGTCATGCCGCAGTTTCTCGATACGATGAAGATCCCTCATCGGACGCTGACGGAAAAGACGGCCGTCGACGATCTGAAGTGGGTAGCCGAAACGTTTATGAAGAAACGGATTCCCGTGGCGCTGAATATCACAAAGGGTGTCGTGAAGGGATTGCATCCATGAGGCCGGAAGAAGGCACGATGCAGAGCCGGGCTATGGCGATGGCCGCGTTGTTGGAATTGCTCACCGACCAGCCTGTCATCATTTGTAATGGATTTCCGTCTCGCGAGGCGCAGAAAATTGCCGACCGGCCGACTCATTTTTATATGATCGGATCGATGGGGTCGGCGGCGGCGATCGGGCTGGGCGTGGCACTGGCCAAGCCAACGAAGCAAGTCGTAATATTCGACGGCGACGGGAACGTCCTCATGGGCATGGGGACGCTCGCGACAGTGGGGGCGCTGAAGCCAAAGAATTTTATTCATGTGGTGTTCGATAACGAAGTCTACGGCACGACCGGCAATCAGCCGACGATTTCCAATGCTGTTCCACTTGAGAAGGTGGCGAAGGCGGCCGGGTATGTGAACGTCGAACGGGTGCGGGAACGCGAAGACCTCGTCTACGAGTTCAAGGACATGTTGAAGAAAGACGGGCCGAGCATGTTGCTGGTGAAAGTCAATGAGATGGTGGAGGATGTCGGGCGCGTGATGCTTGATCCGCCGGACATTACGAAGCGGTTCATGAAGGCAATCGAATAAGCGATCGAGCCGCTCCCTTGCTCGCGCAACGCGCGGCTTGAGAAAGCCCTCGTTGGACGCGCGCAGTTGGAGCGGTCTCGATCGCTTACTCGGGGTAGGGGGAAGGAAGAGAGACGAGATGATCTTACTGAATCCAGGACCGGTGAATGTATCGGAGCGGGTGCGGCAGGCGCTGTTGCGTCCGGATATCTGCCATCGAGAGTCGGAATTTACCGAACTCTTGTACGGGATTCAGGCGAAATTGTTGAAGCTCTTTGTGCCGGGGGCGGAAGCGGATTATGCCGCGATGGTGATGACCGGATCGGGAACGGCGGCGGTGGAGTCCGCCGTCATGTCGTCGCTCCCGCACGGCAAACGAATGCTGGTGCTCAATAACGGCGTGTACGGCGAGCGCATTTCTCAAATGGTCGGTCTGTATCGCCTGGGCGTGTCCGAACTCAAATACGATTGGACGACAAGGCCGGATCCTGAACGGTTGCGGCTCGCGCTTCGACAACATCCGGAAGCGCATGCGGTTGGAATGGTCCACCATGAGACGACCACCGGACTCATCAATCCGGTCAAGGAGATCGCGGATGTCGTGGACAGCCAGAATCGGGTGTTCATTCTGGACGCGGTCAGTGCCTTGGCAGGGGAGCCGCTGGATATCGCCGGATCCCATATCTATATGGTGGCGGGTACATCCGGAAAATGTATCCAGGGATTCCCCGGCCTGTCCTTCGTGCTCGTCCGCAAGGGATTTCTGGAGCGGATGCGTGCCTACCCCAGACGGTCGATCTATCTCCACCTCACACAATATCTGGATGACCAGGGCCGGGGGACGATTCCGTTCACGCCGGCTGTGCAGGTCTATTATGCGTTCGACGAAGCGTTGAACGAACTCATGGAGGAAGGGGTTGCCAAGCGGATTGCGCGGTATAAGAAAGTTGCGACCTTAATCCGCGATCGCATGGCGAAACTCGGCGTGAAGTCGCTTCTGACTCCCGACAAACAGTCCAATACGATCACTGCCTACCATCTTCCCGAGGGTGTGACCTATCAGCCGTTGCACGATCAACTAAAAAAAGAGGGCTACGTGATCTATGCGGGCCAAGGCCAACTCGAGAGCAAGGTTTTTCGCGTGGCCAACATGGGTGCCCTCACGGAGGCGCAGTTGGTCGGATTCCTCGATGCATTTGAGCGGATCTGCGGCACAGCATGAAAGCCATCATCCTCGCAGCTGGAGTCGGGAAGCGCCTATGGCAGGTTACGCAACATCGCCCGAAGTGCCTCATCGAGATCGGCGGGCAAACGCTCTTGCACCGCTACCTCACGTCGCTTCGGAGCGTCGGTATTCAATGTGCCGATGTGGTCGTGGGTTATAAACAGGAGATGATTCGCGAGGCTGTGGCAGCGGACTCGTGCGGTGTGTGTGTGAATTTCCTCGTCAACGAGCAGTTCCACCGCGGCAGCATTTCCTCGCTCTGGATCGCACGCACCGCGTTGGATGACGACGCGATCGTCATGGATGCTGATGTGCTCTTCCATCACGAGATCTTGCGTCGCTTGGTGCAATCTCCCTGCGAGAACGCGCTGCTCATGGACGAAACCGTCAAGCAGACCGGGGAGGAGTGCATGGTCGTGGTCGAAGGTGGACGCGTGATTGCGCTGACGAAAAAGATGCCGTTACACTATGACTATGCGGGAGAAGGTGTGGGATTCCTCAAGGTCCGGCATGCTGATGCGCCCCATGTGGTGGCGTCGCTTAGGACCCATGTGGATCGCGAAGCCTGGCAGATGGAGTACGAGGATGCGCTCGTGGGATTTTTTCGTGATGTCAAAGTCGGGCATGAGAAAATCGGTGGGCTCCCCTGGACCGAAATAGATTTTCTAGAAGATGTGACGAAAGCTGAGCGGGATGTATTGCCGAAACTATAGAAGTTGGGGTAGTAAGATAACGGGGTAAACGGGAAACCGGCTCTTAGGATGGCGGGGTGATTGGAATAGTCCTTCCCCGGTTACACGGATCGGCCGATCATGAGCGAGAGTACAGTTCAGAAACAGACAGGCCTCCAGGGATTGAGCACGGCGATTCTCCTGCCCTCGGTGAGTCTGTTCGGCGAGTCGGCCGGGTTGTATGCCGATGAGGTGGGTCCACTCACCTGCGTGGTGGGCATCGGCCTGTTTCAGCGGACGGTGTTGACGCTGCAGCGCGCCGGTATACGACAGCTCATGGTGCTGGTCGGGCCGGAGGAGGATCAGCTCAAACAGGCGTTGGGTAAAGGGCCACGCCTGACGATCCCCGTGCGATGGATGCCGATTCGTGAGTTTCCGCTGGATGATCCCCGCACCTGGGAAACGCTCGCGGCTGAAGTTCGCGGCTTCTGTCTTCTGTCCGGTGTGCAGGGGGTATTCCCGAGCCCCTTGATCGAAAGCCTGCGCCATGAGGTACAGGAGGGGCAGGCGATCGTCGTGGCGCGGGCCGATAGCGAGCGAGATCGCCAGCCACGCCGGTCGAGTTTGCGCGTGAAGGTGCAGGGGGGGAGGCTCCGCTCGATTACATCGAGACAGGACGACGCGGCGCTGGTGGTGACAGACCTGGTTGTGCTTCCGGCCAGTTTCATGAGTATTGCCGCTCAAGTCGACGTGGTCATGGGCACGCTTCCGATTCGTCGATGGCTCGAACGGGCCGCGGTGGATGGGCATGTGCGGGTGCTGTCCACGGAGACGAACCGGTCCCACTGGTACCAGGACGTGCGCGACATAACCGATGTGCAGGCCGCTGAGAAGAAGCTCTTCAATTCCCTCAAGGGCGAGTTCGAAGGCCTCGTCGACCGGTTCTTCAATCGGAAGGTCTCCCGCTGGTTCACGCGTATCTTTCTCGCAGCAGGTGTCTCGCCGAATGCCATTACGATCCTGGCGACCCTGGTTGGGTTGGTCGCGGCAGCCGGTTTTGGCGTCGGGACCTACAGCGCCGGCATCATGGCCGCGCTGTTGTTCCAACTGGCGGCGGTCATCGATTGCTGCGATGGTGAAGTGGCCAGGCTTACGTTCACCGAGTCGCCGTTCGGGGCCTGGCTCGATATCGCGATGGACAACGTGGTGCACATGGCGATCTTTGCCGGCATTGCCGTTGGCTCTTACCTGCGCCTGGCTGGGGGAGACGGTGCGTGGGTTCCTCTGGCCCTGGGTTCGGCAGCGGTTCTTGGGAATGGGCTCTCGTTCTGGCTTGTCACCCGCGCGCAAAAGATTAAGTCCGAGAGCGGATGGAAGACACCGGTGCAGGCTGCCTGGTCGGACTTTATGCTCAAAAACGTCGCGAGCCGCGACTTTTCCGTCATCGTGCTGATTTTTTCTGTGATCGGCAAGCTCGACTGGTTTCTCTGGATGGCTGCGATCGGATCCGTGGTGTTCTCGCTCCTGATGCTCTGGGTAGTCAGACCTTCCGCCACGACCCGTGCTTAAAAGAAAAGATGGGACGGGCATCCACGTTGGTCCTGTGTCCCGGAACAGAGGAGGGGATGGAGCCTGATGATCTTCTGTGCTCGCGCAACGCGCGGCCTCAGAAGGTCCTCGTTCGATGCGCGCAGTGAAGGGCAGCCTTGTCCACTCCCTTGCTGAAGAAGTGGAGATCACGTTACATTCCCCTAGGAGTTGTCTGTTTTTCTCACCGTGGATTCCTAGCCTAGCGTGTTAAAACTTTTCCTACTCGTCGTCGGTCTCCTCACCCTCGTTATCATTGTCTGGAATATTGGTCCCGGGCGCATCTATGAGGCGGCGTCGCAACTCGGGCCGATCGGGCTGTTCGTCCTGCTGATTCCTTCCACCATCATGTACGTCGTCGAAGCGTACGGTTGGAAGATCACCTTGGGACCTTCGGCGAAGAACATTCCGTTCTGGCGTGTACTCGCGATCCGAACTGCCGGTGAAGCGGTGAACATGACCACGCCAACCGCCTACGTTGGGGGCGAACCGCTCAAGGCCTATCTGCTCAGGAGACATCACGTGCCGAGTGTGAAGGGACTTGCCTCGGTCGTCATTGCCAAAACGACAATGACGATTGCTGAAGTGGTCTTCATCCTCATGGGCATCGCACTCGCGTTCTGGAGGGTCGGCGCCGACGGCTCATCCGGGCAGACTGTTGGAGTGGCCCTGGGCAGTGTCGGCTTTCTGGTGCTCGTGACTGCGGCGCTCGTGTTCGTGCAACAGCGAGGGCTCTTTACGTGGCTATTGGAATTTCAGAGAAAGATCGGGCTGAAGATTCACTATCTTGAAGTGCGTGAGAAGAAACTACGGTCCTTGGATCGAACAATATTGGATTTTTACCGTGACAACCGCCTGACATTTTGTTCCTCCATCGGACTGTTCTTTGTCGGTTGGATGGCGGAGGCGTTGGAAGTCTACGTCATCATATATTTTCTCGGCGGTCCGGCCATGGCGCTTTCCGCTATCTCCATCAGTGCCCTATCCGTCTTTATAAAGAGTGGCACCTTCTTCATCCCCGGCAGCCTCGGCGCTCAGGACGGCGGAAATGTGCTCGTGTTGAGGGCCTTTGGTTATTCCGATGTTACCGGCATCACTTTCGCCTTGATCCGGCGGTTCCGCGAGTTGGTGTGGATCGGATTGGGGCTGCTGTGCTTAGCCCTCGCCGGCGGGAGGGCAGAGGTTATTCGAGAAAGTCGCGCCGACGACTTAGGAAATAGCTCCTGACAGCAGTCGTGTTTCTGGGCAATTAGCCGTCTGTCGTGACCCATGCTTAAGCTTGCTCTCCTCTTTGCCGGCCTTTTAGCACTCTTTCTGATCGTTTGGCATATTGGTTCCCAGCGCATCTTCGATGCGGCGGCGCAACTCGGGCCGGTCACGCTCCTCGTCATGCTGATTCCCTCCACCATTATGTATGCCGTTGAAGCATACGGTTGGAAAGTCACGCTTGGCCCATCGGCGAAGAATCTTCCGTTCTGGCGTGTGCTCGCGATCAAGACCGCCGGTGAAGTGGTGAACTTGACTACGCCGGCAGGCTACATCGGCGGTGAACCGCTCAAAGCCTATCTGCTCACAAAGTATCATGTCCCGATGGTCGAGGGGCTTGCCTCGGTCGTCATTGCGAAAACGACGAAGACGATCGCCGAGGTGCTTTTCATACTCTTGGGCATCACGCTCGCAGTCTGGAGGGTTGACCGCGAAGGCTTATTGGGACCGACCGTCGTAGCGGCGCTGGCCAGTGTCAGCCTGTTGTTGTTCGTGACTGCCTTGTTGGTGTTCGCACAGCGAAAAGGATTCTTTACATGGCTATTGGAATTTACTCGGAAGATCGGACTCAAGATTCGCTTTCTCGAAGCGCGTGAGGAACAACTACTGTCGCTGGATCGAATGATTTTGGAATACTACCGCCATAATCGGAAGGCCGTGTACTCCTCAACCGGAATGTTCTTTCTTAGTTGGATGGCGGAAGCATTGGAAGTATACGTCATCATCTGGTATCTGGGAGGGCCTGCCCTGGTCCTTTCGGCCATCTCTATCAACGCCCTCTCTGTCTTTATCAAAGGCACCACTTTCTTCATCCCCGGCAGCCTTGGTGCTCAAGACGTCGGAAATTTGTTCTTGCTGAAGGACTTTGGCTACTCCGACGTCGCCGGCATCACCTTTGCGCTACTGAGGCGATTTCGTGAGCTGGTATGGATCGGGATCGGGCTACTATGCCTTGCGGCGCTGCGCGGGCGTGTGGCGGGAACTCAGGACAGTCGTACCCTTGACTCGGGAAACGGCTCCTGACGCTACTTTCTTCTTCTTCATCATTCTCGGCGGACTCGGTGCCAAAAACGGCGAGAATATGCTAGTATGATTTTGTTGGATATTGCGACGCCACCGGCATCACCGTCGCGTGACCCCGTCAGTTCCAGGAGCTGGCCTGGATTGGGCTGACTTAGTCTGCCTGGCTCTCATCGGCGGGTGGGCGGCCACCCAAGCAGGTCGCACTCACGATCCAGGGAATAGTTTCAGACATCTCTTTCTTCCCCCTACAAAATAGCGTGGAAGGATTATGGAGAGAATGAGGGTCGTTCATTGCGCGCTGTGAAGGACGGTTTGCCTTTTCCTTATAGGGGAGTTGAAGAATCAGAATGGCTTCGCTCGACGGCCGCAGTTGGGCTTGTTCCGAGCTGCCCTGTTGAAGGATTGGAGATAAAGGTCCTTTCTCCTATGGCGTGGTTACTTTTTCCCTCTCACCGTGGATCCCGAGCGTAACATGCTAAGACTTTTCCTATTCTTCGTTGGCTTCCTGACCCTCGGTCTCATTGTTTGGCATATTGGGCCAGAGAACATCTACGATGCGGCAACGCACCTCGGGCCGGTCGCACTCCTCGTTATGCTGATTCCCTCCGTCATCATGTACGTCGTCGAAGCGTACGGATGGAAAGTTACCCTTGGCCCGTCGGCAAAGGATATTCCGTTCTGGCGTGTGCTCATGATCCGGACCGCCGGTGAAGTGGTGAACGTGACCACGCCGGCCGCCTACGTCGGTGGCGAGCCGCTCAAGGCCCATCTGCTCAGGAAGCATCATGTGCCGATGGAAGAAGCGTTTACTTCGGTCATTATTGCGAAAACGACCATGACGATTGCCGAAGTGCTATTCATTCTGCTCGGCATCGCACTGAGTGTGTGGCTGTTAGGCGGAAGCGAATCATCCGGTCAGACCGTGCCTGCTGCACTCTTGAGTGTGGGCCTGCTGGCCTTTGTGACTGCCGCCTTTGTGTTTGTGCAACGGCAAGGACTCTTTATCTGGCTATTGGAGTTTGTGCGGAAGATCGGGCTGAAGATTGCCTATCTCGAAAAGCGTGAGGAGCAGTTGCGGTCGCTGGATCGAGCGATCTTAGGATTCTATCGCCACAGACGTCCGGCCTTTTGTGCCTCCACCGGGTTGTTCTTTCTTGGTTGGATTGCGGAAGCGTTGGAAGTCTATGTCATTATCTATTATCTCGGGGGGCCAGCCATGGCTCTCTCCGCCATCGCTATTGGCGCCCTCTCTGTTTTTATTAAAAGCAGCACCTTCTTCATCCCCGGCAGCCTCGGGGCGCAGGATGGCGGAAATCTGCTTTTGTTGGAAGCCTTCGGCTACAGCGACATCGCCGGTATCACCTTCGCGTTGCTCCGGCGGTTCCGAGAGCTGGTCTGGATTGGACTGGGGCTACTGTGCTTGGCTCTTGTCGGGGGGAGGCAGCAGCAATTCAAGAAAGTTGCCCGCACGACTCGTGAATTGGTTCCTGACAGCTTTCCCCCTCCAGGAATTGGTTCCTGACACCTTTTTTCATCCTGGAACAAAGGACCGACAGGGGTGTCCTCCCGTCTGTTTATGCTAGGATGCCCGCATGTCGGCGTTAAAGCTGGTGCTTTGGCTACTCCTCGCCATTCTCGGTGCCATGGCGCTTGTCTTTGTTACCGGTCTCGTCAATCCACAGGAAAAAGTAAACGGGCTCTGGCTGGTTGTGGCGGCGGCCTGCATCTATGTGCTGGCTTATCGCTTCTACGGGCGCTGGATTTCGCGACGCGTTGTGGAGCTGAACGATCAGCGGGTCACGCCGGCGATACGGTTGAACGATGGCGTCAATTTCCACCCCACAAATAAGTACGTGTTATTCGGCCATCACTTCGCGGCGATTGCCGGAGCGGGGCCATTGCTTGGGCCTGTGTTGGCGGCACAGTTCGGCTTTCTCCCCGGTTTTCTCTGGTTGGTGATTGGTGCTGTGCTGGGTGGCGCGGTGCAGGACTTCATCATTCTGGTTGCGTCGATGCGGCGGAATGGCCGCTCACTTCCTGAAATTTCGCAGGATGAACTCGGCCTTGTCACCGGCATCGCGACGACGGTGGCAGTGCTTTTCATCGTGGTGGTGGCGTTGGCTGGACTGGGCTTTGCCGTCGTGAACGCGCTCTATCTCAATGCCTGGGGCACCTTCACGATTGCGATGACGATTCCCATCGGCTTCATTATGGGTTTCTATCTTCAAAGGTTCCGGCCCGGTCAGGTGGCGGAAGTCTCCCTGCTCGGAGTGGTGCTGTTAGTCGCGGCTGTGATATTTGGGCGGGTGGTCGCTCAGTCTTCGTTTGCCGGGTGGTTCGAGTTCGAGCGCACGACGCTGGTGTGGGTGCTGGCCGGCTACGGGTTTCTCGCGTCTGTCTTGCCTGGCTGGATGCTCCTGGTGCCGCGTGGCTATCTCTCCACCTTTATGAAGCTCGGCGTGGTGGCGTTGCTGGGGGTGGGCGTGGTGCTCATGGCGCCGACGATCGAGATGCCGCGCGTCACGATATTCGCCAGCGGAGGTGGGCCGGTCATTCCCGGCACGCTCTTTCCCTTTCTCTTTATCACCATTGCCTGCGGAGCGGTGTCGGGCTTTCATTCGTTGGTCTCTTCCGGGACCACGCCGAAGATGATCGAGCAGGAATCGCAGGCCACGGTCGGCTACGGGGCGATGTTATTGGAAAGTTTTGTCGGTGTGATGGCCTTGATTGCGGCCTCGGTCTTGATCCCCGGCGATTATTTAGCAATCAACACACTGCTTTCGCCTGACGCGTTGGCTGGGATGGGATTTCCTGTCTCGAGGGTTCAGGAGCTCTCGCAACTCGTCGAGGCGGACGTGGCAGGCCGGCCTGGCGGGGCCGTGTCGCTCGCGGTCGGCATGGCGTCCATTTTTTCCGCGCTCCCTGGTATGGCCGGGTTGATGGCCTACTGGTATCAGTTTGCGTTGGTGTTCGAGGCGTTGTTTATTTTGACGACGATCGACACCGGCACGCGCGTGGGGCGCTATCTCATCCAGGAGATGGGAGGGCGCTTCTACCCTCCGTTGCGGCGGATGAATTGGTGGCCTGGTGTAATGGTGAGTAGCGGGTTGATCGTGGGGGCCTGGGGTTATCTTATTGGCACCGGAAGCATCTCGACGCTCTGGCCGATGTTCGGCGCAGCGAATCAGTTGCTCGGCACCTTGGCCCTCTGTATCGGGACGACGGTGCTCATTAAGATGCGGAAGGCGCAATATCTGTGGATCACAGCGTTGCCGATGCTGTTTCTCGGCGCCGTCACGTTGATCGGGTCCTACGAGATGTTCGGCATGTTTGTGACCAAGGCCACGTCCATCGCCGACAGCGGGCAGGCTTTTGCGTTGTATCTAGATGCGGGGCTGGTGGCGGTGGTGGCCTTGCTCGCGGTGATCGTCTTAGGTGATAGCATAATGCAATGGTACGGCTATGTGGTCTTGAAGCGGCCGTTCACCAGTAGCGAAGTGGTGGTGATGGCCGGTGGAGGTTCACCGGGAAGACTGCAGACGACGATTTATCAAGATGATGAGAAGCAGCGGTTGCAGTTGCCCGGTGGGGGTTGCTGTTGAGGGGGAGGGGATGGAGGCTGATGATCTTCTGTGCTCGCGCAACGCGCGGCCTCAGAAGGCCCTCGTTGGACGCGCGCAGTAAAGGGCAACCTTGGCCGCTCCCCTTAGAGAGGTATAGAGAATTGGATGGATCTCGTTCAACGCGTGCATTTGAGGATCAACCAGGCTGCTAGAAACGGAAATGATTGAAATTAGAAGAGGAGGGGGTCGTGGCTGAGCAATTTTCGTTCGATGTGGTCTCGGAAGTGGATATGCAAGAGATGAAGAATGTTGTCGATCAGGCGACGAAGGAGATCAAACAGCGCTTCGACTTCAAAGACTCGAAGACGGAGATTACGTTGAAGGAGAAGGAAAAGGAGCTGGTCCTGGTCTCCGACGATGAATATAAGCTCAATGCGGTGAACGATATTATCAAGACCAAGTGCGTGAAGCGCGGGGTCTCATTGAAGGCGTTCACCTATGGGGCCGTGGAGCCGGCGCTGAGTGGGACGGTGCGTCAGGTGGCGAAGATTCAAAATGGTATCGCGGCGGACAAGGCGAAAGAGGTGACGAAGGCCATCAAGGAGTCCAAGCTGAAAGTGCAAGCGCAGATTCAGGGCGAGCAAGTACGCGTGTTGAGCAAGAGCAAGGATGATCTCCAAGCGGCTATGGCGTTTCTCAAGAGCAAAGATTTTGAAATTGATCTGCAGTTCACCAACTACCGCTAGGACGGGATGCTGAAACAGAGGAGGGGATGGAGGCTGATGATCTTCTGTGCTCGCGCAACGCGCGGCCTCCGAAGGCCCTCGTCGGACGCGCGCAGTGGAAGATCAGTCAGCCCCCATCCCTGAAGAGAGAACGAGCAAGCTTGGAGGGATCATTTATTGAGTAGTGCATAATAGACTGACGCAGTTTGGAGTGACTCCGCCACCGTCGCATCCGAACATCGCCTCAAGCTGGATTCATGAAACGACTCGTCTTCCTATTACTGCTGTTACTTAGCCTTCCCCTCCTTGGCTGCGATCGTAGCGATCCCATCGTCGTCATCCAGCTCCATCCGAAGAATCCTGACATCATCTACGTCGCGACGAACGACTACATCTATAAGACGCGCGACGGGGGCAAGACCTGGACGAATCTGTCGCAAGGCATGAGCCACTCGCGCGTGATTTCGATGGCGCTTGATCCGGCTTACCCGGCCACGGTGTATGCAGGCACGAAGGGCGATGCGGTGTACAAGAGTTATGATGGAGGGCAGCGATGGGTCTCGCAACGAGCTGGATTGGACGATGTGACGATCTCTTCCGTGGTCAATCAGATTGTCTTCGATCCGGCGGACAACCAGCATCTGTTCGCCGCAACGACGATGGGCGTGTTTGAAACCAAGAATGCCGGCGACAGTTGGACGAAGCGCATGGACGGCATGAAAGAAGTGCTGATGGTGGTGACACTCGGGCTGGACCCCACGAGGCCATCGATCCTCTATGCGGGCACGAGTGGCGGTGTCTATAAATCAGTCGATCAAGCGGGGCATTGGGAAAAAGTGAATAACGGACTCGTGTCCCCTGCCGTCATCAAGTCGTCACGCGCGCTGAATGTCACGGCGATTCTGGTCGATCCCTATGAGGCGGACACGGTGTATGCCTCGACGCTCGAAGGGCTCTATAAGTCGATGGATGCGGCGACGTCGTGGGTGCGCATCGGCCAGTCCTTGCAGGACCAAATGGTGTTTTCGATGGTTTTGGATCGGACGAAAAAGGGCGTGATTTACCTGGGCGGTCGGGAAGGCATCCACCGGAGCGAAGACGGAGGGAACACATGGACCACGCTGAATAAAGGGTTGGCGACTCTGAACGTGCGGTCTCTCGCGCAGAGCGCCACCGATCCGAAGCTGTTTTATCTTGGGACGAATGGGAGCGGTTTGTATAAGAGTCGGAACAGGGGAGAGGAGTGGGAGTCGGTCCCCACCATCCTGTCTAGCCAGTGAGAGGATTACTGCTGCGGGCCGGTGCCCCGTTCTTGGATGGTCGAACCGACTGAAGATGACCCGAACGACGAGCCAACACTCGATTCCCCGAGGCTTGAGCCCACGCTAGAGCCTCCGAAACTCGATCCCACCGTCGAATCCGAGAGGCTGGACCCTACTGTCGAACGTTGGAACGACGAGCCGACGGCTGAAGATGACTCGTTATTGAGGCTTGATTCTCCAAGTGAAGGCCCTGCGCGGCCGGTTGCGCCGATCCCAAACCCTACTGGGCCTGAGCCGCCGATGTCGTGGCTGCTTTTCGATGACGCCCCGATGTCTTGGCCGGTGACGCCTCCCGCGCCGATCGTGTCGCCGGTCTTCGGGGTTTTTCCGATACTCGGCCCTGCCGCTGGTGCGTTGCCGATACTGGCGCCCGTCTTTGGCCCTGTCGACAGCTTCGGCGCCCGGATGTCTCTCTCAATTGATTCTTCCATTTCGCGAATCGCGTGCGCTTCCCGACCTGATTCTTCAAAGTCTCCTGAATCGCGGGTGTTGGTCGAGGTGCTGATACGTTCGAGCGTCGCGCGCAGGTTCTTCAGGTCAGCGCGAACTTTGGCGACAGTCGGGATTATTTCGCGGAGCATGATGCCGCGCGATGCCATCGAATGATTCGATATATTGGTCTGGGTGGACTTGAGCAAATCTCCGACCTCGTCTCCCATTTCTTCGACCTGCTGAAGTTCCGAGAGATCGGTCTTGCAGCAATCGAGGAAGTCGCGATACTTGTTCAGAAATGTCGATACGTCGCCCTGCAGATTCTCAACCTTGAAGTCGCGTGGCGGCTTGTCGCCCGTGGGTGGTTCCCCTTCTTGCTCTGCTGTACCGGTTTCTTCATTTTCAACAAGCGGAATGCACCCAGGCCCTTGCTTCGCTGAATATTGCCGATCGGATTGTTGATCAGGGCACCAATAGAGCGGTGATGCCGCTGATACCGTGACGGTGGTGATACCGCTGCATGCGAGGGTAACTCCCCCCATGAAGACGGTCACGCAGAACGTCTTGGTTGTTGTGAGCGAAAACATAGAAACATTCTCAACCTGACTCGCACTCTTGTCAATGAAAGCTGCCAACTTGGTGCGCTTGACGGATTGTTGAATTGCTTTGGCTGAGTCCCTGCCTATCTCTTTGTCGGAAGAAGACGTACATCGCGGTTGTTTACGACTGATGCTACGGTGCACTGTGTCGGCCAAGAAGTATTGTAGTTTAACTCATGATGCCCTGGTGGAGTGGGCATCAAGTGATCGGGGGCTGGATCTGAGGCTTGACCATACGGAGGAGGCAATTTCCTTCTGCCGGATGCCCTGCAAGCTCTCTCTTTACGCGCTCAAATTAACCAAACGGTGCGAGGATTCTCAATTGAATATACGGTCTTCGATTTCATTAACCGTTGCACTTCAAAGTTGAATCCATTCCGTATTTCTCCGACAGTTTCAGGAGGGGCACCGGTGTCTTTCGCCGCGCTGGTCGTGGGAGCGCTCCTCGCTTCGCGCGGGGATACGAGTTCGCTGTTGGTCCGTCGACAGAAGAAGTACGACGGTGACGATCTGTGTTCAAGGGCGTGGCACGTGGGTGTTGAATTCACGGGGACCCGCCACGGGCCGGTGTTCGGTGCAGGCTCGCTGCCGTGTCGCGCGTCACGCTTCCGGGAGTTTCGCCCCGGGCGGGGGTGGGTCAGTCCTGTGGCTCTGTTGATCGTGTAAGCGCCCCAGGGTGTGCTCGATCATTCTGGTCAACTTGCCGGCCGCGCCGTCGACGGCGAGGTCCACCGTGGCGGCCTGATGCGTGGCCGCGATGGGCTGGCGTCCCTCGAGCCGGGCTTCCATCATACAGCGCTTGTCCTGTTGACCGCTCTTGTGGCTGTTCTCATCGCTCAAGTGCACTTCCACCCGCGTGATGTGTGCGCTGAAGCGGCTCAGGGCACTGGCTACGACATCGCTGACATGCGTGGCCAGCGCCTCGTGGCCTTCGATGTTGCGGTCGGTATTGATTTGGATCTGCATCGCGTGCTCCTTGGTGGTGGTGCGTGGTTCAATGTCGGTAGATGGCGGCGACTCCCGTCGACGTCGGCATCCGCTCGGTCGGAATCACCAGGACTCGGCCGCCTCGCTGCCCGACCAACTCACCCAGATCGTCGAGCAGGTCGTCGACGCGTGGGTGGCGCAGCTCCTCTAAGTCGAGTCGCCCCGTCGCGCCGTCAAGGCGGCCGGCAATCTGGCGGTCGGCCTCGATCAGCAGCGTGGCCACCCGCCCCGCAGCGGCTGCCTGAGCGACCTGCGCCAGGTCGTCACTGCCCAGCCCCTTGGCCTTGGCCGCAGCGCATTCGGCGGCCAGTGTCGCCAGCCGCGCGTGATACTGCGGCTCGACCACCTGCCAGGCGCGTTCCCGGAGTTCATCGATCGACAGGGCATCGGGGTTAATCGTGAGCCCCTCCGCCATCAGAAACGGGTTGTGGCTGACCTGCCGGAACCGATAATGATGTTCGGGCAATGCCGCCACCATCAGGGGCAGGCCGGACGGTTTCGAATGAGACGTGAGGACCGCGCGGTCGATGGCCCGGAAGAACCGGTCCGCGTCGATGTCCACCTCGTCCTTCTTTCCGCCTTGGCCGTGGCGCATGGGCGTGTGGGCCCCGCCGACGCCCCCATAGGAGGCGACGGTCAGGTGCGGCTCAGTCAGCTCGTCGCCCAGCGCCTCGGTGAGCGTGCGCGGAACTCCCGCGGCTAATGCAACCTCGTCGAGCACATCGCGGTTCCCCTCGAAGAGTCGGATCTTATCGGCGCTCAGTCCCAGAATCTGATAGCAATCGACCGATTGCAGAAAGCGCCGCAAGGGCTTGGTGTGGAAACTGTCGGCCACGACGGTCAATTCAGCGACTGGCCGCTGCAGTCGGAACACGTGAAACAGGCCCGGTCCGCCCAGCACGGCCAGTCCATCCAGCGTATGGTTCCAGAAGTCATGATCGTCGGCGAGGACGTTAAACGGGTCCAGCAGGAGTCGGGTGGCGCCGTCCGGATACGTCTGCCGGAGCGAGGTCTCCAGCGCCTTCACCAGATTGCGAAACCGGATCGAATCCTGCTGATTCTCGGGATGGCGCCGATGGGTCGGCTGGTAGAGCGAGAGACACGGCGGCTGGTGCCTTGCTCCCAACGCGGCCACCACTTCGTTCGTAAGCACCGTCCAGGGCTGTTTCATTTCCTGCCTCCTGTCTCGTGATTCGTTTACCTCAAGAACGCAACCATGGCGTAACCTGCCTTATCGCGAGTATTAACTGCTTGTACCGGGGCGTCGCCAACCTCTGGTCGCCTTCCCACCCATCCGTGGCCACACTCGCTCCCGGCTCGATGGCTTCGGTTATAAATGCCTGGAGACTTTGGGCGGACGGATCGGGGATTCGGTGCCGGCGAACCCAAAACGCCCTTGTCGTCGACCTGCGCTCGCCTCCGGCTTGGACAGCTCCTCCATAAGTCTCGTCGGCTCCACGCCGCCTGACAGCCGCTCCCGACCAGGCAGGCCCACAGGTCTCCTAACTCCCCAGACCGAGCAGCTGCAACCACCCCAAGGCACTCAGCCATGTGTTCGATTCGTGATCCACCACATTAGCCTGGAGCCAGGCGCGAAGCGGAAGATAACTGCGGTGGAACAGGGTCCCCGCATGACTAAATCATAATGGCCACATTGTTCGCACATTATCAAGTCCTGCTTGGTCATCCATCCGCCGGTGTGGCCGACGCACCGGCGGCGCTGAAAACAAGTTGTCCAGCGCAGCGCCTGAGATAGGCGCGACAGGGGCTCTTTCCTGGTACCAATATCAACGGGAGATCTAGGGAAACCTTTAAAGAGGTGATGAGTTGGCGCCGCACATTCATCAGGCATTTTCAAGTCTGCTGGTGTGGTTCTGTGGAATTTATCACAGAGTTGAACCAAGACATCTTCAATCCTACTCGAACGAGTTTGTGTTTCGATTCAATCGGAGAGCCTATTCCTTGTCTGCTTTCAGTGGCCTCCAGGAGCTGTTGTCCGCAACACAATCTCTGACTTTAACGACACTTGCGAAACCTGAGTCACAGTGGAAAGCATTTAACGTAAATTTGGCAAGCGTAAAAAGCCCTGCAAGTTTATTCGCTGCATATTCATCCTCCCTAATGGACAAAACCACCAAGCAGGATAACTACCAACGTCAGAAGTGTCATCGGAGTCATCCCTCTGGTTAGGGAAAGTGGTCACTTGGTGCCCATTTTCAGGTATTTGGCGGCGCACCATCTCTGCAGCGCTTTGCCAAATGGACAAGGCCAAAATAGAAGTCTTCCAAGCGACGATTATATAGTTGACACACCCACCACAATCTCCCACTATGTAAACGGGGGATCTTGTGCGCTACTCGACAGTGCGCCAAGTAACCCCATAAAATGCCCTCCTCACCAATGGTGGATCAAATGGGTCGTGCTAACGAGTTGCTCAGGAGTCCCCAGACATGGCTCACATTGGCTACGTGGCTTATCAAACCAGAGGTCATGGTCCCCATTGTCTCGGCTGTGGGATTAGCTGTCATGGGATGGTTCGAAGGCAATTCATTAACAACGAGCTTATTTATAGGAATAGTTGCGAGCCCATTTGCGG
>JAENWB010000204.1:0-7981 GCA_016650275.1 Nitrospiraceae bacterium | reverse complement strand
CCACCATTAAGGTCCCGCTCTATTTGGAAACAGGGACCGTGATCAAAATCGATACCCGTACGAGAGCCTACGTGGAGCGTGTTCGGTGAGCAAGCAGAAGTCGAGTAAGTCGAAGAAGGGTGGCACTTCGATCATCCTGCCTCAGGCCTTTGCTGCGACCCAGAGCGGGCAGGGCACACGCTTGCTGTCAGGACAACAGACCATTCATATCCAAGAACTGATCGATCTGCTCAAGAAGAACAACCTGACCGAGCTGGAACTGGAGCGCGACGGCCTCAGAATCCGCGTGCGAAACGAAATCGGGGCCAAAACGGTCACAACCACCGTCGCTGACCAGGGCACGTCCGGCTCGCCATCAGCCTCTCAACCCACTGGTGCGGCAGGCGTACAGACTGAGGACACGACGGGCATGATCACCATCGCATCTCCGATCGTCGGGACGTTCTATCGGTCCCCCTCGCCGGATGCCGACCCTTACGTTGAAGAAGGCGATTATGTGAAAAAGGGACAGGTCCTATGCATCGTCGAAGCGATGAAGTTGATGAACGAAATCGAGTCGGAGATAAATGGGCGGGTCATGAAAATTCTGGCCGAAAGCACCAAGCCGGTGGAGTATGGCCAGGCGCTCTTCCTCGTCGATCCGACAGCCACCCCCTAGGAGCCTGTCCGACATTGCCATTCGTCACGAGGTGGAAGAGGGGCAGGCCGCAAAAAACCGGAGGCGTATTCGCTGGAATACGTTGAGGATTTTTCGTGGCCGAGAACAAAGTAGATGCTTGGCCATCGTTCGCCGCAGTAGAACTGGCAATGTCGGACAGGCTCCTGGCCCTCTTCTCTCGACCCACATCGGAGTACTCGCGTGTTCAAGAAAGTGTTGATAGCCAATCGCGGTGAGATCGCGCTCCGGATCATTCGGGCCTGCAAGGAACTCGGCATTAAGACCGTGGCGATCTATTCCGAGGCCGATGCGACGAGCCTCCATGTCCGCGCAGCCGACGAGAAGGTCTGCGTCGGGCCTCCTGACGCCGCCCTCAGCTACCGAAATATTCCCAACGTCCTGAGCGCGGCCGAGATCACCGGGGCGGACGCCATCCATCCAGGCTATGGATTCCTCGCCGAGAATGCCCACTTCGCTGAAGTCTGCGAGTCCATCGGCGTCAAATTCATCGGCCCTACATCCGAACACATCGCCCTCCTGGGCGACAAAGCCAAAGCGCGAGAAATCGTCTCCCGCCGAGGCTTACCCGTCACACCAGGCAGTCCCGGCGAGCTCAAGAGCGAACAGGAAGCCCTCGATGCCGCCACCAAGATCGGCTATCCCGTCATCATCAAAGCCTCAGCCGGTGGGGGAGGACGCGGTATGCGCGTCGTCAATAAAGCCGAGGACCTCGCGCGCGCATTTCAAGCCGCGCAGGCCGAAGCGAAGACCACATTCGGCAACGACGCCGTCTACCTCGAACGATATTTTCTCGAGCCCCGCCATATCGAAGTGCAGATTGCCGCCGACCATCGTGGGCATGTCGTGCATCTCGGCGAGCGCGACTGCTCGATCCAACGCCGACATCAGAAGCTGCTTGAAGAAACCCCATCGCCCGCCGTCGACGAGAAACTCAGACGGGAGATCTGCCGCGTCGCCATCGAAGTCGTCAAAGCCGTGCACTACCGGAATGTCGGCACCGTCGAGTTCCTGCTCGACAAGGACCACAACTTCTTCTTCATGGAAGTGAACACCCGCATCCAGGTGGAACATGCGATCACCGAAATGGTGACCGGCATCGATCTCATCAAGGAGCAGATCAGGCTCGCCGACGGGCAATCCCTATCCTTCAAGCAGCAAGACATCAAGCTTAACGGGCACAGCCTCGAATGTCGCATCAACGCCGAAGACCCGGAAAAGTTTACGCCCTGCCCAGGAATCATCATGAAGTACCGCGCGCCAGGCGGATTCGGCGTACGCGTCGACTCTACAATGGAATCGAACATGACGGTCGTCCCGTTCTACGATTCGATGATCGCAAAAGTCATCACCCATGGACGAGACCGGCAGGAATCCATCGCCCGCATGCGGCGAGCCCTCGACGAATTCGTGATCGAAGGCATCAAGACGACCATCCCGCTGCACAAACGCATCCTCAATGACCCAGACTTCCAAAAGGGCCACGTCTCGACGACGTTCCTCGAGCGATTTTTAGCAAGTTAAAATTCTCAGTATATGAAGTGGCAAGACCTGCCCCTGTTTCTTGCAATCCGCCGATCGCGATCATTCGATTCCTCCTTCGACCAAACAATCAGGCAAAAGAAGCGGTCAATGATCGCAGGCCGAGCAGGAATAGACTGAGGGGGCCGCACGGGAGGAACGTATTCCGCGCACCGGGGCTCGTCGTAGGCCGTTGGAGGGATCTACTAGAGAGTGTCGTGACGTAGCGACGAATCTATTTGTTCTCCTTCACCGACTCTTGGGATGACGGATTTTCAGGTCCCTTCCCTGTGATCTTCTTGACCGCGTTCCCAATCGCAGACCCGATCTTGGGAATCTCTTTCTCGATATTCTTGGCCGCGCTCTTCAGCCCTCGCCCGAGGTCATCCACGGTGATGCCTTTACTTTCCTCTGTCTTACGATTGTCGGAAGAGCTCGATGCGTCGGCTGCGGCAGCTGCCTGTGTAAGCCCTACGACCAATAGGGCCGCGATGATAATGGCCGTCCTGTGCATGAGACACCTCCCTGTTTCAGAAACTATACCATGAACAAGCACACAGCTGGCCTTTCCGAAGGAAAAGGCGCTACGCGAAGTGACAAGTCAAGCAACGACCCCTGCGCTACTCATTCTCCATCCGCGATCTTCCACCGGCTATCAGCCATCAACAAGCTCGTTTGCTTTTTCTCACCAGGAAGAGCACCCATGTTGGTCTACGTGCGGCCTAGACGAGGCGCAGATACCCCCAAGCTTGCTCGTAATCACTTCAGGGATGGGGGCGCTGATTGATCTCCCACTGCACGCGTCCAACGAAGGGAGTCCGCGACCGCGCGTTGCGCGAACACGGGAGACCAACAGGCCCCGTCCCACGCTGTTCCGCAATGAGGAGGACGAGCAGTCTGCCAACCCATTTCTGATTCAATTGCCAGCTGGCCACCGTGATACTCTCTCGACCGGTGATGGTCCATAATCCGATCGGACCGTAGGTAAGGTGCCTCATTCCTGTTGTCCCTCTGGCACCAACACCCCATGGTTTGCGTTGCGGGGGGTCTGTTAGCCTCCGCTCCTCGACTTGGATTCTCAATAGGAACATTTATAAGTCATTGATTATGCTGGTATATATTTTCTTCTTTCGTGTGAATGTTCATGATAAGATTTCCACGCTGCTTTCTTGACGCTTTGGGCTCTCCCCTGGCGCAGAGGAAGTGGGGGAGGTGATGTGGCCATCACCTCCCCATTTTTTTGCCGCTCTGCCTCTTTAAGTTGGTGACCTCAGCCGGCTGGTCGTTTTCTACTGTGTTCTCTGACTCCTCATCTAAACAGCGAACCCTAGCCCATTGCTTCGACGGCTCAACCGGTTTCGTCATCATCACCGAGCCAAGAATTCACCAGGCGACATGGCTACCCAGCTGTCGATACAACATCGTTGTCGACTGGAACCATTCCTGTTGCATCCAGACATACTCGCTCATCCCACACCGGTGAAGGTGTGGTCTTGGACGACAGTCTCTCCCACGTGACGTGTGTGTCATCGGAGGTTGGGTCTACAGGAAGTTCTTCGGGGGAATGTCCCGATTGGTCAGCCGCCTGTGAAGTGCGGCTCAGGTCTGAGGGAAATCAAAGAAGAGGGACGATGAGGAGGCGACGTGGCCGCCGCCTCCTCATGGTGCGGCTACTTCTTCTTCTTTGCCGCCTTTTTTGCGGGTTTTTTTGCTGCTTTCTTCGTTGCCATGAGAACTCCACCCCCCTTCGATGTCAGAATGTTGATCAGTGTATGTGTGGTATATCAGAAATTGTGCCGCGAGTAAATTTTTGTCTTTGCGTTCTCACACCCCTGTGTCCGCTCGCCATGGAATGAGGTTGTGGGTTTCGAAGTCGTGGAGGCCGTACGATCACACCCTCCACAATCCCCCATGTCCTTCGCGCCGATCAATCGCCAGCTGAATGGCACTCGCTAGCCTGTTGCCTCTTTGATTTCAGAAGAAAAGGTGCCGGGAATCTTTTCTCGCTGCACGATTCGCCTTGTCCTTCCTGAGTGACAGACTCGCTCCACCACTGTGTTGAAGCGGATCGTGTGCACTACATCCCGACGTCGTTAGGCAGGGAGAAAAAAGCTGTGCCAGCTACCATCATGTCTTTGACGCGAGACGGTCTCCATGGAGAAGGTCTAATGGATGTCAAACTGCGCTCGTAATGCGAACACGGGAAATCAACAGGCCTCGTCCCACTCGCTATTCCGGGAGCATGGGAGCAGCAGCGCGGGCATTCATCTCTTTGCGGACCAGTTCCTCGGCTTCCAGCCAGTCTTCTACGTCCCGATCGGCCTGCCGCCCCCCTTGCTCATAGAGCTCGTAGGCTTTCTTTGCGATCCGTTCCCTCACCTCACCAGAATACTTCTGCATGGATTCAGGCTCAGGCGACAGGGACCGCTTCTCCACAGGCTGGGCGTCCGGATTGTTGGTCTTCATGGGCCTCCCTCCTTCCATGGCGGAGTCTCCTCTCTTAATATACCAGCCGGCCTGTCAGGTTGCGCAGAGTAGCTCACTGCCCTTGCATCCTCGATCGCTGACCCCCTAGAATATGCTGTCCTGCGAGGTGCCTATGTCCATTTTATTGGAGAGCCGAGCTTGGAGACCTATTACTCCATTCTGGAAGTCCCTGAATCAGCGACTTCTGAAGAGATAAAGCACGCCTACCGACTTTTATTACAAGTCTGGCATCCCGACCGTTTTCATCATAGCCCCGTTCTTCTGGCGAAGGCAGAGAAGAAGACCAGGGACATTAACGCAGCCTTCAACACGCTCAGTAACCCCTCGTTGAAACAACGGTATGACGAAGAGCGATCTACCAGCCGTGTAGGGAAAGCACCGCCTAAGTCTAAACCGTCACGAGCCGAAGCTCACACTGTCCCATGTCCCAACGCGGCCTGCAACTCGATACTCCGAGTTACCGCGAAGACTATTGGGATTGTGACGTGCCCCTCCTGCCGAACCACGTTTCGCTATGATCCCGAGCGCGATGATAAATGGGATATTAACCTTCCGGAAGACACGAAAAATTTCACCTCTGCGCAAATGGCCATGTTGGCAATCGCCGCAATCTTTGCCCTCGTCGTCGTATGGACGTTTACGGGAAAGAGTAAGATTATTGTGTCGAACAAACCTGCTCATGCGCATACGGGTGATCAGGAGACACTTCCGAAGAGTGAGCCATTCGCATTCAACGAAGATGAACGGGTTGTTCACGCCGCAGCTGTGCGGGATACGGCAGAAACCCACCATGAACATCTGGATCGCCTTGAACCAATGCAGCGACAGATGGCGCACACCCTTGGGCGTGCGCCATCTTCCCCATCGGACATCATCTCAGACGTAGACCGGCAACAACTGAAGAGGCTGGCCACCCAGGGCAGTCCGTGGGCGCAGACCCAGCTCGGGCAGCTGTATGCCAACGGGCGGGGCGTACCGCAGGACTATGCGACGGCACGGGGATGGTACGAAAAAGCCGCCGCCCAGAGCCACGTGGGAGCACAGGCCCAGCTTGGGCAACTGTATGCCAACGGGCTGGGTGTACCGCAGGATTATACGAAGGCACGACAGTGGTGGGAGCAAGCGGCGTTACAGGGAAACGCGCTGGCGCAATTCAACCTCGGGCAGCTGTATGTCTATGGGCGGGGCGTGCCGCAACACTATGCGACGGCGCGGGGATGGTACGAAAAAGCCGCCGCCCAGGGACATGCGTGGGCGCAGGCTCAGCTCGGACAGCTATATGCCAATGGGCGTGGCGTGCCGCAGGACTATGCCACAGCACGGGGATGGTACGAGAAAGCCGCCGCCCAGGGCAACACGTGGGCGCAGGCCCAGCTCGCGTTGTTGTAGATATGAAAAAGTGTCAAAAGCCATTTTCTTCTTTGACGTAAAATCATCGACGATCTCGAAGACGCACCGGAACAATTTGAAGCTATCCAATTCCGAGTAGACGACCGTTTCGGATTAAGCAGTCTGCGTTGCACTATTATTCCTACGCCAAGAACACTCAAGATCACGGAGATCCCATGCCCATTGTGATCGCGCTAGTCCTCTCCATGCTATTGCTCACCGTGACCGGCTGCACGGCCTCCCACACTCCGACCGCCGCGAAGCAGGAGACGGGCAAAAAAGACTCCACCAAGAAAGTCATCAAACATAATGAGGGGAAGGCGATGGATGAGGAAAGCCAGAATGCCATTCGGTAGGCCAGGAACCCCTGCGCTTCGGGTTGCAATCGGTGGAGCCCTTTCCCTTGGGGGAATGAAACAGGGAATGGAGGCTCTCCCCTGAGGAGCGAATGGGTCAACAGGGCCTGGAGTCTTTTCTTGTCGAAGTGTCCACCGCTACCTGCCGATATGACACGCCCGCTCCACCACTATGCCGAGATTGCCCGCTCGCATTGCTCTTCAGACGGGGGGTAGCAGAAAAAACGTTACCAGCCAGCATAGTGTCTTTGACCCGAGACGTGCGAGACGCGGAGCCGGTTGGTCTGCTTGATCTCGTTCGTCTGGATTATCTCGTCTATCTGGTTTGTTTCGTTCCTTGAGCCAGAGAAACCAAAACCCCCCAATACACAAGGGAGACAGATCGCTTGCAGATGGAGGGGAAGTGACTACCGCAAAGGAAAGTGGCCGAAGCTGCCCTTTACTGTGCGCATCGAACGGCCGTCATCCAGCTAAATGCTCTTTCCAAGCTCACTCGTCATCTCTTCAGGAATGGGGCTGGTTGATCTCCCACTGCATACCTGTCCTGTTCCATCAAAATTCGCTTCTACTGCACTCCCCTGGAATGGCGCCCGTGCTGGTCCCACTGCGACCGTCGAACGAGCACATTCCGATCGTGCCCGTTCCAGAATCAAGGGATTAGCATAGGGATCATTCCTCTCATCGCTTCCACTTGATACTGCAGCCGACACTTGCCTTTTGGTTGCCGTCGACGGGCATCCCGGCGAGCACCGCATCGATCGCGGCGCGGAGGTCACGGCCGGTGACCGGCTGGTTGCTCCCGGGGCGGCTGTCGTCGAGCTGCCCGCGGTAGACCAGCCACCGTTCCCGATCGAAGAGATAGAAGTCCGGGGTGCAGGCCGCCCCATAGGCCATCGCCACATCCTGGGTTTCATCAAAGCAGAAGGGAAAGGTGAAGCCCAGACGCTCGGCCATCTCCTTCAGCCGCGGCGGCGCGTCGTCAGGATACTGCACCGGATCGTTGCTGCTGATGCCGATGATACCAAGCCCCCTGTCTGTGTAGTCCCGCCCGATCTTCGCAATTTCCTGCTCGACGTGCACGACATAGGGGCAGTGGCGACAGATGAACATCACCAGCAAGGCCGCCTTACCGTTAAACGAGCCGAGCGAGTAGTGCTGTCCGCTTACGACATCGCGCAACGCAAACGCTGGAGCCGGTGTTCCAAGAGGAAGCATGACGGACGCTATGGCCATGGTACCTCCTTCGTGATCCTTTCTTGCAGTACGCTGGAAGATGCCGTATCGCAATCGCTTCGTCAAGAGGTGCTCCGGCACCCATTCCACCCTCGATCTCTCAGCATCGAAGTCTCTTCCCCACTATATTAGGCTCACGGGGCGTTGAATCACATCACGGAGTGTGGCGCTGTGAAATAGAGGGCAGTTTCAAGTTCCAAGTGCAACGGGTGAATGATGGCGCAGTTGCGCATAGACTTCCAGGGGCGTGGCAAAGTCGAGACATTTCCTCGGGCGCGTGTTCAACCGATGGGCGATGGCGTTCAACTCGCGCTGCGTG
>JAENWB010000203.1:0-3018 GCA_016650275.1 Nitrospiraceae bacterium | reverse complement strand
GCTGTGACACATACGATCATCTGGCCCATACCGCCCTCCTTGTCGCTGCCGACAGTCCTTTTCATCCATTCTCGTCACCCATCCCTGTGACTCACCGAGCAGACAGGCCCTTCCGGGGTGTAAAGAGGGGCCTGTCTACCTCAGCGGGAGACGCCGTGCCGATTCGCGGCGCCCGCCTCGACGGAGTGAAGAAGCCGGTCTCCGTATCTTTGTCGTGATCCTTCGATCTCATCGCCTCACCACATAATTTTCATGCGGTGCGCACTCTCACTTCTGGCTTGGACCGATCGTCATTCCACACTGTCGGCGATTCTGCAGAATGACAGGATCGACGATCTCGCCACATTGCACGCAACGCTGAGCGCGGTAGTCCGACAGATCCTCGCACCACTCGGCAACCATGAGTCCTCCGCAGCGCGGACAACGATCTGTGCTGTGGATTCTTGTCCGGCTTTGGGCCGTCGCCTCTCTCGATTGCTGTGGTGTCACCGCCAGCGCCGTTCCCATAGATGCCTCCCTCAGCGATCTCCTGATTTACCTCACGCCATCCATAACGAGATTGAATGGCAACTCGCGTTCCAGCAGGCTCTCACAAGACTTGGATCTTTGATGTGATTGACATTAGAGGGAATTGATCGGTTCTGTTCGGGAATGCCTGTCGCGAAAAAAGGAAGTGCCGATAATAATCTGCCCACTCGACGGCACGGTGCCGAAATATCGGCGCGAGCCTGGAGCATTTATCGAGGCTGGGGGATGAGCCTGGCTACTTACGATGGGCGAGAGATACCGAGCTTCTGCATCTTGGATTGGAGGGTCGTGCGCTTCATGCCAAGCTTGGCAGCGGCGCCTGCAGGACCACCGATGATCCAGTCCGACTCGCGCAGTGCCTTGAGAATATGTTCGCGTTCGGCTTGTTCAAGAGTCGTAGGCTGGGAGTTCGTTGTGTGGCTTGGCGTCCGCTTTAATTCTGCGAGGGACACAAAGAGGTCCGATCCTTGGGTCAGAATTACCGTGCGCTCGATGAAATTCTCCAGCTCCCGCACGTTACCAGGCCAGTGATAGGCCTGGAGTGCTTTCATGGCTTCCGACGGGATGGTCTCGATGCGTTTCTTCATCCGTTGGGCAAATTTCTGAGCAAAGTGTCGGACCAACAAGGGAATATCTTCCTGGCGGTCTCGCAGGGGAGGGACCGTGATCGGAAAGACCTTGAGTCGGTAATAGAGATCGCTGCGAAACCTCTGCTCTTCCACCATGTGATCTAGATCGCGATTGGTTGCGGCGAGTATGCGAACATTGACGCGAATTGTCCTGGTGCTTCCCAATCGCTCAAATTCCTGTTCTTGAAGCACGCGCAGTAGCTTCACTTGTAGCTCCAGGGGAATTTCTCCTACCTCGTCGAGGAACAGGGTTCCACGGTCAGCTAGTTCAAACCGGCCGATCTTGGTGGCGATCGCACCGGTAAAGGCGCCTTTTTCATGTCCGAAGAGTTCGCTTTCCAACAGCCCCGTCGGAATCGCGGCGCAATTGAGCTTGACGAATGTGCGCTCCCGCCTATTGCTGTGATTGTGGAGCGCACGGGCAACCAATTCCTTCCCGCTCCCTGTTTCGCCCAAGATCAGGACCGTCGAATCGGTCGCCGCCACAGTCTGGACCTCTTTGAGCACCAGTTTAAGAGCGCGGCTGTCCCCGATGATTTCCTCGAAGTTGTACGAAGTCTGGATTTCCTCCTGCAGGTACAACTTTTCCTTTGCCAGCTTGTCCCTCAACGATGAGATTTCCTGATAGGCCATCGAATTCGCAGCGGCAAGCGCGACCTGCGCGCCAATCCGGCTGAGCAATTTCACATCGTCCTCGGTGAACGCATCTTCCTGCTTACTGACAACGCTCAAGGTACCGAGTGTCTGTCCGTGCAAGATCAGCGGAATCGCGCATCCCGATTTCAAACCTTCTGCATCTGCCCGTTTCATGATCTCTGTAGGAAACTCCGTGAGGTTGAGACTCCTGACCAGGACAGTCTGTTGGGTCGTGAACGCCAACCCTTCCGGGGTTCCTTCCAACGGAATGGGATCTCCCGCTCCGACAAAGTCTTGATTGCCGGGGAAGTCCAGCGCATGAGCTCGCAACTGGTGCGTCGCGGGATCGTAGAGGCAAAACCACGCGAAATCGTGTGGGATCACACGGCCGAGGCATGTGGAAATCGCCTTCAGGAGTGATCGCAATTCGAGGTGGGACACGACGGCGTTGTTGATCTCCAGCACTAAGCTGAGCCGATCTCGTTCTCGGGCTAGAGACTGCTGCGTGGCTTCCGTGCTGGCGAAATGAAGCACGTTGTCCACGGCCACGGCAACCTGTTTGCCCACTTGCTGTAGGAATTCCAGGTCCGTTTCACCATAGGCTTCCTTTTGCAAGCTCAAAAATCCCATCGCGCCCAGCCGCCGCACCGCCGTGGTCAGGGGAACGAAGCAAAACGACTTCGCGCCGTCCTCCTGCATATGCCCAATAACCTTGGGCCAACGACGTTCTGCGGCGAGGTCGGGAACGAGGATGGACTGCTGCGTCTGCCACACCAATCCGGCAGGACTCTCTTCGACCGGCCCCTCATGGCCGCCCACGAGATCAGCAGGCACGTTCGCCTGGATAGTATGTAAGCGCATCGTATTCCGCACAGGATCGTGTAACGTCAGGGCAACGAAATTGACATGCACCACTCGGGGAAGGCGCTGGGCAAGATCTCGAAAGAGTCCGTGCAGATCTCTGTGGACGGAGATCGCCTGCGCAACCTCCAGCAAGGCTTGGTACCGTTCGGCAAGAGTCTCACAGGAAGATGCGGGATGCGTTTCCATAGATGGGCAGTATGGACTAAGGGCAAGTAACGGCTCAAGAGGGGGGAGGGGATGGAGGCTGATGATCTTCTGTGCTCGTGCAACGCGCGGGCGGGGGAAGCCCTCGCTCGGGCTAATGGCACGTCTTGGCGTGCCAGTGGGTGGGCGGGTGAGAAAGCCGCGCGCAGTGGAAGAT
>JAENWB010000202.1:0-3424 GCA_016650275.1 Nitrospiraceae bacterium | reverse complement strand
GATTGAGATGACGGTGACGATTGTCGAATAGCAGTGTGGTCTCATGGACTCCAACTGCGCACATCGAGTGAGTACATTCTTATTGTGCGGGCTAGAGCACGGGAGCCCGTGAGACCGCGCTGCTTGTGTAGTGTGAAAAGCAGAAGAGAGAATGCTATTTAATTTTTTCGATGAATGTGCGGAGGCGGGCTCGCTCGGACGGGAAGAACAGAATGAAGCTTAGGCCAAAGGCACGGCCTGAAACCCAGCGCACTGAGGCTCGTTCGACTTTCACTGGTGGTGACTGGTCGGGAAGCTGAAGTATGACCTGAACGTCGAGTCCTTCCGCCATATTGATGTCAGATTCGGCTCGACAGCCGGACGTCGAGATGTTTGTGATCGTGGCATCGCCTTCGACCTCTCCGGAAGAAAATCCCAGTGTGCAGCGCAACTCCACCCGGCGTGCTTTTCTAATCTTTCGTTCTTTATCTGCACTCATGGTGTGGTCACCCATCTTCGGGAGTGGCTACCAGTCAGTGGTGGTGTTGACACCCCGGTCCATGGGTATGGGGTTCAGGGGCCGCGGGGGGCATGAACTGCTGTCCAGGCAAGATGATGTGGCCAGGTTCACGTTGCTTGGTCAAGTGCTCCGCAATTTCGGGATGGTAGGCTCGCACATAGCCGATGAGTCCGCCGAGGAACCGTTGTGATTGGAAGTCCGTACCGGAAAAACGGGAAACGAAAGTGATCGTACGGTCCAATATCTCTGGCGCGGAGGACATATCGGCGATCTGTTGAGGGTTCTGCTTCTTGAACGTGTCATATTCCTTCTTCAGATGTTCCGCGAAGACCGGCATCGGTCCGGCAGGCACATGGAGGGGGCTGAGCGTTCGCCGCAAGGCCTGTAGTGCCGCCACGATTTCCGCATCCTGTCCGTCGCGGCGGCCCTGGAAGTAACCAAAGATCACCACTTCGACGAGATTAAACAGGGCTACGGCCTTCTCGCCACCCAGTTCCTCCAGTTCACGATAGAAGTCTCGGCGCACCGGCATGAATTGAACTGCCAGTCGCTTCTGCTGATAGTCGCTTCCGGATTCGAGGTACACGCAGTCAGCCGGGCATGAGATCCGTACGATCCGGTGTTCACCGCAACACTGGCTGCAGATCGGCCCCGCCAAGGCGGGGCAGGGCCGCTTGCCTTTGCGTTGTGTGCAGTAGGCGCATTGGCTCATTTGTTTGTGGGCCCTTCCGGTGCCGGCTTCGGTGGTGGGGGGATGAAGCCATAGTCCGCCAACGTCCGTTTTTCTTTCTTGGGCTTCCCATCACTGGGGGTTTCAAGCCCGTTCATCTCGGCCGCATGGGCCAATTCATACGGAACAAGGATGAGGTTGTTCGCACGGTCGATACTCAGATCTCCCGGCGACGGTAAGAATTCGGCGATGACTTGAAACCGCTTGTCCCAGCTCATGCGCCAGACTTTTCCCGTCGTGGAATCCGACACGTACATGTTGCCCCAACGGTCGAAATCCACCCCGCGAAGATTTTGAAAGCGGCTGGAAAAGAATCCGTTGGAGAAGAGTTCCGTCACCACGCCTTCCGGCGAGATCTCGGAAATCTTGCCCTTGTCCCAGCTCACCGCAATGATCTGGCCTGATTTGGGATGGACGACAAGGCCTGAAGGGCCGGCCAGGGCTTGGTCTGTGACCAGCACTGAAAATGTCTGGGTGGCCAGTTCGACGCGGTAGATTGTGTTGGTCTTCTGATCGGAGCAATACAAGTGGCCCTTGCCATCGAAGGTCACGTCGGTCAAGGAGGCCTGCGGTAGGCCCGACTGCGAGGTAGCGGGCGCTCGGATGGTGAGTGCCATGACGGGCTTACCGGTGATCGTATCAAAGCCCCGTAGGGTATCGAGATCAGCCACGTAGAGCACGTGTTCCACCAAGGCCATGCCTTTAGGGGCATGGAGGGTGATATCGTCCTTCCCGCCTTGGATGAATTTTAGATTGAGGAGTTTGCCGTAAGGATCGAGCTTGGTAATGAACCCGTTGTTATCGGCGGTCTCCGCCTCTCCGTTGACGCTCGAGATGAAATAGCCTTTCTCGAGGGGATCGTTCACGAAGCTATAGGGAGACTGGAGTTCCGTCACGGTGATCTGGGCGCCGAGCGGGCTGACGATCACACCGGGTATGATCCAGATAAGCCAGGCGGCTGGATGGCTGATGACACGTGTTAGAAGGGACATCACGGGGGAGATTCTGCTCGCAAGGTCGATGGCTCTTGATCGTGGTTGACGAATCCATCGTAGCTGTCAGGCGAATAGCCTGTCAAGAAACAGACGTAAGGCGTAAGGCGTAAAGCGTGAGGCGTGAGGGGTAAGGCGTGAGGGGTATGGAGAGAGAACGGATTGTTTCTTCTTTTGTCTCCCGTCTTACGTGTCACGTTTCACGCCTGACGCCTCACGGCTTGGCTGGTCGTTGACTTGCTCAAAAATGCCCTGCTATGGTGCCCTGTTTTTCCTGATGATCTCTCAACGGAGGAGGAATCCGTGGCAGCTCGTTTGATCGACGGCAAAGCCTTGGCATTGCAAGTACGAGAGCGGTTGGCAACCGAATCAGCGGCGGTCTTGGCTCAGACCGGGATGAAGCCCGGTCTGGCGACCATCCTGGTGGGCGACGATCCCGCCTCGCATCTCTATGTGAAGAGCAAGCAGAAAGCCTGTGATGCGGCGGGCATCTATATCGATGATCACAAATTGCCGGCAAGCACGACGCAAGCAGAGTTGTTGGCCTTGATCGAAAAGGAGAACGCCGATCCCAAGATCCACGGGATATTGGTGCAGTTGCCGCTCCCGAAGCATATCGACAGCAAAGTCGTTCTCGAAGCGGTGTCGCCCGACAAGGACGCAGACGGGTTTCATCCGTACAATTTCGGTCGACTCGTTGAGGGGCATCCGGTGTTTGAAGCCTGTACGCCGAAGGGCGTCATCAAGATGATCGAATCCACCGGTGTGAACATTGAAGGGAAGCGCGCGGTCGTATTGGGACGGAGTAACATCGTCGGCAAGCCGTTGGCGCTTATGTTGCTCCAGCGCAACGCCACGGTGACGATTTGCCACTCCAAGACCAAGGATTTGCCGGCGGTCTGTCGCGAAGCCGAGATTTTGCTGGTCGCGATTGGGAAAGCCAAATTTGTCACGGCCGACATGGTGCGCGAAGGGGCAGTCGTCATCGATGTGGGGACGAACCGGCTCCCCGATGGGAAAGTTGTCGGCGATGTTGATTTTGAACCGGTCAGTCAAAAGGCAGGCTGGATTAGTCCTGTACCGGGTGGTGTGGGGCCGATGACGATTGCGATGCTGCTGGACAACACGGTGGAGTCTGCTAAGAGAATGGCAGGAATGATGTGAGGTGGCTGGGTGCTTCTGTGCTCGCGCAACGCGCGGTCG
>JAENWB010000201.1:0-3777 GCA_016650275.1 Nitrospiraceae bacterium | reverse complement strand
TTGGACGCGCGCAGTTAACCCTGACTTCGGCGCCCATCTGGATGTGTGGAGTTAGATGCGAATAAAGGTGAGGTAGAGAGTATGGGGATGCAAGGGGATTTTCTTCAGCTGTTGAAGGAGCAGGGCTACACACTCGGCGCACCGACGGCGATTGGAAGTGGTCATGCGCTGACAAATGCCACCACGATTCTGGCCTTCAAGTATCGTGATGGCGTGCTGGTGGCAGGAGATCGTCGCGCAACTGCCGGCAATATGGTGATGTATGATCGCACAGACAAGGTGTTGGAGATCGATCGGCACAGTGTGATGGCGATTGCCGGTGTCCCGGCGACTGCCTATGAAATGGTGCGTGTCCTGGAACATTCCTTCAAATACTATCGGAGAACGCAGCTGCAAGAGTTGAGTTTCGACGGGAAGCTTCGCGCGGTCTCCAAGCTCTTGAAGGACAATGTACCTGCGGCGTTGGCCGGGACGGGCGCGGTGGTCCCGGTGTTTGCCGGCTACGATATGGAGCAGGGCTTGGCCAAGATCTACTTCTACGATATCCTCGGGGCGGAGTTTGAAGGCGTTGAGTATGCCGTGTCTGGGTCCGGTTCCCCCACGATCAGAGGGATCTTGCACTATCTGAATACGTGGGGCGAGCAGCCCCTCAGTGCACTATCCGAAGAACAGGCCATGGTGCAGGCCTTACGATTGCTCACGAGCGCGGCGGAGTTCGATTCGGCGACTGGTGGTATCAACCGGGAGGCGAGTCTCTACCCCGTGATCAAGTTGGTTACCGGGGCTGGTGTGCAGACGGTGCCCGATGCGACATTGAAACCTCTCTATGAATCACAGGTGGTGCGCTATGTATGAAGAGCCCTATCGCTGGGTGGAAGCCGTCGGCAATCGACGTCAGTATCTCGACGAGCAGTTTAAGCAGGGGAGCCCGGTTGTCGCGCTGACCTATGAGGGGGGCATTCTCCTGACGACGGTGAGCAAGGGGACTCCGAAGCTCTACGAGATCTACGACCGGCTTGCATTGGGCGGGATGGGGCATCCCACAGATTTAGAAAAGCTTCGCTTTAGTCTGCTCGAAATGGCGCATGTCGAAGGATTCAACCGTTCGCCGTCCGATGTGACAGGATCGCGACTGGTGAAATACGGCATTGCCCCGGTGATTAAGCAGGCCTTCGAAGAAGTGTATAAGGCGCCGTTCATCGTGCGCATTCTGGTGGCCGAGTTGGGGCAAAAGCCGGAAAAGGACGCGCTCCTGACGATCAACTACGATGGCACGTTTGAGGAAACGACGGGTCGTGCGGTCCTGGCTGCCACCCCGGCTGTTCAGACGAAGATGATGTCCTATCTCAAGGAGCAGACGCCCGCCACGCTGTCATTGGAGCAGGCGTTGGATCTGGCGTTGAGAACCTGGGCGATCGGCTCGTTAGCGCATCAACAGGAAGAGATCGACCAACAGGCTGAGGCCAAGCCACCGACAAGTGGAGCGGGCTCATCGGCCGCCGCAATCCCAAGTGTCGACGCTCTGATGGCGCACGTGCGGGGCATTGCCGGTGAACGGACGATCGAATGCGCGGTCCTCGATCGGCAGGCTCCCGGCACCTCCAAATACCGGTCGCTTAAGCCTGCAGATCTCTCTCGTCTCCTGCCGAAGGCGCTTCAATCCGTCGTAGTGGACTGAAATGCTGAACCGTATTTTTGGACTTGAAACCGAATACGGACTCTTGGTGAATGAAGACCATCCTGATCATTCCCCCACCTGGTTTGCCCACAAGATTCGAGACCATCTCTTTCATGTCCAGCGGCGCGGCGTTCTTGATTTGCACCACCGAGGACACGATGAACCGCCTGGCAATGGAGGATTTCTCACCAATGCCGGGCGCATGTACCTCGACATGGGACATCTGGAGTGGGCTTCGCCGGAGTGTGAATCGCTCAGTGATGTGGTGGCCGCCGACCGCGCCGGCGATCAGTTGCTACAGGATGCGATTCAAGACCTCGGTCTGGCCGACACGGTTTCGTTGATCAAGAACAATGTGGATCATGAAACCGATGCAACCTTTGGATCGCACGAGAACTATCTCGTATCGCGACGCTTCCCCTTTACGCGGCGCGGCCTCGGGCCGTTTGTAACTTTCCTGGTCACCAGACAGATCTTTACGGGTGCCGGACGTGTGGGCACGGCGGGTCCCCAGGACGCCTGGATTCAGATGGACCGACTCATCGTGCCGCGAGGAGCGAGCCATCGCCATGCGCAGCAGCCGGTCCTCCCGTTTCAGCTCTCTCAGCGCGCAGATTACATCGTGAATGACTTTTTCGAATGGGTGCAGCAGAATCGCGCCATCGTGAATACCAGGGATGAACCGCTGGCCGATCCGAATCAATACCGTCGCATTCATTTGCTATTGGGCGATTCAAACATGGCCGAGGTGGCGACGGCCTTGAAGTTGGGCACGACAGGGCTGGTCCTTCAACTGATCGAAGAGGGCCATGCGCCGCTCGATCTTGAGATCCATGAACCGGTCGAAACTATGCAGGAACTGTCACAGGATCAGGACCGACTATGGATGGTTCGACTGCAATCGGGGAAGACGATCTCTGCGATCGACATTCAGGAAGCGTTTCTCGCAGCGGCGCAAGCGCACTATCGTGGACAAGACGACGAAACCGATTGGGTGCTCGATCAATGGGAGGCGGTCTTGCAAGATCTTCGAGGTGATTACACGACGCTGGTGGGTCGGGTCGATTGGGCCTCAAAGTTGTGGCTGCTCGAAACCTTTCGCGAGGCGGAACAGATGACGTGGGCAGACCAGGCTCTGAAGAGTCTTGATCTGGAGTATCACAATCTCCATCAAGGCAAGGGGCTCTATTATGGTCTCATGGAAGAAGGGCGGGTTCCACGACTCACCACGGACAAGGCGATTGCCTTGGCCATGGACCATCCACCACGCAACACCAGAGCGTTTGGGCGGGGCGAACTTGTCCGACATTTGCTGGCCTGTGGACCTCCTGATGAACCAGCTGACCCCAAGCCGGAAGAACGGTTCTCTCCCCCGTATGTGATCAACTGGTCGATCTTCCAGCTGCGTGGGCACGCGCCCTTTCCCATGCCAGATCCGTTCAAAACCTACGTGCAGGAAGTGCGTGCCCATCTTCAAGCAGCCTGATCTGGTTGGCCTGCGCGTACTCTCTTCATGTCTACGCACACCCTCGATTAAACAGGGTGGGGCTGGTTCATGCTGAGTTAATTGTAAAGTGCGAGGCACTTGTGGCTGCTAGGGACTCTCGCAAGCCGCGCAAAACGGCCTAGCTTCTAAGTTCACCGGCTGCGTCGAGCCCGACACAGCCGGTTCCCCTCACATTCGTTCTTGCAAAAAGTCCACAATCCGGTTCTCTGCCCAGTAGGAATCTTCTCCGTTGTGTGCCCAGTGAATGAACCCGCAATGGCCCCCGTGGCGGGGCGCGAGCACCCGAATCGTTGGGTGACGCTGAATCAGCGGCACGGTAAACATGGAGTAGGGAATGAAGGGATCATCTTGTGCTGTGATGATGAGGGTGGGAACGGTGATAGAACCGAGCACATGGCATGCGCCTGAGCGATTGTAGTAGTCGGGTCCACTGGCGTACCCCCCGTCCGGTGCTGTGTAGCGGTCGTCGAATTCGCGCATCCAGGCGATGCCATCGAGTTCCGTGAGATCCCACTTGCCGGGGAGGAGCTCGGCCTTTCGGCGTAGTCGTGCCTTCAAGCTCACGAGAAAATGTCTGTGATAAATCCAGTTG
>JAENWB010000200.1:0-6762 GCA_016650275.1 Nitrospiraceae bacterium | reverse complement strand
TACCATGCGCATCATCCTGTACCCTTTCACGGGATTGTACATCATAGAAGGCGGAGTGGCGCGCGACAAGCAAGACGTGCGCGACAGGCGCGACTCGAATTTCCGAAAACCTCGAACTTCGGACCTCGAACCGTCGTCCGTCTCACCCGTCCCGCTTTTCTCGCAAGTCTCGCGAGTCTCGCTCTTCGCGCTTGCCTCACTCACGACTCAGGGCCGGTTTGGTGTTCCGAGCTTGGGTGAACTCTGCGAAAACCAGTGCGAGATCTGCCTGCAGCCCGATGATAACCAGGATGTCGTCGGCGCGGAGCACGAGGGCATCGTCCGGCGGCACGAGAAATGGTCCACGAAGGACCGTGACGAGACGAACCGACGCAGGCAGCGTCACCTCAGCGAGTGTCTTCCCAATGGCCGGTGATCCCTGGACGACAGGGAACCGTTCGATGGCTGCCGCCCGAAGACTCAAATCCTGTTGCAGGGTCAGGAGCTCGTGGTGGATCGTTTCCAGCTTGAGTTCGCGGATATGGCTGTCGACGCTGAGCAGCGTCCGTTTTAGCTGCTGAACGCGGTCGCCGGCCTGACCGAGGAAACGTTCCAATTGATCAGATGGCAGGGTTGCCTCATGGCTGAATGGTGGGCGCTTGGCGCAGAGAGCGGCAAGCTGACGTCCGAGTTCGCCGTGAACCTGTTCGATCTGGCTCAATAAGGCTGACGCCTGGCCGTGCAATCGGAGGACTTGGACCTTGTGGTTGGCACGTTCGGCAAGCGCAAGGACGGTTTCATAGATCGCACTGCCGGTGATCGAGAGTTCTTGTTGGATACGACCGAGCAGTTCAAGGGACATAGATCAAAAATCTCTTACGTCTGATAAGAACTATTATGTAAACTCATTAATCAGTCACATTCTTCCTCAGCTTCACCCGTACCCTCCCCGTTTACTCTTCTTGTTCGAGGAAGTAAATCTCTTTACCACTTTGAAGTAAAACTCTTGGCCCATTCACTCATTGAGTGTGGGTGAATCGAACGGGTTCTCCCTTGTGGATCGTTCGTCTTCGCTTGACAGAGGTACTGTCGCAGGGATACACAGCGCGAAGGATAGATCGTTCCCCTCCTGGACCCAAGGATCATATCGTGGCTTTTCACCCTCTCGCAGGTCAGCCCGCACCGGCGTCGATGCTGGTCAACATCCCGCGTCTGATCACAGCCTACTATACGGAAAAGCCGGATGCGAATCTGCGCGAGCAGCGCGTTGCCTTTGGGACATCTGGACATCGGGGTACATCCTTCAAGCGAAGCTTTAACGAAATCCATATCGTCGCCGTCGCGCAGGCGATTTATGAATACCGCAAGATGGAGAGCGTTACCGGCCCTCTCTACCTGGGCATGGACACGCACGCCCTGACGGAGCCGGCCTTTGCCAGCGTCTTAGAGGTACTGGCTGCCCATGGTGTCGAAGTCATGGTGGACCAGGATGGTGGCTATACTCCGACCCCGGTCATCTCCCATGCCATCCTCACCTACAACCGAGGCCGGAGCACCGGTTTGGCCGACGGCATCGTCATCACCCCCTCGCACAACCCGCCGGAGGACGGCGGCATCAAGTACAACCCACCGCATGGTGGGCCGGCTGACGCAGTGATAACAAAGTGGATCGAGGATCGGGCCAATGCCCTGATGAAAAGCGATCTTCATGGCGTCGCCCGGATCCCCTATGCCCGTGCCAGACGGGCCGCGACGACCAAGCCGCATGATTACCTCGGCACCTACATCGGTGACCTCTCGCAGGTCATTGATATGGACGTGATTCAATCAGCCGGGTTGAAGCTCGGCGTCGATCCGCTGGGCGGGTCCGGTGTGGCCTACTGGCGGCCGGTTGCTGAGCGGTATGGGTTGACCATCGAGATCGTAAATCCTGTCGTCGATCCTACGTTCCGTTTCATGCCGCTCGATTGGGACGGAAAGATTCGTATGGACTGTTCTTCGCCCTATGCCATGGCGAATCTCATTGCGCTGAAAGACCGGTTCGCTGTCGCGTTCGGCAACGATGCGGACAACGATCGTCATGGCATTGTCACCCGCTCAGCCGGTCTGATGAATCCTAATCATTATCTCGCGGTCTCGATCTCCTATCTCTTTGCCAATCGGTCAGGTTGGAAACCCGATGCCGGTATCGGCAAGACATTGGTAAGCAGCAGCCTTATCGATCGCGTGGCGACAAAGCTGAAACGGAAACTTGTCGAAGTGCCGGTCGGGTTCAAATGGTTTGTGAGTGGATTGCTCGATGGTTCGCTCGGTTTTGGCGGAGAAGAGAGTGCAGGCGCCTCCTGCCTTTGCCGAGACGGAACGGTCTGGACGACCGACAAGGATGGCATCATCATGAATCTTCTGGCCGCGGAGATGATGGCGAAGACCGGCCGTGATCCTGGTGAACTGTACCGAGAATTGACTGCAGAACTCGGAGAGCCGGTGTACGAGCGTATCGATGCGGCCGCGACGCCAGCGCAGAAGACCCTCCTGTCGAAACTCTCAGCAGATCAAGTACAGGGCACGGAATTGGCCGGTGACAAAATCATCGCAAAGTTGACGACGGCCCCCGGCAATGGCGCGGCAATCGGCGGATTGAAGGTCGTCACCGAGCAAGGCTGGTTCGCCGCCCGCCCTTCCGGTACCGAGGATGTGTACAAACTCTACGCCGAAAGCTTTACAGGGAAAGAGCATCTCAAGCGGATTCAGGAGGAAGCGCAGGCGTTGATCGGTAAAGCTCTTGCCGTAGTTAAGTGAGAGGGGTTGGTCTCTTCCACAATTGGCATGAGAGTCATGAATGTTTGAGATGGACAGCACAGCGGTCTTGCTATGGGGGTTGCTGTTCGGATCAATCGGGTTTGGATTCTTTCTTTATGGGAAAAAACAAAAGGCAGTCGTGCCCCTCATCACCGGAATCATCCTCTGTATCGTCCCCTACTTTATTGCGAACGTCTATGCGCTTGTCATAGTCGGAATGATCTTAATGGCCATCCCGTTTATTGTACGAATATGAGACGGAATAAAAGAGCATCACCGAAGAAGCATAGGGGCCCAAGTCAGGGACAGCGATATACTACCGGTCATTCTGTGTGGTACGAACTGGGATCAGCGGTCCGGATTCGAGAAGACTGGCACTCGTATGCAAGATGTAAAAGAATGGGTGACGAAACGTAGCTTAAGTGGAGAGAGGAGAGATCGTGATCCGTCGAAAGACTTCCGCATACACACCGGCCGGAGCGCTGGCATTGGGGTCGGCGAACACGGCTCGCCAGCGGTTCAATCCCAGGACTCCTTCCCCATAGGGTATCGTTGCCACCTGACTTTGATGCTCCGCGATGGCGGCCATCTTCTTGGCCACATAGCGGTCAATGTACTCTAGGCGGTCCCAGCTAGCGAAGGGGCCCCAGATTTCGTAAGTCCAGATGCCACCGCTTAGAACGATGCCGGCTTCAAGAACACTTTCCCTCGCCAGCTTGCCGGCAAGGCGATGGGCTGGATGTCGGTCAAATTCCTCATCCAGCGTATAGACGTTGGTTGGTCGCAGGCGGGCGAGTATCTCGACGAGTCTCCGTTTGACAGCCGTAGTATTGACCTCGTCCGCCGAGTCCGGTTCGTCACAAAAGATCACGTCTTTTACTCCCAAGACTCCGGCGGCGCGGAGAGCCTCCGCTCTTCTCACTTCGGCCATCCGTTGCTCCGTCAACGCGAATGGATTCGATGACCGGCCACCGTTCGTCACGACGACGGAAGTAATCACAGCCATCGACTCCACCAGTTTAGCGACTGTCCCGCCCATGCCGATTTCCATGTCATCCGGATGAGCGCTAATGATGACGACGTTGTTGTGGCTCATGGCTGAGGCATACCCCTTGTGCTTAGCAGGATGCTGAAACAGTCCGCCAGCCGGTCTTGTTCATTTGGTCTGTTCGGTCTGTCTGGTCTATCTGGTCTGTCTCGTTTATCTGGTTAGTCTGGTTCAACCAAACAGACGAGACAGACCAGATGGACCAGACAGACTAAAAACCGGACAGACCGGGCTTGTCCCAGACCTGCGGAACAGTAAAGTTCTGGCGTGCCCACATAGCTTTCTGCAGTCTGTTAGAGGGCTACCTGCTGTTCTGCGTGATAGGAACTTCTCACCAACGGTCCTGATTCGACGTGGGTGAAGCCGAGGGCCCTCCCCTCCTCTTTCAATACCGCAAACTCGCTGGGATCGTAGAAGCGGGCAACAGGGAGATGCTGTCTTGTCGGTTGGAGATATTGGCCGATGGTTATGATGTCGCAGCCGACGGAGCGGAGCTCGCGCATGACTTCACGGGCCTCGTCCATGGTTTCTCCCATTCCAAGGATTAGTCCGGACTTCGTGCGCATGCCCAATTGTTTCGCCTTGCCGAGCAACTCGATCGATCGCTGATACTTCCCTTGTGGTCTGATTGCCGGGAACAGCCGTCGGACGGTTTCGATGTTATGATTCAGAATCTCCGGTTTCTCGGCACAGACGGCTGCAAGCGCCGCCTCGTCCCCCTCGAAATCTGGAATCAAGACTTCGATTGTGCAGCTTGGGCTGAGCTGTCTCGTTTGTCGGATCGTTTCGGCAAAGATCGCGGCTCCGCCATCTTCCAGTTCATCCCGGTTTACCGATGTGATCACGGCATGTCTTAGGCCCAAGGCTTGGACCGCTTCGGCGACACGCCGTGGTTCTTCCTGGTCGATCGCCAGCGGTCGGCCTGTCTCCACTGAACAGTAGTGGCAACGCCTGGTGCAGATGTCGCCGAGAATGAGAAATGTCGCGGTGCGGGCATTCCAACATTCCCATCGGTTCGGACAGCGCGCTTCTTCGCAAATGGTATGGAGCTTGAGCCGGTCCATCGTCTGCTTGATGTCGAGATAGTCCGGGCCGGTTTTCGCTTCGACTTTGAACCAGGGTGGAAGGCGCCTGGAAGAGCTGATAGCTGGAGACAGATCAGCGGTACCAGTTCTCAGTTCGCTAACGGGCACAAAGCTCATGGAGTCTCCTTGGACGGAAGTAACTCCGAGGGATGTTCAAGGATGCGTTTGAACTCTTTGAGAAAGCCGGCTCCCTGCATACCATCCAGAGCCCGGTGGTCGCAGGATAACGTCACCTTCATGCGCCGGCCCGGCTTGACTGTGGCGTCTTTGACGACGGGCACGTCGCAGATTGTGCCCACAGCGATGGACGCTGCCTGAGGGGGCATGAGGACCGCAATGAAGTTTTCCACGTCGAACATTCCCAAGTTTGAGATCGAGAAGGTCGCGCCAGTGTATTCCTGCGGCTGCAAGCGTTTGTTCCTGGCCCGGTCGATTAGCGTCCTGGATTCCGTCGAAATATTATCCAGTGACTTCGCGCCGCAATTGCGGAGCACCGGCGTGATCAAGCCGTCATTGATGCCGACGGCGATACCGATATCAATAGAGGCATATCGCCTGATGGCATGGCCGGTGAACGACACATTGATGTCCGGATGGCGTGTCAGCGCGATCGCTGCGGTTTTGATCAGCAGGTCGGTGATGGAAGGATGCGTGGTTCTCTTGTCTTTGATCTGATCACGGAACCGCTCTGCCTGCTCCATGTCGATCTCGATCGTGAGATAAAAATGCGGCACCGGTGCTTTGCTCTGTGTCGTCGCTCGCGCGATGGCTTTCCTCATCTGACTCAGTGGGTGGTCTATCCCAGCCGGCAGCATCTGCGTTGGCGTCGCCTGGGCTCTCATGACATCCTCTTCCACGATTCGCCCACCGGGACCGGTTCCGCTTATTGTGCCAAGATCGATTCCCCGGTCGGCCACAAGCGCTTTCGCGCGGGGCGAAGCGATGAGACGAGTTCCCGGTAGACTCCCCGGTGAGGCGGCGGGTAGCGGACCGGCAGCAGGCGGCGCGCTTGTCTTGGATCCGCCGCCGCCCGATGGTCCAGCAGTGATCTGGTCGGTCAACGCTTCGGTGATGTCTTCATCCTCTCCGCCGATCACGCCGATCAACGTTCCGGACATCACGGTTGCGCCGTCCTGCACCAGGATCTTGCGTAGGATGCCGGAGGCGAAGGCCTCGAGATCCATGATGGCCTTGTCAGTTTCGATTTCAGCGAGCGCCTCCCCTGCCTGCACCGAATCCCCTTCTCGTTTTTTCCACGCAAGGAGGACACCCTCTTCCATCGTGTCGGTTAATTTTGGCATTACAACTCGGCTAGCCATGTGTGTCCTCACTTCGTCGCAGGAAACAGCGAAGCAATCGTGCCATCCATCCGCCCTGTTGTTCTGTGCCGCGCGCTGGGTCCGGATACTCAATCCAAGGCTCCCGAGAGCCCAAGTAGGCGCCCTGTCGGACGCTCAGTTGGCTGCGGATTTGCGAGTAGCCCTGTCCCTGTAGTGTGCGGATTAATTCCTCCAGGGCGGCCCCCGGTGTGATGTGCGCCGTGGTGATCACGCGCGTCGTTTCATAGCGCAGAATGGCTTGATATCCTCCATCGGCTTGCTCAAACACAACCGGCCTGCTGAATCCGCGTTCGCGTGAATCAATGCCAGCCAATTGATGTTTCTCTGTCTGGTTCATATGGTCTATCTGGTTAGTTTCGTTGTTTGATCCAGAGCAACCAAACAAACTAAACAAACCATTGACCCTTCTGTCAGAGCGCCCGGAATACTGCCAAGAGATCGCTCAATGCGATGGTCTTGTTCCGCAGGATGGCACGCGCAGCCTGCATCGGCTCCATCGCCGAGGCTCGCT
>JAENWB010000199.1:0-25716 GCA_016650275.1 Nitrospiraceae bacterium | reverse complement strand
CTCTAAATGGTTGGTTAAGGTCATGCAGACGTTCCGACTTTCCGGAAGTACTGCGTCATCGTCTCCTGAACATTCGTGAAACACTTAGGGCAGTAGGTGTGAGTAAGAGGGAAGTCGGCCGGATTCACGCCATGTGTCGTTCGATACGTTCGCGGCGTGACCCAGCGCTCACGACCAGGGAAAGGTCCGGTTTCGCCTCGAATAAGTCTGCAGACACAACACACGGCGAGCATTTTTCGGGCGATGCACGTCTCTCTCATCGGAGTAGCCGGTGCCATCCGAGTGGTCTCAGTGACTAGTTTTCCAAGAGACATACGCGAGCTCTTTCATTCGTCTATTATGACTAATATGACAAAGAGACAGAGTGCAGCCTGATCAAAATTGCTCAGTTCGAAAAATAATATCTGGCAGACCGCAGGACGCGGTTCCCTGCGCGACGATTCAATCATACGACGGGTGCCAGCTCTGGCGGACGACAGCGTAGAGGGAACGGTGCACGTGCAACCTGTCGTCGTAGTGAACGAAGCCCACCTTGCGGAACCTATTCAGAAAGAAGCTGACTCGGGAGCGCGTGGTGCCGATCATCTCGGCGAGCGTTTCCTGGTTGATCTTCGGGATAACCGCCTCCGGCTTGCCGTCTTCCCCAAAGTGGGCCAGCAACAGCAGCACCCGCGCCAGCCGCTTCTCGCTCGAGTTGAAAAGTTGATCCACTACGTCCTCTTGAATGCGCATGTTGCGAGACAGGAGATGGGTCAGGAACAGCTCGGAGACGGTGGGCTCTTTGTGCAGCAGGCGGATCATGACCTCTTTGTCGATGCGCACGAGACTGGAGTCTTCCAGGACGGTCGCCGTAACCATCCGAGCGGTCTGTCCGGCGAGGCAGGATTCCCCCAAAATGATCCACGTTCCAGTATCGCGACGACGGCTTCTTTGCCCTGTGGCGACACCACGGTCAGCTTGACTTCGCCCGCCTGGATATAGAACACGGACCCCGCGGCCTCCCCTTGCGAAAAGATAATCTGCTTCTTGGGGGACGTCAGCACGGTTCTTCCCTCGCCTGGGCCCAATATCCACCGGCCTTTGCGGCAAACCGCTAGGCTCTCATGACACACCGACGACTCCCTGATTGTGCCCTTCGCCTTGTACGAGTTGTGCCTCCGCGCTGGAACCGATCGGTCGTTCGTGTCTTGAAGAAGATGTACCGTCGACATACCCACTCCTTCACTCCCTCGTGTGAGAGATCTCTGATCACGCTGTAAGGGAGCCCCCCGCACCAGGCTTGCTCCGACTGCACCGCTCTGACAGCAGGCTCAATATGCACGGACAATGCCGCGTGACATAATAATACGTAGAGGAAAGCAATTCTGCCGAAGCCCGCGAAAAATATACCCGCAGGCTTGGACCACTCCCAAAGAGACTGTGGCGATAATCCTCAGGACCAAACGGAGGGCCTGTCCCCTAATGCCACAGGCTACGTGCAGGGCGGCAGGACGATCAAAGCTGACGTCCCCGCCGGCGGATATCGAATAGACAATCAACTCCTGGTCCAGTCCAGTCCAGTTCATGTCGCCTTCAACAGATACGGGCGTTTGGGTTTCTGTTTCTTCATCAGCTGATAATGGTGTGGCTTCCACCGGCTCGAACCTGACTCAATGACTTTCGTCATCCACTCAGGCCCAGCGGCACAATAGAGGGCTGCCATCGTCGGCCCCATGGCTTGCGTAAACCAGGCGAGCACTTCTTCCAGCTTGCGGTCTGTCGTCCCCACATGGAATCGGCACCGCGTAAATCCGTCTGTCAGCGCCTTCCACCAGGGCAATTCCGACGACCGACACCGTTCCCATGCTGGGGCATCCGCCGTCGTATCTCGGAATGAAATACACGATTTCAGGAGCCCGACCGTGAACTCACGCCATTCGTCGAGCGGCAGGTGCGCAAACAGGTCTACACACAGTTGTGCCCGTTCTTTCTTAAACTCCAACTCCCAGCGCACCCAGGACCCGTCCACTGTTTTTCCCTTCCCTTGTGCTTCGATCCGCTTGTCATAGACTCTGAGATAGGATTCGCTCTGTCGGCTCCCAAAGGTCACCATCTCCCCTTGGATGTCGTCTTGGCCCTTGTAGGAGCATCGTCGCTTGGCATCATAGGTCCTCCACCGCATCACGGCTTGGCCCACATCCGCGGCTGCAATCACCTGACTGACCGTGACATGCCCGGTTCGATCATCCAAGGCGACATCGACGCGGGTTCCATGCCCTTTCAGCTCATTGATCCAGCAACAGATCGCTTGGACCTTATCCGGTTCCCAGGCCGAGACAATCTCACCGGAGAGGGAGACGTGGACCTCGCGTGCTCGGTGGGGCATCCCTGTCCCCATGCGCCCGCTTCCACCCCCTGTGCTGAGACAGAGCCAGGCACGAGGATAGCCGTTAAATCCCTTCTCCATCTCCATCCAGTCGCCGCCCACCCGCTGTTGCACGTCTTCCACGGTGGACGAGGGGACCGTGAAGGCCAACCAATCGACGCTGAACAGAAATCCCGCTTGACGACTCTCCTGCGGGGTGATTCCAGTTTCTGCCCCCGTAATACTAGGTTGGGGGCTGGGCGGCTGCGCCGCCGGTGTGAGATTCACAGCCGGCGGCGCAACCCGTCCGTCGTCCTCTTTCTGCGTCTCGCGAACTCCCATTGATGCCTCCGTGACTGAGCCATTCGATTCGTTTGGGTTAGGTGGTCGCATGGGGAGTCACCACGGGCCGAAAGCCAGCGACGAGGATGCGTTCGAGTTCCTCAATGGGAATCCGCACCGCCCGGAGACTGGGCTTCACATAGGCAATCTGCCGCTGCAGGATACGTTTCCGAATGGTACTTTCCTTCAGCCCGAGTCGGTCGGCTACCTCTCGCACGGTGAGCAGCTTGGCACTAGGTCTCATTGGCGCACCTCCTCTTGTATGTGTGGTTGACAGCATCATGTCTATGTTAATATAGACATGATGTACGAGATAGCCATTACCACACTGCAAGTGAGTGCACCAAGAAATTTGTGTCGAGATCGGATATCTTTCGGAGAATTTGTTCGTCGAGTATGGGATGGGTTTCCCGGGATAGTTTCCGGCATGATGAAGGAGGGACGGAACGCGATGACACTGAATCGGCAAGCCATCCGACAGCAATTTGACCGCGAGATGAAAAAGGCGCGAGAGCGCATCACGACCACCCCCAATGGGGAGATCGGCTGGCTCGTGAACTTCATCCAACTCGACCTCGACGCGCTGACCCCAAGTGAGTGGATGGTCCTGGCGTATGAAGTGGCGAGTTTTGCCGAAGCAGACGGTCCAGACCGACACGCGATGCCCGTCGCATCAGCTAGTGGATGGACGGTGCAGGCCATCCCAGGCGAGACGCTGGAATACACGCTGCCGAGCCGCAAGGAGGCGATCCAGCTTCAACGCACGTTTCGAGGCCATCTGGAACACTTGTGGCAGCACGCGATCGCGCCCGTGACCTTTTCGAATCTCACCTTAGTCGTCACTATGCCCGGCGCATTCCATGCTCGCCACGGCAGCCTTCTGGTGGCAACCACACCCAAGACGAAAGAGTTTGAATACCGCGTGGCGGTGTCACTGGCGTACCATGCGGGGCGGATTCGTCCCTGCCAGGAGTGCCAACGTACCTTTCTGGCCGCGCGACGCGATCAACTGTTTTGTGATCCGCGCTGCCAGATGCGGGTCGCCTCGCGGAAGTGGCGAAAGGCGACCAAGAAGACATCGAGAAAGGAGCACCGCTAATGGCACGGAAGGGTGGGCAGGACCGAGGCATCACACAGCGGAAGGATCGCAAAGGCTGGTGGGTGCGCCTCTATGCAAATGGCCGTCAGCAATGGTTCAGGTGTGATACCAAGTCACAAGCGAAGACTCTCTATGGCCGATTAAAGGTCGACATTCGAGAAGGGACGTTCTTCCCGGAGAAATTTGCGCCACGGAAAGATATCACGCTTCGGGCGTGGATTCTCCGCTGTCTCGAAGTGTCCACGAACCGGGGCATCGAAAATGAACGGCGGTATGGTCGTCGCTGGTCGCTGCTACTGGGAAAGCGACTGCTGGCCAATGTCTCAAAGGAAAATCTTCGGCAGGTCCAAGCCAAGATGCGCGCCAAGCTCAAACCGCGCCCCACGAATGCTCCCAAAGATTTTCAACCCAAGCGTCTGTGGAGTGATGCGACGATCAACCGGCATTTTGCGTTTCTCCGTCATGTGCTCATGCTGGCGGTCAAAGACGGCAAGCTGACTCAAAACCCGGTATCTGGTCTGAAGTTTTTCCCCGAAGTGAAGCGGACGCGGTGGCTAGCTGGTGATGAGTTGGAACGACTGCGAGGCGTGATGCAACAAAGTGACTGGAAGTTGGTCGCCTTTGCGATTGAGACAGGGCTGAGGCGGGGAGAGCAATTCCGTTTGAGATGGGACCAGGTAGATTTGGAAAACGGTGACCTTACCCTTCCATTACCTAAGGGAGGGAAAACCCGACATGTGCCCTTGAGCGAGGAGGCCAAGACGATCCTGCGATCATTTGACTCGTTTATCCGGTCGGCTTGGGTCTTCCCTGGATTAAACGACGTGACTCAGTCGATGGATAGCCGTGCGTTCCTCCGCCGGTCGTTTGAACCTGGCCTGCGTCAGGCGGGCATTACCGGGGCGTGCTGGCATTCGCCTCGCCATACCGCAGCGAGTCGAAGAATCATGGCGGGAGTGGATTTAGTCTCGGTGAAAGAAATCCTTGGCCACCGTGATATTCAAACAACTCTCCGATATGCCCACCTTGCCCCTGGACATCTTCGAGACGCGGTGAATCGAGGAAGCCTATCTGGAACCGTGACCAAAACCGTAACCAGTCAGGGAGAGAAACAAGGAGGGGAGATGCAACCTATTGATTCTGTGGTGCGCCCGGAGGGACTTGAACCCCCAACCCCCAGATCCGTAGTCTGGTGCTCTATCCATTGAGCTACGGGCGCTTACTAAAGAAGTGATGAGTTATGAGTGCTGCGTTTTGAGTTCAGACGGAAGAAAGGCTGCTTAGAGATAATGGCTATAAATCATCTTACTTCTTGAACTCAGTACACAGCACATGGAACTCAGCACTGGCTGTGGCGACAGCAGTGGCGGTTATACAGGTCTCTGGGCTTGTGGGTCAAGGGAGGGAATGGACCGATGTAGATGAGAATTCCAAAACAGTATTCATATTCATCGTTCTCATATAGACTTTTCACAATGATGTGAGGCATGTGGTCTGCGCGGTTGCCTGTGTGAGAGGACGATGGCCAATCTCCAATCAGTTCCAAAAGAGTCAGAATCTGCTGAATCGCTCGAGACGGCTACCGCCCGGACATTTCCCCTTTGGCAATGGGTCGTAGGCGTAGTGCTGGTTGTCGCGATTGGTTCATGGCTGGTATGGCTCTCAGCCTTTCTTCAACGGATGTTTATTGAAGAAGATATCCGCTCGGCTTGCGAACGGGTTATGCCGGAAACCGTCCAGCGCTGTGTGGATACGGTGATTCTTCAACGCGGGGGCTCGAGACGATGAACGTCCGGCGTTGCGAAACGGTGTGGCTAACGGGGATTGTGCTCGCCATTGCTGTGCTTATGAACCCATATAAGAGTGTGGCGCAGGAGGTCCCGCCAGAACCGAGAGCGTACGAAGTCCCATCGAATCCCAAGGTGGAATTTACCGGAGGTATCTCAGGGTGGTTGTTGAGCCAAGGGCAGACTAAATGGAGCCATGACTTCTCCCGTTTGACCTACAAGGACGACTCAACGAACATCATGGAATTGTCCGGTCAGGCTACCCTCTCGAAACGATGGTTTGTCCGAGGTGCTTTCGGGTACGGCATCATGGCTAACGGCACATTGCTCGATGATGATTTTAGTAGCGCCAATGGACAACTCGAATCGCGTACGACCAGTAACATTACTGGAAACGATCTCTGGTATATGAATGGTGACGTCGGAGCAAAGCTCATTCAGCTGCCGAATCATCGAGGAACCATAGGATTCTTCACGGGGATTCAGTACTGGCGTCAACAGCATGAAGCGTCTGGAGTCGTCCAAACTGTCTGTAATCCTGTCACTCCTCTCTGCAATCCGGCGAACACCGGACAGGATTTGGCTCCCGGACAAAAGGCCATTACCAATACGGCGACATGGATCTCTTGGCGGCTGGGCGTCGAGGGAGATTATCGCGTGACCAGAAGATTCAGCCTTGAGGGGAAGTTTGCATTCAAGCCCATTACATCATTGAGTAATGATGATATCCATCACTTGCGGCAGCAGTCGGGGGGCCCCACTTTGCCGGCGTTGCAACAAGATCCTAGCTTTCGCATGACGGGAACTGGGATTGGGGCTGATGTGGATGTGGGCGCGAGCTATATGGTGACACCCCGACTCTCCATCAATCTGGGTTATCGGTTTTGGTGGAATCACGTTGCAGACGGAAAAGTGACTGTGTACCCCGTCGGCGCTGCAGCAAGTACGATCAATCTCAATGAGTTCCAAAGCTACCGCCACGGCATGACACTGGGTCTGCAGTACACATTTTGAAATGGTGCTCAGAATCGCGCAAGCGTCAGCGGCGGCGTCCTGACGGCAGCGTCTCGTCTTCATATTGGAGAAAGAGCCGTTTGGCTTCTGGGTGAAGATGGCCCGGATGGCCGTGAGGGATGCCGACGGTGCGGAAGAGCGGCGTGAGTTTGCCGTTAGGATGCAGGTAGCCGGCGCGAAGCGGGACGGTCCGCGTACTGTGGCGGATTAAGTGGCAGGGAGTCGGTCTGATCGAAGTGAGCCACTCGGCAATATCGTGTGGGTTGCCGATCGAGGCGGAGAGCAAGAGCAGTCGTGCTTGGCTCGGGCAGAAGATGATCGTTTCTTCCCAGACGACGCCCCGTTCAGGGTCTGCGATATATTGCGACTCGTCCAAAATCACCAGGCCTAACGTGTCCAAGCGTACGTCGATCTCACCGCCTCCCGCGTCGTAGAGCAGATTCCGCAAGATTTCCGTCGTCATGATCAGCAGGGGCGCTTGCCCGTTGTCGCGCCGATCACCAGTGAGAATGCCGACCTGGTCCGGACCGAATATTTTCGAAAACTCCGTGTACTTGGTATTCGAGAGGGCCTTGAGGGGAGACGTATAGATGACGGTTCGATTCTCCGCGATGGCGCGACGAGCCGCTTCGACCGCGACATAGGTCTTTCCGCTTCCCGTCGGGACGCTCACGACTACGTCACTCTCTCTCAGCTTGGCGATGGCGTCTTCTTGCCAGGCATCCGGCACGAAGGTCTGCGGCGGCGGCACTCCCAGGCCCTCCAACCAGCTGGAGAGGGTGATGGCCGGCTCATGGGAGTCCTGCTCAATCGGCTTGTGCGCGGTACGACGATGCGGCGCCGAGGGCTTCGGCTTCCGCGCGGCAGGGGCCTGCTGAGGGGGTGGAACGGGGCGAGCCTGTTGCTCGCCGATCAAGGTCATCAGGTCGGACTCAAAGCCTGCGCGGTTCTCGGCGGAATGTCTTAGCAAGACCTCGATCAAACGGCGTTTGCCTGCACGGAAGTGGCGCTGAATACGCCCGCGTGCGAGACGGTGTAAGAGCGCGATCGGTTGTTGAGCCAGGAGTTGTTCGAGTTCTTCGGTGGTCATGGTTCGCGAGCGAGTCCTTCAAGTCGGAACGTCATCACGTCGAAAGTCTTTCCGAGACTTGATGACTTTGGACGTTCTGATTTTCGACGCATCATGGTAATTCCTCCAGCACGCCCCGGCGCAGGGCGGCGATGGCCCGTGAGGCGGTGTCTGCCAATCCTGGGTGAGTGCTCTTGAGCGTGTGTAGCTGCGACAAGAATTCCAAGGTTCGCGCTAAGAGGCGATAGATATCCCCTTCAGCCATCGTGGTGCTTTTACAGAGGCCAATCCACGTGAGCGTGGGATCGCCGATCCACCGTTCCGTCACCGCGGCTATGTCGGCTCGCAAGAGCGGGGGATCCTCATGTGGCGAGAGCGACACAGCCAGTTTTCGGACCTGCCCGAGTAATGAACCCAATCCAGAACTGACGCGAGGGAAGGCGCCGGGGCGATCGTCATCATGCGCGATACTCGACATGACGGCGGCCAGCATGGCGGGATCGGCTCCGTTGAACGCATCGGCCCGGAGCAATTCCGTGATGAGCAGCGAGTGGTCGATGCGGATGAGCCTGGCCCATTCACCGTCATCGGTCAGACGGGCCGTCGGCGTGAGATATCCGAACTGTTGCAGGACGTCAATCTTCTCCTGGAAACGGTGCCAGAGACTCGTCCTCAAAGCCTGGATCGATTTGACGTGTCGATGTTGTTCCTGCCGAAGCTTGGAGGCGAGGGGATAGTCCCTCTGACAGGCGGAACGCGAAGGACAGGTCGGACAGGCAAAGTCGCCCAGGGTTTGTACAATGGCGTCCGGAATCGGTTCATCGTCCTTCGGAATCAGGATGGGAAGCTCCGGCAGCCTACCAGGCAACTCTTCCAGGTGATGGAGTAACTCTTCCACGCTCTCCGGCGTGCACCAGGGATAAACCGGCGCGTCCACACAGTCGAGGACACGGTCGGACACTTCGGTCACCGTGGAGGCGGGAGATTCGGTAATGCCTCCGCCTAGACGCAGTGCCGTGATCATCGGGCTCTTCTGTCCCTTGCTGCGATATTGTCGCAGGACCACGCCTCGGCTACGGCCAAAGCCCACTACGCGACCGGGGGTGAGGAAGTGAAAGCGTGCGGCAACTTCTGGTGGTTCGTGCCTCCTGACGGGGGCACGGTGTGATTTCTGTCGGCGGACCTGGTCGAAGGTCTGCCATTCTGTGATCCAGTCGGTGCACACGCGTGGTCCAAACGGTTGCATCTGCTCGCGCAGATCGTCCAGCCTCCGTTCCAAGACCTCGGCGCGCTGGTTGAGCTGAAATTGCGCGAAGCTTTTGGCGAGAATCGGTTGAATTTGATCCAGGGGATGCGCTTTTAAGAGGTTCAAAACCATCGGATAGCTGATGACGAATTGACTGTTGATCGCTTCCGGATGGCCGGTGAAGCCTTTGGTCAGCACGTGCAGATCGATGTAGGGTGAGGGGGTGACGATGGCGAAGCCCACGAGATCTTTTCCGCGGCGTCCTGCGCGGCCGGCAATCTGCTGCACCTCGCCGATCGTCAAGTCCATGAAGTCGCGTGACTTGCGAATGCTGGACTGCGTGATGATGACGGTTCGCGCAGGGAAATCGACTCCGGCGGCCAGTGTGGTCGTGGCGAAGACGGCATCGAGGCAGCCATGACGCATCAGCTCCTCAACCGCGATTTTCCACGAGGGCAGATGGCCTGCGTGATGCGCAGCCACGCCGATCCGTTGGACGGTCGGTATGAGCGGGTGTTCGGCGATGCTGGGATATTGGGCGATCACCTTGTCCAGCACGGTGGCGATCGCCTGCTGACGAGGCGGCGGGAGGAGGATGTGGCTATGGTCGAAGGCCTGCATCGCTTCATCGCACGCACGGCGCGACGTGAGAAAGACGATGGCAGGGGTCAAGTGCTTCTCGCGAAGGGCGATAATCAGATCAACCGGATGAATCGAGGGAGGCATGCAGTTTCATTCCCTTTGAGATCACGACCAAGCCGGATTCGGTGACGGTAAATCGCTGGGCGTCAGCCTCTCTGTCGTACCCGATTTCCGAGTTGGGCGGGATGATGACATCCTTGTCGATGATGGCCCGTCTGATCCGACTCTGTGCGCCGATGACGACGTTTTCCATGAGGACTGATTCACGCACGTCCGCATTGTCCTGCACACGGACGTTCGGTGAGACCACTGAATTTTGCACCCGCCCACCGGAGAAGATGCAACCGCCGCAGACGATGGAATCCAGAGCTACGCCCATTCTGCCGCCCTGATAGTCTTGCGCGAAGACGAATTTAGCCGGTGGAAATTGCCCTTGATAGGTCCGAATCGGCCACTGTTGGTCGTAGAGATTGAATTGGGGGTCCACCGTCACGAGGTCCATGTTCGCTTCCCAGTACGCGTCCAATGTTCCGATATCACGCCAATACTTCACGTCCTTATTGTTCGCGTCGATAAATTTGTAGGCGTAGACACGTTGATCGCGAATCATTCGCGGAATAATGTTTTTTCCGAAGTCGTGACTCCCGCTCTCCTGGGCGTCGGCAATCAAGTGCTCACGGAGGATGTTGGTGCGAAACAGGTAGATGCCCATCGAGGCAAAAGCATGGGTCGGATCGTGGGGAATGGAGGGCGGGTGAGCCGGTTTCTCGATAAAGTTCGTGATCCGGAGGTCCTCATCCACGTGGATCACGCCGAACCGATGGGCCTCTTCGATCGGAATATCGATCGCGCCGACCACGGCATCGGCGCCTTTCTCGATCAGCCAATGGAACATCTCCATATAGTCCATCTTGTAGATATGGTCGCCGGCGAGGATGAGCACATACTCCGGTTGTTCGCTGTCGAGGAGGAAAAGGTTTTGATAGACCGCGTCGGCGGTGCCTTGGTACCATTCTTCGCTGATCCGCTGCTGGGGCGGAATCGAGGCGATGAATTCGCCGAGTTCGGCGTTGAAGATGTTCCAGCCTGTGCGGATGTGACGGTCGAGAGAGTGGGATTTGTACTGAATGAGGACGGCGACTTTTCGAAGCCCGGAGTTGAGGCAATTGCTGAGGGTAAAGTCGATAATACGATATTTTCCGCCAAATGGAACCGCCGGCTTGGCCCGATGTTCGGTGAGGGGCTGGAGACGTTCGCCCTTCCCGCCCGCCAGCACCATGGTGAACATGTTCGGCATTGCGGCGGATTGTAGCAGGACGCTGAGGAAATAGAAAGAAAGCAGACTCGTTGACATCGTGAGAATCTGAGCCGATACTATTATATACAAGTCGCGCTAGGCTTTCCCGTCGTGCATGTGAGAGGCTGGCGGAGTGTTTCAGCATCGTGCTAGGAGTATCGGTGAGTATTTCATCAAAGGAGTGCGCATGAAGCGGGATGTAGTGGTCACGTCGCTCGTGAAACAGAAGACGACTCAGAAACCGGCAGCGGGCCGTAGTAAAGATGCACTCGACCGGGTAGAACATCTTGAAAGCCAAATGGCAAAGTTGTCTGAATTGGTTCGCGAGCATGCGGAAGATGTCGATCGATTGGTGCGCATCGTGGCCGAAGATCGCGACGTCATTCGGCGTCAGTTGTTGCGCAAGCACCATGAGCAAGTCCGGGTCCGCAAGCATCTTCGCGACTCTAATTCCAAGGTAGGACTCGACTTCTGACAGGATGCTGAACAAGTCCGCTAGCGGCGCTCTCGCATCGCACAGAGGCTCAACGTACCGAAGCGTATGCCTCGCCTCTTCGCTCGCTGCGGCCATGCAGGATGGCCCTTTCTAGCATCTTGCAGGACGTTGCTCTCCTATCCCAGACATACGGGTTATCAAAGTTCGGCTGGTCTTATTATGGTTTTTCCGCAGCCTGCTGAGCTCGCGCCTGGTGGTTTCGTATCATGGATTGCGCTTCGTGAGTCCATCCCCGCAGGATCTCACGCAAGCCCGACCCTATTGTTGGTGGTCTTACCGGCATCGTACGAAATCATCCATCGGCACAATGCGAGTCATGGCTAAGTGGAAGAAAGGGATGACCGTGCAGCAACGACATGTGTATTCCTGGGGAATCGTTTTCTTGGTTGTGCTGGTGGGGACGGCTCAGCCCCTGTGGGCTGAGCCCATTGGGAAGGGATGGGTCATTCCGGTCCAGGTGCCCTACGAGGCGCCTCCAAGGGGGCAGAACCTGCCGGCTGAATCTGTCCCACAGAATACGAAACCGTTGACGGCCGAAGAGGTTCAGAGGGCGGAGGCCCTCCTGCCATTGCTGGAAGGTGCGCAAGAGTTTTGGGCGATGGGAGAATTTGTTCATCTCGGCGAGCCATCCGTTCCGGTGCTGGTCAAAGGTTTGACCATGCCGGGACCGCGCATTCGCTACAACGTTATTGAAACGATTGCGATGTTGAAGGCAGCCTCGGCGGCTCCGGCTCTCGTCGCAGCGGCCAAGGAACCGAACGAGATCCCACGGGTGCGTGAACATGCACTTCGGGTGGCCGTTCGATTGGACGCGGCTAAAGCCGTGGACGCGATTGAGGTGATGGCCAAGGATCAGAATTCGTCGATTCGGAAAGCCGCCGCGTTCGAAGCTCGGTATGTCAGAGAGAAGACGGTGGTACCGGTGCTGATCGAGATGATTGCCGATGAGGAACGTTTTGTCGCACTCTCAGCGGTGCAGTCGCTCTGGATTCTGACCCGACATGAATCGGAGTTCCACGATTGGGAGACCTCGACCAAACAGGACCGTCAAGAGTGGACGACCGAGTGGTTGGAGTGGTGGAACGGCCAGAAGGACAGTTTCGAAATGTCGGATCCGAAACGGCCCGTGCGTGCTCACTAGCTGACTGGTTGCTCTCGTGTATTTGGTTTATTGAGTTTGTTTGGTTGAGCGAGACAAACCAGATGAACCTGCCTCACATGGCCAGCCGCGCCTTGCGAGGGTGAAAAACCCTGTGTTATATTTTATGAGTTCGCCCTCTCGTCGCATGGCTTGATAGAAGGATCATAGGTACACTGCATGGCTATTCTTCCGATTGCAAAGCTCGGTAATCCCATCTTGCGCCAGACTGCGGTCGAGGTTGATCCTCGCGAGATTCGCACGTACGACATGCAGCAATTCATCGACAATCTGCTCGATACGATGCTGGATGAACCAGGGATTGGCTTGGCGGCGCCTCAGGTGTCGCGCTCGATTCAACTGGTTGTGATGGGCTGCGAGGGGGAGGATGGATTTCCCAAAACCGTTCTCATCAATCCCAAGATTATCTTCTATGGTCCGCAGCTAGTTGAAAGCTGGGAGGGCTGTCTAAGCGTTGATGGATTGCGGGGAAAGGTCACGAGGCCGTCGGTCGTGCGAGTTCAGGCGCTGGATCGATATGGCAAATCGATGGATTTCGAAGCGACCGGTCTCTATGCGGTTTGTATCCAACACGAGATGGACCATCTCATCGGCAAACTGTTTGTGGATCGGATGACCGATATGTCGACGCTCACGCAACTCCACGAATTTGGCAGGTACTGGCAACAGGATCCCATCCCCGCCATTTAACTTTCCGTGAAGATCCTGCTCTTGTGAAAACCCTACTCCGAGTGCTCCAGTATCTCAGCCCACACCGTTCAATGGTGGTCGGCACCTTCCTGTTTGCCGGGTTGGCAACCGCGTTCGAATTGATCCCTCCGTGGCTTATCAAGGTGATCATCGACGACGTGATCCAAGCCGGTCAGACCCAGCTCATGGCATGGGTATTTCTCGGGCTCTGTGCCGCCTACGTGCTGCGAAACCTCTGCGGGTCGATACGGATTCGGTTGAATAATGGTCTGGAGCAGCAAGTCGTCCATGACCTGCACGTTCAGGTATTTTCCGCGCTTCAGCGATTATCGATCAGCTTCTATGAGAATCGTCCGACGGGCGAGATCATGTCGCGGGTGTTGAATGATACCGAACACATGCAGCGCATCTTCGTCGACGGGCTCGAAGAGATCATTACGGCCGGGCTGACGCTGATCGGGATCATGATCGTGCTGTTCATGCTCAATTGGAAACTGGCGTTGTTGGCGCTCGTGCCTATTCCCCTGCTGGTGGTGGGAGCGGCATTATTCACCAAACGCATCCATGGGTACTATCGCGCGATTCGAAAAGGGTCGGCCGAACTGAACGCCCTCTTGCAAGACATGCTGGCAGGCATCCGGGAGACGATGGGGTTCAATCGTCAGCCCTACGAGCAGGATCGATTTGACCGGAAGAGCGATCGTTGTCGGCAGGATACATTGAAGGCCATGTACCTCTGGTCCTACTACTCCCCAGGCATGATGCTGATCGGGAGTCTTGGAGGGGCCATGGTGCTCTGGTTCGGCACCACTGAGGTCTTGCAACACCGTCTTTCCGTGGGCGAGCTCGTGATGTTCATCTCGTATCTTGCGCTCTTCTATGTTCCGATCAATCAGATTCACTCCGTCAATCACATGCTGCAGCATGCATTGGCCGCAAGTGAACGGGTGTTCGAAGTGCTCGATCTCGTTCCGGAGGTCAGGGATCGGCCGGACGCGCACGCCCCAGTCACTCGATTACGAGGAGAGGTCGACTTTCATCGCGTCGGGTTTGATTATCGAGCCGATGCGCCGATCTTGACCGACGTCACGATATCCGTTCGCGCAGGTGAGCGTATCGCGCTTGTCGGCCCGAGCGGGGCGGGAAAGAGCACGACGCTCAAACTGCTGATGAGGTTTTACGATGTGACGCAGGGAGTCATCACCATCGATGGGTACGATATTCGCGATCTACCGTTGGCTTTTCTTCGAAGCCAAATCGGGCTGGTCCAACAAGAACCATTTTTGTTCAATGGCACGGTGAGAGAGAATATTTTGTACGGTGACCTCTTAGCCGGGCAGGACGAGGTTGAGGCGGCGGCGAAGGTGGCCCGTGCGCATGACTTCATCATGGCTCTTCCAGAAGGGTACGATACCTGGATCGGAGAGCGCGGCGTCAAGCTCTCCGTCGGGCAACGGCAGCGTGTATCGATCGCTCGTGTGATCCTGAAGGACCCTCCGATCGTCATGTTCGATGAGGCCACGTCTAATATCGACACGGAGACCGAGGTCAAGATTCGGGAGGCGCTGGACGATCTCACAAAAGGGCGGACGACGATCATTATTGCGCATCGCCTTTCCACCATCCATGGCGTCGATCGAATCATTGTCGTGGACCACGGACATGTCGTCGAAGACGGGACGCACGAGACGTTGATCGGGCATGAAGGGGTTTATGCACGGCTGTACGACGCCCAATTCCAAGTCTAACAACAGGATGCTGAAAAGGGGGCCGAGGTGGCTGGGACGATCCCCGTGCTCGCGCAACGCGCGGTCTCAGAAGACCCTCGTTGGACGCGCGCAGTTGGGATCATCCCAACCACCCCTTATTGAGTGATAGTTCGCTGTGGCCTAGCTGGACGGCCTATTTGAGCATCCTGCTAACAGATGTCTGGCCGTTGCGTAGGGATCTGATCCACCGGTATACTTCTCTCTACAAGAGGGGAGAGTTGGCCGATGGTGCTGATATATGAAAGCGATCCGCTGGATAATGATGACGCGCGCGGGCGATTTTATCATGTCTGCCGCGGGCGAATCGATCGGACGGAAATCCAACTTCCGGTTGACGAGAAGATCTATGAATGTGCCGTTTGCGGGATCGATCTCGAAGCAGAAGACTTTTGGATGGCGAGGCAGAAAGGGGCTGTGTAGAACGTCATGGCTGGCAGCATAGGACGAAGAACCGTATCGGTATCGCGAGGGCTGATGATGCTCTGCGAGACCTGCTACGATCAGGTCATGGCCGACAAATTGACCAACGAGAAGAACTTTGTGACGGATCACGATATGCTCTTTGATACCATCTGCTTCGGTTGCACCGACATCAACCGGCCGCTTATCGACGACATGGCGGGTAGTGGGGAATGAGGATGTTGAAAAATCCCGCCAGCGTCGTTCTCGCATCGTTCAGACCCTCAACGTACCCCTGAGGGTACGCCTCGGCCCTTCACTCGCTGCGGCCTTGCTGAACGGGCTTTTTGAACATCCTCATTATATGTTGCCTGCGTGGCCCTTGACGGAGCACATGCGGCGGATGACGATGCGCCGCGGCATGGTGTGAACGGCGTATGGAAGCTGGGTGGAAAAATACATGGATAGTGAGTCTTTTTGGTTAATTGCCGCATCATTACCCATTCGCGGATTGTATATGATGGGGAAGAAAGAAGAAAAGTTAACATGAGCCAGATCAGAGTTTTTAGAATGATAGGTTTAGCCGAAGGCAGTTCATTTCTCACCTTGTTATGCATTGCTATGCCGATGAAGTACTTCTTGGGGATGCCGGAGGTCGTGAGAGTAGTGGGGTCAATACACGGAGTATTATTTGTGCTCTATGTTGGCCTGTTAGCCACGCTACATTTTAGACAACGATGGTCGTTTATTTTTTCACTGTATGCACTGATTGCGTCTGTTATTCCCTTTGGAACATTCATATTGGACAAACATCTTCGTGAGAAAGAAGTAGTGGCGAGCTGATCAGGACAGAAGACAGCACTGGAGCTAAACATTAGCCTATTTGTTAGGTTGTCGAAACGCGACTCGTTCCTCGGTGAAGCGTAGCTTGCACTGTCAGGGCCAGGAGCGACAAGCAAGTGGGCGAGGCAAATAGAACACCTCTGGTCCCTTGCTGCATGCCTGGGGGTTTGTTACGAGAGATGAAAGCAGAGCTTAGTGGAGTGCCCCTCAACTTGAACGATGGGCGGCAGCGGGTTATGCATGACGGAATCCGATTAGTCGGCTCAACAGATCCTTATACGTTGTCGCTGCCACTGCCCGTCTCCAACCGCAAGCGGCGATCGTCCCGATATCGAGCTGCCGGCAAGGTCGGGCTGCTCTCACCATGGCTTTTACCGACTACTCTCTATATGTTCAGGGCTGCCACCGCCCGCCACCCTGGCATGGAGTGAATCATTCATGATGCCGACGAATGGTCCGTTATCAGTCACCCTGCCGCGCGACCTTACGGCCGGCTTGGTCGTGTTCCTCGTGGCCGTGCCCTTGTGCCTGGGGGTGGCGCTGGCATCCGGTGCCCCGTTGCTCTCGGGGGTGCTGGCCGGGATCGTCGGCGGCATCCTGGTGGGGATGTTGAGCGGATCGCACACCAGTATCAGCGGTCCGGCTGCCGGTTTGACGGTGATCGTCGCCGCCCAGATCGTGGCACTCGGGTCGTTCCCGTCGTTCCTCCTGGCGGTGGTTCTCGCGGGGCTGATCCAGATCGGTCTGGGACTGGCCCGGGCCGGGTTCATCGCCGCCTTCTTCCCGTCCAGCGTGATCAAGGGCCTCCTGGCCGCCATCGGGGTGATCCTGATTCTGAAACAGATTCCCCACCTCTTCGGCCACGACCCCGACCCGGAAGGGGATCTGGCATTCCAACAACTGGACCACGAGACCACGTTCTCCGAATTGCTCCGAACGATCGGGGACATCCACCCCGGCGCGGCTGCGATCGGTCTCGTCTCGGTTGCGGTGTTGGTCGTCTGGGCTAGGTGGAAGCCCTTGAAGAACTCGGTCGTCCCCGCCCCGCTGATCGTGGTGCTGCTGGGCGTCGGAATCAGCCAGTTGTTCCGGCAACTCGGCGGGGAGTGGGTCATCGAGCCGAGCCACCTCGTGCAGGTTCCGGTGGCGGACAGTCTGGACGGGTTCTTGGGGTTTCTGCAATTGCCCGACTTCTCGCAGTGGTCCAACCTGGCAGTGTATGCAGCGGCCGGGACGATCGCGGCCGTGGCCTCGCTGGAAACGCTGCTGAACCTGGAGGCGGTCGATAAGCTCGACCCCCAGCAGCGGACCTCGCCCGCGAGTCGGGAACTGCTCGTCCAGGGGATCGGGAACGTGACCGCCGGGCTGATCGGCGGGCTGCCGATAACTTCTGTGATCATCCGCAGTTCCGTGAACATCAACGCCGGGGGGAAGACGAAACTCGCGGCGATCATCCACGGCGTTTTCCTGCTGGTCAGCGTCGCGTTCCTGCCGATGTGGCTGAACATGATCCCGCTGTCCTGCCTGGCGGCGATCCTCGTGGTCACGGGGGTCAAACTGGCCAGCCCTGCGCTGGTGAAGCAGATGTGGAACGAGGGGCGGTACCAGTTCGCCCCCTTCGCTCTGACAGTGGTGGCCATCGTCCTGACTGATCTGCTGATCGGGATTCTGATCGGGTTGACGGTGAGCCTCGCCTTCATCCTCGACAGTAACATGCGCCGCCCGATCCGCCGCTTTGTGGAGAAGCACCTGGGTGGTGACGTGTTGCACATCGAACTGTCCAACCAGGTGAGTTTCCTGAATCGCGCCGCCTTGTCCAAAGTGTTAGACGAGGTGCCCCGCGGCGGGGATGTGTTGCTCGACGCACAGAGCACGGACTACATCGACCCGGACGTGCTTGGCCTGATCCGAGACTTCAAGCAGCAAACGGGACCGGCGCGAGGTGTGGCGGTGAGTTTACTCGGATTTCGGAGCACGTATGAGCTCGACGACCAGACCCAATACGTGGACTACTCCACCCGCGAGCTCCAGGCTTCGGTCACCCCCAAACAGGTATTGCAAATCCTGAAGGACGGCCACGAGCGGTTCCGCACCGGTCGGCGTCTGACGCGCGATCTCGGCCGCCAGGTCCTCGCCACGGGTGGCGGGCAGCACCCCCTGGCCGTCGTACTTAGTTGCATCGACTCCCGCACGCCCGCCGAGTTGGTCTTCGACATGGGCCTGGGCGACATCTTCAGCGTCCGCATCGCCGGCAACGTCACCAGCCGGAAGGTGCTGGCCAGCGCGGAGTACGGGTGTGCCGTGGCCGGGGCGAAGCTGGTTCTGGTCATGGGGCACACCCGGTGCGGTGCCGTGACCGCGGCCGTCAACCTCATCGGTGATGCCAGGACGCCCGCCGAGGCCACCGGCTGCCAGCACCTCGACCACATCGTGAGTGACATTCAGCAATCGACCGACCCAGTCACCTGCCGGGATGCCGAGCAACTGTCGGCGGCCGAGAAGGAATCGTTCGTCGATGGCGTAGCCCGCCGCAATGTGGCGCGGGTTGTTGAACGGATGCGCGAGCAGAGCCAGACGCTCGACGGCCTCGTCCGAAAGGGGCGGATCGCGATCGTCGGTGCGATGTATGATGTCGTCACGGGAGAGATCGAGTTTCTGGGAGATAACGGATTGAATCACCTGTTGCCCCCGGAATCGGTTTGACGGTGCGAGTGAGGAAGATGGATGGTCGAGGTAGTTTGACCGCTGCGGGCGCTGGCAGCAGGTTGGTGCCTCAGTATGCACTCCCGCCGAACCATGTGCTGCCCCTGACCGGGGCTGACAAACTGGTTTCGCGAGGCATCATGGTATTGCAGCGACTCCGGCGGTGAGAGTTTGGTTGTTAGCCTATCTGCCAGTTTGTCGGAACGCGACTTGTTTCTTGCTGAAGCGTAGTTCGTATTGTCAGGACTAAGAGTCGCAAGCGAGGAGGCGAGGCAAATGGAACAACTCTGGCCCCTTGCCGCATGCCTGTGGGTTTGTTACGAGAGACGAACGACGCTTCACGAGCACCGAAGTTACCGGCAGGTTTTCCCATCGAAGTACGTGCAGCTTGTCTCCCCCGATTTCACTTTCCAGGTCTTCAGCAGGGGCGCTTGTCCATTCTCTCTCATCTCAACGACGAAATCCGCCAGGCCTGATATCGGGAGTTTCTCGATGTGCGGCTTGGCGGTATCCGGAACGTCGATCCAGAACACGGACCCATAGGTGGATATCAAGATGCGATGGCTTTCCGTATCGACACGAATGACGGGGCTGTAGAAACTTTTGTCCTCGGCAAAGCTAGGGGACGAGATCAGGCCGAGGAGGAAGAAACTGGAGAAGACGGTGAGAAGAGTCGTACGCATGTATGACATGGCGAGCACTCCTGCTAATGAGGTCAATTAGGAAACCATTATCGCACTAGGGCCAAGGGGAAACAATTCAGAAAGTTCCGCGCCGCGGTGGTCTTCCGAACGTCGTTAGCAGGCTGTGGGAAAATAATGCTGGTACGCGAGAACTTCGAAGGTCAGTATGTATACCACAACATGAGTACGTTCCCGCAGGCTTGTCAAAACGGTCATCCAACAAGGCCGCAGGCAAGTCAAAACCGGAGGCGTACCCTCTGGGGTACGTTGAGGATTTTGATGAGCCGAGAACGACGTTGGGGGCCGTTTTCACAAGCCTGCTAGGCCGTAGTTGTGATGTGCGCTGGCGTGACCGTCCCACCCTTGATCCAGTATCCGCGGATATCCGGTTTCGATTTTTCCATGAGGGAGATGAGCAGATAGGCGGGGATTGGTAAATTTATTTTTGGCCAGATTTCTTCGTAGTCGGTGGCAATCTTGATGTCCGTGATGGAGGGGCGAGCCGGGTCGTGGGGATGGGAGTGGTAGACCACTTGCAGGTCGAGCCCTTTGTTTCGCATATCCTTCTTCGCAACGGAAAAGTCCTGCATATCCATCACGAAGGCAATCTCTGCGCGTTCGGCCGGTGACAGTCGTTCCAAGTGCGCAGCCTTTGCCGGGTCAAAGGAAGACAATTTCTCGGCTCCCTCGAGTGCCACGATATTTTTGATTCGATAGACATGGGTGACGGCCCCGTTGGCTCCGGCCAGGAGCCCGCAACACTCATAGGGATCGAGTTCCCTGGCATGGGCCACCATATCGTCGAGGATTGCTTGAGGGATGTGAAGGGGAGTTGTCATCGGGTTTAAAAGTCTGAAAGTCCTAAAGTCGTTTCAATATGACTGGTCATTGCGAAGACTTTCCGACTTGACGACTTTTGACTTTCAGACCGGGCTTCATTAGATCGTGCAGGTGACTGTGTAGTCACTGCGCAGATTGGTGATCGTCGGTGCGGGCCCGCAGAGGCGGCAGGCCGGGTCTTTGGGACGGCGGACTTTTCTGAACTTCATCTCCAAGGCGTCGTAAATGAGTAGGCGATCGGCCAGGGTTTCGCCGATACCGAGAATTTCTTTGATCGTTTCCGACGCTTGAAGAATGCCCATGGTTCCAGCGAGGGCTCCTAAGACGCCGGCTTCTTGGCAATTTGGAACGAGGCCAGCCGGTGGTGGCTCCGGGTAGAGGCAGCGGTAGCAGGGATAGTCGGCATGGGGCTTGATCGTCGTGAGCTGACCTTCAAAGCGGAACATGCTGGCAGAAATGAGCGTCTTTTTGGCGAAGAAGCAGGCGTCATTCACGAGAAACCGCGTGGCAAAGTTGTCAGATCCGTCCAACACGATGTCGAACGCGGATACCAGCGGAAGAATATTGTCGCTGTCGACATTTTGGTGATAGGTCTTAATCGTGATCTCCGGGTTGATCGCCGACAGGGTTTTGCGACCAGACTCTACTTTTGGCATGCCGACCGTGGCTGTGGAGTGAAGGATTTGCCGCTGCAAGTTCGAGAGATCGACGACATCACCATCGACCAGACCGATGGTGCCGACACCGGCGGCAGCAAGATAGAGTCCGGCAGGCGAGCCAAGCCCACCGGCGCCGATGAGCAAGACTTTCGCCTTACTCAGCTTTATCTGGCCCTTGCCGCCTACGTCGCTGAGTATAATCTGACGGCTGTACCGTTGAATCTGTTGTTCAGTGAGTTCCATAGCTGTTTCTGCTGACAAGCTGACATGAGTGCAAGCTGACAACGTGCATCTGCTTGTCAGCCTGTAGCTTGGCTTCTTGTCAGCGTGCTCCTATTCGACGACATTCAATTCGATCGGGTCGACGATGACACCTTTCTTGCGAAGGCCTGCGATCGCCCGGTCGATTTCGGTGCTCTCCCCGGTCAGCTCGAGATCCATCCAGCCGGTGGTTTCACGCACGTCTGCTCGCCGGACGTTGGTGACGACCTTGAATTCGTGACCGATCTGATAGATGACCGGTTCTTTGATCTTGTCTTCTGGAAACCGAATGTGAACCTTCATGTTCGGCATGATGCGCCTCCCGCAATGGCGGGCACGATCGAGACTTCGTCGCCGTCTTTGAGCGAGGTCTCTTTGCCCTTGAGGAATCGAACATCTTCCTCGTTGACGTAAATATTCACGAAACGACGAAGCTCTCCAGTGTCGTCGCAGAGGCGATCCTTAATCCCGGGGTGGGAGGCGTTCAAGGTGTCGATCATTTCGACGATCGTGTGGGCCTGTGTGTCGACCTCTCCCTGTCCCTTCGTCAGAGGACGGAGCGGGGTTGGAATGCGAACTTTAATCATACGTCACCACCACCGTGTTTCCCTATCTTAAAGGTTTGCTCAAAACTGACAAGACTCGGCTGAATGCGGTGAGGCCTGCCGATCGCATCGATCACGGCTTCCTGGGTCTTTAAGCCATTGCCGGTGATATAGGCGACCGTCACGTCGCTTTTTTTGATCGTGCCTTGTTTTACCAACTTCTGGAGCACGCCGATCGTCACGCCGCCGGCGGTTTCTGCGAAGATCCCTTCGGTTTGCGCCAACAGCTTGATTCCTTCCACGACTTCTTCGTCCGAGACCATGTCCATGGCGCCCTTGCTCTCGGCGGTTGCTTTGAGGGCGTAGTACCCGTCGGCGGGATTGCCGATGGCCAGCGATTTGGCGATGGTCTTGGGCTTCACCGGTTTGAAGAAATCCCGTCCCGCCTTGAAGGCTGTGGAAATGGGGGAACAGCCTTCGGCTTGTGCCCCGTTGATCTTCGTCCGCACGTCGTCGACGAGACCCAAGGCCTTCATTTCATGGAGCCCCTTCCAGATCTTGGTCAGGAGCGAGCCAGACGCCATGGGGATGACCACTTGGTCCGGCGTGCGCCAGCCGAGTTGCTCCACGGTTTCGAACGCCAGCGTTTTCGAACCTTCCGCATAGTAGGGGCGAATGTTGATATTCACAAAGGCCCAGGCATGTTCGCCGGCTATTTCGCTGCAAAGGCGATTGACGTCGTCGTAATTGCCTTCGACCTCGACCACATTCGGCTTATAGATCAAATTCCCGAGGACCTTGGCGGCTTCCAGATCGCCGGGAATGAATACGTAGGCGCGCATGCCTGCGGCAGCTGCATGGGCGGCGACGGAATTGGCCAGGTTACCGGTGGAGGCACAGGCAATGGTTTCAAATCCCAATTCGCGAGCCCTGGTGATGGCGATGGCCACCACGCGATCTTTAAACGACAGCGTAGGATGATTGACCGTATCGTTCTTAATGTAGAGCTCGTCTAATCCGAGGTAGGCGCCGAGATTTTTGGCGCGCACCAGCGGGGTCATCCCGGCATGCGGGCCGAGAAAGGTCGGCCCTTCCACCGGCAGGAGATCGGCATAGCGCCAGATACTGTGTGGCCCGTCCTGGATCTTCTTGCGGGAAATGCCCTTCTTGATCTCCTCGTAGTTGTATTTCACCTCGAGGGGGCCAAAGCACATCTCGCAGACATGGATTGCCTTCGTCGGATATTCTTTTCCGCACTCGCGACAGACTAGCGCTTTCATTTTGGCCATGGTGACTCTACCTCGCGCGTCAATGATTACGGCCGGACGGCACAGCCGGCAAACGGATCGCCGTCATCGAACAGTTCTGTAATCGTCGGGTGCGCTCCGCAAAGCGCGCAGTCTGGATTGCGTTTCACTTTGATTTCTCTGAACTGCGTCTTACGTGCATCGAAATCCAGGAATCGATTCGTGAGAGGATGACCGATACCCAGGATGAGTTTCAAAGCCTCAGTCGCTTGGATCGTTCCAATGATACCGGCTAACACGCCGATCACGCCCGCCTCCTGGCAGGAGGCTACCAACCCAGCTGGCGGCGGAGTCTTGAAGATGCAACGATAGCAGGCAGACTGCTTCGGCACAATGGTCGTGACGCGCCCGTCGAAGCGAAGGATGCCGCCGTGGACTAACGGTTTCCCGGTAAAGAAACAGGCGTCGTTGATCAAAAACTTGGCCGTAAAGTTGTCGACCCCGTCGATGACAATGTCGTAGTCGCCGATGATCTTCAGCGCATTGCCGGCCGTCAGCCGCTCTTCGTACATCGAGACCTGGACGTCGGGGTTCAACGCCTGAATCTTTTCTTTGCCCGAGAGGACTTTGGGACGGCCTACGTCCGACGTATGGTGAAGAATCTGACGGTGAAGATTGGTCAGGTCCACCACATCGCTATCGATGAGGCCGATAGTACCGATACCGGCTGCAGCCAGATAGAGCGCCGCAGGCGAACCAAGACCTCCCGCGCCGACCAGGAGAATCTTGGCTTTGGCGATCTTCTTTTGTCCCTTGCCACCGACTTCAGGCAGGAGAATGTGGCGGCTATATCTGCTTATCTGATCTTCGGTAAATTCCATGACTTCGTCCAGGCTAAAGACTATAGGCTAGGGGTATAACCAGATTAGCTCTTTCTCCAACCCCTCTCGCCACTTGCCCCTTGCCTTGCGCTTAAATGTTAAAATACTTTTCGATACTGATATACCGTTCACCTGTGTCACAGAGGATGGTGACCACGTTCTTGCCTGGCCCAAGCTCCTGGGCCACCTTTTGCGCGGCGAACACGTTGGCCCCGGCAGAAATTCCCACCAAGAGACCTTCCTTCTTCGAAAGCTGCTTGGCTGTTTGATAGGCCTCGTCGTCTGTCACTGTCATCACACGATCGAGAATGGCCCGGTTCAACACTTTCGGGATGAACCCCGCGCCGATCCCCTGAATCTTATGGGGTCCTGGCTCTCCGCCCGATAAGACCGGCGATCCAGTCGGTTCAACCGCAATCACTTTCACGTTGGGATTCCGCTCCTTAAACACTTCCCCGCATCCGGTAATAGTGCCGCCCGTGCCTACTGCCGCCACAAACGCATCGATCTTTCCGTCGAGCGACTCGAGAATCTCCAGCGCGGTGGTCTTTTTATGCATGGCCGGATTGGCCGGATTCGAAAACTGATCCGGCATAAAGTACGACGGATTTTGGGCGATGATGCTCTCCGCCTCGCGGATCGAGCCCCTCATCCCTTCCCAGGCCGGCGTCAAGACGAGCTGCGCGCCATAGGACGATAAGAGACTCGCCCGTTCCATGCTCATGCTCTCCGGCATCACGAGGATCAGCTTATAGCCACGGACCGCGGCGACCAATGCCAGTCCGATCCCGGTGTTTCCGCTGGTCGGTTCGACGATTGTGCCACCGGGCGTCAATGCGCCCAGTCGTTCCGCCTCGTTGATCATACTGAGGCAGATCCGATCCTTGACGCTTCCCCCGGGATTAAAGAACTCGACTTTTCCATAGATCGTCGCCCCGCCTGTAGGGGACAACCGGTTCAGACGGACAAGGGGAGTCCGCCCGATCAATTCGGTAATGTCTTTGTGCAGCGGCATCGTCACCGGCCACCTCCCATATAAAACAGAAATTCGACCCGGTCGCCGTCGTTCAGGCTGGTGGTGGCGAGAAGATTCCTGTCCAACATGGTGTCGTTGACCTCGACCGCAACCATTTGCGGTTCTATCTTTTTGGCCTGGAGAAGATCGAGGACCGTTCCCCCTGAAATCTCTTCTGCCTTGCCATTGATTTTGACCTGCATGAAAACTCCTAACATGGCAAAGAGATTAAACAATTTCAACACGTTATCAAACGAGCTTCTCCATTGTCAAGATAACGGAAACAGCTGGCGCGTGGCTTGACTTTGTCCGTGATCCGCCGCCACTATGCCACCTTTTGGATGAGCGATAACATGTGGAAACGCAACTTCATGTTTAGGTCCGCTGAGGCTATTCCGCTCAAAGAATCGGAAAACGAGCTGTTTCACGATACTGATCCTGCCATGGATAGCGCCGGACTCCAGTTAGAGAAGTTTTTATCGGTTTGGATTCAAGGCGATGGAGAGGACGAAAAACCGACGGCTTTTACGAACATGTATGTCCGCACGGCGACATTGGATTTTCAGAAGCGGGTCGGATTTCTACAACCCCTTCAAGGCCGCTCACATCAGATCAAACAGGTGCTCACGCCAGGACAAAAGCAGTTTCTGCAGCATTGGCTCGCCACCTCGGCGCCCCAGGCTTGG
>JAENWB010000198.1:0-2005 GCA_016650275.1 Nitrospiraceae bacterium | reverse complement strand
GGTCTGACCGGATGAATCGTTCCCGCCTAACAGCCACACCCCCAACGCGATGCCGAGCAAAATAAACAACACTTCGGCAATCGTCATCGTCGTTTTTGCAATGATGACCGAGGCGAGCCCCTCCACCATCGGCACGTTCTGCTTTTTGAGGAGATAGGCTTTAAGCGGCTCACCTCCGACGTAGGCGGTGGGCGTGGTCATGTTTACCACTTCACCGGCAGTCCGGATCGCGAGCACACGCCAGAACGGAATATCCTTCGCCGACGGCCCCAACGTGACTTTCCATCCGTACGCTTCGACGACATACATGATGACAGAGGGAATCAGCAGGACAAGGAGCGCGACCGGCCCGAGTTGCGCCGCCGCCTCGTAGATCTGTCCGGGACCGATATGCCAGACGATGAACGCGAGGGTGAGGAGACCGACGACGAGTAGGGAAAGTTTTAGCACGCTAGACTAGGAATCCACGGTGAGAACAACCAGACAGGTTATAGCGGAGCGTATCTTTATGTTCACCTCTCCAGCAAGGGAGCGGCCAAGGTTGTCCTTCACTGCTCGCATCGAACGATATAGATACTTCCTCCAAGCTCGCTCGTTTTTCCCTTTGGGAAGGGCACCCATGTTGGTCTAAGTGCGGCCGTCGAACGAGGCCCTTCTCAGGGCGCGCGTTCCGGGAGCACAGGACCAATATGGGTGCCCTTCCCATCTTTTCTGTTAAGCACGGGTCCTGGCGGACGGTCTGATGACCCAGAGCATCAGAAGCGAGAACACCACAGATCCGATCGCGGCGAGACCGAGAAACCATTCGAGCTTGCCGATCACAGCGAATATCAGTACGACGACGGAAAAGTCACGGCTCGCGACATTCTTGAGCATGAAGTCCGACCAGGCAGCCTGCACCGGTGTCTTCCATCCACTCGAGGCCTTGATCTTTTGTGCACGGGTGACGAGCCAAAACGAAAGCCCATTTCCAAGGACCGCTGCCGAACCCAGGGCAAGAGGGACCCATGCGCCGTCGCTCCCAGCCAGACGCATGTAGAATCCCACGGCAATGCCGGCGAAGATGGCCATGTGCACCACGTTGTCCATGGTGATATCGAGCCAGGCCCCGAACGGCGATTCGGTGAAGGTCAGCCTGGCTACTTCACCATCGCAGCAATCGATGATCGCCGCCAGTTGGAACAACAGCGCGGCGATAATGCCAGTACTGTAGGTCCCGGCGCCAAAGCCCGCGGCTGCGACCAGCCCCACCAGGGTCGCCAGGATCGTAATGACATTCGGCGAGAGCCCTGCGGCGAGAAAGATACGTGTGAACCAGCGGGAGACTTTCCGATTGAAGAACCGGTCGACGAAACCCTCGAATTCGCCCTTGAGGGAATTGAAGAGCTGATTCTCAGCGGCCTTGATATCGGCGGCATCGCGCGCGTCCTGATACCAGTGGGACTGGTTCGTCTCCGTAGATAACACCCGCAGATGCCCGTCCACCGCGGCCCGTTCGAGCCATCGACGGATCGGCACCGTACCGATTTCCACATTGACGTGACCGGCAGCGCTCATGAAACTGGCAGGCAGCACCACCAGATCTGTCGCCACCAACGCGGCATCGTCCTGTTTCGAGGTGATCGAGAGGAGTCCTCCTGCCTGCGCCTTCAAGCGTAAATTCGACCGGCGTGACTGTCGATCTCGCTCGTGATCCGCTCGTACCACGATGATCGACTGGCCCTCCTGCACCTCATGGCGCAGGCTCTCGATCAAGGGGCTTGCAAACACCCCTTGTACGCCGGACAGGAGACAGAAGCCGCGAATTTCAGCAGCCAGCACCTCCCATGTGCGTGGATCATCCAACGGAAACTCACGGATCGGTAACCAGCGCACGGGGATCGTCACGCGTGACCCTTTACACAGCGCTTGTTTGAGCTGATCTTCCTCCGGCCCGACCAACACCATAAGCTGTCGAATGCCGGCGCGCTGTAGCGTCAACACGGTCCGCTGAAATAGGCCAATG
>JAENWB010000197.1:0-2887 GCA_016650275.1 Nitrospiraceae bacterium | reverse complement strand
TTGCGGAACAGCGTGTGATGGGTCACGGACTCCGAGGCCAGAAGCCGGTGGTGCAGCTCCCACGTGCGCTGAAGCTGGTGTAGATCTTCGGCACCGATGTGGGCCATGTCTTCCTTCAGCATGGCCAGCAACTCGAGTCCGCGGTCGAGCAGCTTGCTGTTCGTCATGTAGTTGGTGCTGATGCCGCCGACGTATTCGTCCATGATCTTCTCGAGACGCTGTAGACCATGGATCGGCAGCAGATAACTCGGCGATACGGTGCCGGCTGTGATCTCGTTGCGGCCGACCCGGTAGTTCTCCAGCGGCTGGAAGATCACCTTTTCGAGGTCCGTGTATTCCTGTTCGCTGACCTGGGGCTGGTCTTTCCCCATGTCCTTCACGTACTTGACCGCAGCCTTGGCGGCGATCCGGCTTTCCGTGAACGACCCTGACGAAAACTTGTGGGCGGTGCCGCCGATGGTGTCGCCGGCCCCGAACAGCCCGTCGACCGTCATCATGCGGTTGTAGCCCCACTGATACTCCGCAGGAGCGTAGTCTGCCGGCCTGCTTGCCCACGCGCCTGAACAAGTGGCATGAAAGCCCATGACATAAGGCTCGGACGAGGTCAGCTCGCGATTGATGTGCTTGGGGTCGATTTCCGCAAGGCCCACACCACTCCCATCGCAGACCGTGAACCAATCAATCGCCGCTGAGGCAATCCCCTTCATGGGTTCGCATCCTAGCCGCGCGATCCGGCCCATCTATGCTACGGTATGACGCCTACGGCTGTTTCGGCGTCTTGTATTCGACTTCCTTCTGAAACGGTTTCCAGACGGTTTCGTAACCAACAAACCCCTTTTCGTTTGGAGCCATCTGACGCGTTGTCAAAAAAAGCGTATGGCCGTCAGGAACTTTGGTAGTGGGTTTTTGCTCGCTCATAAATCACCTTTTTTCCGTGAAGTCAGAATTGCAAGTGCAAGTATCATAGCCTAAATTTGTCCGATGCCATTCAACACTGCTGCTCAAACAGGTCTCATGAGTGACGGGTCGATATCCGCGCCCGCAATGATCGCCCCGCCCGCTCTTATCTCTTCATCAGTTGCGTCGCGCACGGTGAGTATCTCGAGCTTAAAGACGACCGCTCTGCCGCAAAGCGGATTGTTGCCATCGATAGTCAGTGTCTCGTCGTCCATTCGCGTCACGATAAAGCTGCGGGTCTGGCCCTTGTCGTTTTCCATGAGGATGGCGGTGCCGATTTGCCGATACTCCTCGGGGACGCTCTCGATGTGATCGGTAAAAACCAGCGACTCGTCTCTGGGGCCGAAGATCTGATTGCCATCGATTGGCACTTCGATGAAGTCGCCAGCGGACTTGCCCTCCAACTCCTTATGGACGGAAGGGGCCAGAATTTCATTGCGTCCGTGAACATAGCCCAACGGGAATTCGACCCGGGTGAGGACATGCCCCGATTTCTTGTCGGTCACCCTGTAGGTTAGTTCGACAAACTTGCCGTCTTGGATGGTTTCACTCATGTCGAATCCGAACGAACTGCTCAGAAGATGGATGCACCAAAAATCCTGACCTCTCCATCTTCATAGCCGAGGACAAGTCTGCCAAGCCATTCGCCTTGCTTTTTAGTGCTCCGCTGCCGGTAAAGGACCGTCACATGTTCGCCCCGGCGAATAATGCCGAGCGAGTCGACGTCTTCAGCCAGACTTCTCGCCAGTTCACTATTTGCGAACTGGTGGCCCGCTACAACCTGATTCATGGCAAGCGCCAGGGAAGTGGAAAAGTTCTTTACGAATTCTCCGTATTTGCCTTCGTTCGAAAATGTGACGAGGCCGCGCCACAGGGGATCGGCTATAGCCAGAATCTCTTCATCGTTTTTTTCAATAATGTTCATGCGGGGCTCTCGGCGACCGGAAGCGACCAGCTTGATAGGGTGCACAACGCACGACATGCTGGTCTCTTCTGCGCCAGGCAGAAGGTCAACGCGAGCTTCTGCCCGGGGATATTGCTACTCGTCGTCCGCAACCAAGTGATAACAAGGCGCTTTCTCCATGGTGTATTCGCCGGTTTCCGGATCACGACGCGAAACAGTCAGCACGTGCCAGTTTTCGTCGTCCAACTTCATGGCGTCGCCCCGGTAGTAGTAACCCGGCCAACGGGTCTCCTTGCGGAACAGCGTGTGCTGCGTGACGCACTCTGCAGCGCGATGACGGTGCATCAATTCCCACGCGCGCAGCAACTCGTGAATATCCTTCGCGGCCAAGTTCTGAAGGTCTTCCTCCATGATCTTGAGCTTCTTGAGACCGATACTCAGGAGCTTCTCGTTGGTCATGTAGTTGACGGTCACTCCGCCGCAATACTCGTCCATCAGCTTCTGCAGACGGTCCAGGCCCTGCTTGGGATTGATGTAGTGCGGGTTGACGTCGCCCGCCACGATCACATTGCGGTATATCCTGTAATGCTCCAGCGGCTTGTAGATCTCTTTCTTGCGGCGGTTGATCTGCTCATCGGATACGACAATGCCTTCGGCCTTTCCGTCGTCGATGTATTTGCAGGCGGCTTTCGCAGCGAGACGACCTTCGGTGAACGAGCCGGATGAGAAGGCGTGCGGCGTACCGCCGACCGCGTCACCGGCGCCGAACAGGCCTTCGATCGTCGTCATGCGGTTGTAGCCCCAGAAATACTCGGGAGGGGAAACGTCCTCGGGACCCGAGCACCAGGCACCCGAGCAGGTCGCGTGGGAGCCCATTACGTAGGGCTCGGATGTGGTCAGCTCGGGATTCTCGTTCTTGGGGTCCACGTCGGTGGCGGCCCACAAAACCGCCTGGCCGACGGTCATGCCGAGGAAGTTTTCCCAACCGACCTCTTCCAGATGAGGATCCTGGAAGGCGGGCATGGT
>JAENWB010000196.1:0-14141 GCA_016650275.1 Nitrospiraceae bacterium | reverse complement strand
CCTGGTCGTCACCGATTTGGCCCAGTGCGTGCAGCGCGAGTTGCACTACGCCATCGTAGACGAAGTCGACAGTATCCTTATCGACGAGGCCCGTACGCCTTTGATTATCTCCGGTCCGACGGATGAAACGACCGATCTCTACTACCGCATCAACGCGATCATCCCGCAGCTGAAACTGGACCAAGACTATACGGTCGAGGAAAAAACGAAGACCGCGTCGTTGACCGAAGACGGGAACGTCCGGGTCGAGAAATTGCTCGGCGTGGACAACCTCTACGACCCCGCCCATATGGAACTCGTCCACCACGTCGTCAAGGCGCTCCAGGCCTATGCCCTCTACAACCGGGATGTGGACTATGTCGTGAAAGAGGGCGAAGTCATCATCGTGGATGAATTCACCGGGCGACTCATGCCGGGACGCCGCTGGAGCGACGGCCTGCACCAGGCCGTCGAAGCCAAAGAAGGCGTGAAGATCGCCAACGAGAATCAAACGTTGGCCTCGGTCACCTTCCAGAACTATTTCCGGATGTATAAGAAGCTCAGCGGCATGACCGGCACGGCGGACACAGAAGCGGCGGAGTTTGCCAAGATCTACAATCTCGACGTCAACGTGGTCCCGACCAATCGCAACATGATCCGGCTGGATTACGCGGATGTCGTCTACCGAACCGAGAAAGAGAAGTTTGCCGCGATCGTCGAAGAGATCAAGGAATGCCACGAGCGTGGCCAGCCCGTCTTGGTCGGCACGATTTCCATCGAAAAATCCGAACGCCTCGCCGGCCTCTTGAGCCGGAGTGGCGTCAAACACAACGTCCTCAACGCCAAGCAGCATGAGCGGGAAGCCGAGATCATCGCCCAGGCCGGACGCAAGGGTGCCGTCACCATCGCCACGAACATGGCAGGCCGCGGCACCGACATTGTCCTGGGCGGCAATCCCGACTTCATGTTCAAGCAGATCCTGTACCGGGAAGAGAACCTGACAGATGCGCGCAAACTGGAGATCTTCGAAGAGATTCGGGCCGACTGCGAGAAGAACAAACAAGAAGTCATCGCGGCCGGCGGACTCCACATTCTCGGGACCGAACGCCATGAAAGCCGCCGGATCGACAACCAGCTCCGAGGCCGCGCCGGTCGCCAGGGCGACCCTGGTTCGTCACGCTTCTACCTGTCGTTGGAAGACGACCTGATGCGCATCTTCGCCTCCGAGCGGGTCTCCCAAATGATGCTCAAGCTCGGCATGGAAGAAGGCATCCCGATCGAGCACGGCATGGTCACCCGGGCTATCGCTAACGCCCAGAAAAAGGTCGAAGGCCATCACTTCGACATCCGGAAACAGCTGCTGGAGTACGACGACGTCATGAACAAGCAGCGCGAGGTGATTTACCAACGCCGACGCGCCGTCTTGGGCGGAACGAATCTGAAAGACGATCTTCGCGACATGATGGACGGCCTGGTGGACTCCGCGCTGAACATCTATTGCCCGGCTGAACAATACCCAGAGGAATGGGATATCAAAGGGCTCGCTGAAATCATGCTCAGCCAGTTCGGACTCGACATCTCCCAGGGCAAGGGCGACGGCGGCGAGCCACTCCGCACCATGGGACGCGACGCGTTGCTCGAAGATCTTCGCGCGCAGTTACGCGACGCCTATGACCGGAGAGAACAGGATCTGAGCCCGGAATTAATGCGCTTCCTGGAGAAGAACTTCATGCTCCAAGTCATCGACCACCACTGGAAAGACCATCTCCTCGGAATGGATCACCTGCGCGACGGGATCGGATTGCGCGGTTACGGGCAGAAAGATCCGCTCATTGAGTACAAGCGCGAAGGCTACGATCTCTTTTCCGGCATGATGGAACGAGTCAAGTCCGACGCGCTTGATCGGCTCTTTCACGTCCAGGCGGTCCGGCACGAAGAGCAACCCGCCGCCCCACCGCCACCACCCGTCATCTCACGCCCCCTTCCCCCACTCATCCTCAATCGGGGAGAAACACCGGTCGCCCCTCAGACGGTTCAGCGAAACGATGACAAAGTCGGCCGAAACGACCCCTGCCCCTGCGGCAGCGGGAAAAAATACAAGAAGTGCCACGGAGTGTGAAGAGGCTCGGCTGACAAAGGGCGTGGAGCTTCGGCGTCGCCATAATACGACGGGCCTTCACCGCTACTGACCTGCATTTCACATCACCACACACGACTAAAAACTGCGCCGAAGCGTCGCAATGCCGTCGTGCGTGGTCGTCATTATCCACTGAAATATGGCAGACGCCATGGCGAACACCTCACAATGACCCCATCTTTTCCCATCTCTTTCCCACCGGATCGAAAGACGGTCAATCGATATACAAAATGATCCCTCCAAGCTTGCTCGTTATTTCTTCAGGGATGGGGGCTGATTGATCTTCCACTGAGCGCGTCCAACGAGGGCCTTCCGAGGCCGCGCGTTGCACGAGCACAGAAGATCATCAGCCCCCATCCCCCTCGAATAGGGATATTTGCCTGAGTTTCCAATACTCTCCGCCTTGACTTAGCGGCAAATTCAAGGCTAATCTACGCCACTTTCGGCTCTCTGTTAACCCTTCTAGCGGGAGGGGTGGGGTGTCACCTCGACATGTGCAGTCACTTTTTGTGTGTTGTCGATGAGATAAGGGGAGTTGTTTGTGACAACCGGACATCCTGAACTCGTCGCGGCTATTTCGTCCGAGATCACCATTAACGGACCTATTCCCTTCGTCCGCTTTATGGAACTGGCTCTCTATCACCCTCAATTCGGCTATTACATGCGCCAACCGGACGGTGCGAACCTTGAACGTATCGGCTGGTCCGGCGATTTCTACACCAGCTCCGATGTATACCCAATTCTCGGCCGTGCGATTGCCGCACAGGCCAAACAAATAAACGAATTATTGGGCTGCCCCACCCCTTTTACGATCGTCGAAATGGGTCCCGGCAAAGGCTTATTAGCTCGAGATTGTCTGACGGCGCTCCATGCCGAACAGGATGACATCGCAACACGTGTCCGCTATGTCCTGATCGAACGGAGTCCTGCCATGCGGAAACTGCAGCGCCAGAACCTGGCGCCCTGGCTCAGCAAGCCGGGCCTTGTCACCTGGGTGGAAGGCCTTGATGGGCTAGCCCCGCAGAGCGTGACCGGTCTGTTCTTCAGCAATGAACTGATCGATGCCTTTCCGGTGCACCGGATTCAAGTCACGGACGGACGGACCGAAGAACTCTGTGTAGACTATAGAGACGGACGCTTTGTGGACTGCCTCAAGCCCTTGTCGACAGCCGCGCTCACTCAATATCTACAGCAACTGAATATCCCGTGGCTGGAAGGCTACCGAACCGAGGTGAATCTCCAAGCTATGGACTGGATGGAGCAGGTCGCTCGGCGGATGGATCGTGGATTTGTTTTGACGATCGATTACGGCCATACGGCGCAGGATCTCTATGGGCCTGAGCGGAAGGACGGCACCTTCCTCTGCTACTTCCAACAGCAGACAAACGACGATCCCCTCATCCGCGTCGGCGACCAGGATATGACCGCCCACGTGGATTTTTCGAGTCTGGCTTCTGTCGGTGAGAAGCAGGGACTCCGTGTGACGGGGTTCACGAACCAAATGAGTTTTCTGATGGGGCTCGGCGTTGAAGCGATGATCGGGGAATTGGAGCCCGAGAGCCCGGAGTTTCGCGCCGCGATTCATCTCCTAAAGCCGGATGGCATGGGGAGCACGTTTAAGGTGCTCGTTCAACACAAGGGAATGAGTCATCCGGAACTGGACGGCTTGAGATTCAAACCCTTCTTCGGCTCGGCGCTAGCGCGAACTGAGTCGAACGTCCTCACGTCCTAAAGTCATCATGTCTCTCGACTTGAAGACGTTCAGACTTTGTACCTTTTTCGACTGGTTGAAACATGGGTAACACAGCCATTCCGGAGAACTACATACCGATTCTCTTGTATATCGGCATTGCCTTTACCCTTACCACCGGCGCACTGCTCGTCGGCTCGCTTATCCGTCCGAGTCGTCCCTATCGAGCCAAGCTGGCTCCGTATGAGAGCGGAAGCCCGCTGTTTTCCGACGCACGCATCCAGTTTCCGATGCGCTACTACATCATCGCGATGCTGTTCGTCATTTTCGATATCGAGATCATTTTCATGATGCCCTGGGCCGTCCGGTTTCAATCACTCGGCCTGCTGGGGCTCATCGAAATGCTCGTGTTTCTCGGCATCCTGCTGGTGGGATTCTGGTATGCCTGGAAGAAGGGGGCGCTCGAATGGGACTAGCGCGCCGAAGGCGCGCAATTCTGAGTTGTGAGTTATGAGTTGCGTTCGGAAACCCGAGACTCAGAACTCAGCACTCAGAACTGGAGCGAAGCGACATGAGCTTTTTAGAACGGCAGTTTGAAGCGAATATTCTGACGACCAATCTGGACGCGGTCGTGAATTGGTCTCGGAAGTCGGCTTTGTGGCCGATGACGTTCGGCCTCGCCTGCTGCGCCATTGAAATGATTGCGACGGTGTCGTCGCGGTACGACCTGGATCGCTTTGGTGCCGGGGTCTTTCGGGCCTCGCCACGGCAGGCCGATCTCATGATCATCGCCGGCACAGTGGCGCGCAAGATGGCGCCGGTGATCCGCCGCATCTACGACCAGATGCCGGAACCGCGGTATGTCATTTCTATGGGCTCCTGCGCCACCTCAGGCAACCACTACAATAGCTACGCGGTGGTCCAAGGCGTCGACCAGATTATTCCGGTCGATGTCTATGTGCCGGGCTGTCCGCCCCGCCCGGAAGCGTTGCTCGATGGATTACTGAAGTTACAGGAAAAGATTCAACGGGAGAAGGTGTTCGTGAGATAAGCCACGAGACGAGCGAGAGAAGCGGGACGTGCGTGACGGGCAAATCGCGCTTGTCTCGCGAGTCGCGCCCGTCTCGCGAATAAGAACTATGCAAGCCCTGCTCGACAGCCTGAGGATGAAATTCCCGGACGCGATCCTCGCAACCCGCGTCGACGCCGCACGTGCCGAGACCGCTGTCTCCGTGGCCGCCGGGCGCCTGCTGGATATTGCGCGCTATTTGCACGATGCGCCGGAGGCAGCCTTTGACCATCTCACCGATATCTGCTCGGTCGACTATCCCGAAGATCAACTGCGGTTCGAAGTCGTCTACCACTTGCACTCGCTCCCCCTTCGGCAACGTCTTCGCCTCAAGGCGCGCATAACAGAAGACGATCCGACGATTGCGTCGGTCACCGGAATCTGGAAGGGAGCCGAGTTCCTGGAGCGCGAAGTGTACGACATGATGGGCATTCACTTTTCCGGCCATCCCGATCTCCGTCGTATTTTGCTGCCGGAGGATTATGCCGAGGGATACCCGTTGAGAAAAGACTTCCCGACCGAAGGGCGTGGCTGGCGCAGCCAGTTCGACTTCATCCCGAGATTGGACGAGCCCCCGCTCGACGTCACTGAAAGCGAGTTCTCCGAGGAGCAGACAAACGCCTTTCGCGCCGAGCCTGGCATGCCCGGTTCCCAACGGAAAGAAGAATTGCTGCTGAACATGGGGCCACAGCATCCGAGCACCCACGGCGTGTTGCGTGTCGTGCTTGTGCTGGACGGCGAACGGATCGTGAAAGCCACACCGGATCTCGGCTACCTCCATCGAGGCGTCGAAAAATTATCCGAGGGTCTGACCTACATGCAGATCATCCCGCACACGGATCGGCTCGACTATGTCTGCGCCATGTCCAACAACTACGCGTACGTACGTGCCGTGGAAAAACTGCTCGAGATCACGGTGCCGATCCGAGCCGAATACATCCGGACCATCGTGGCCGAGATGCAACGCATCATCGGGCACCTCTTTTGGCTCGGCACGCAGGCCCTCGATATCGGCGCCATGACCGTGTTCTTCTGGACCTTCCGGGAGCGCGAAATATTGTTGGACATGTTCGAGAAGCTCTGCGGGGCCCGTCTGACCCTGAACTACTATCGAATCGGCGGTGTCGATAGCGATTTCACCCCCGAGCTGGTCCAGCGGATGAACGCGTTCCTCGATATCTTTCCCGAGAAGGTCAAGGAATACGATTCGCTCATCGCGTCGAATCGCATCTGGCTTGGCCGCACGAAGAACGTGGCCGTGCTCTCGGCCGCAGACGCGATCAACTTCGGCTGCACCGGGCCGGTATTGCGCGGATCGGGCGTCGCCTACGATATCCGCAAGTTCGAGCCCTATGGGGTATACGACAAAGTCGATTGGGATGTGCCGATCGGCAAGAACGGCGACACCTACGACCGGTACTGGATCCGCATGGAAGAAATGCGGCAAAGCGCCAGGATCATCGCACAATGTCTCGATCAGCTTCCGTCGGGGCCGATCATGGCCGAGGCGCCGCAATATATCCCGCCGCCCAAGGAGCTGGTCATGCGGGACATGGAAAGCTTGATCCATCATTTCATCATTTACACCCAGGGTATCAAGCCACCGAAGGCCGAAACCTACTGTGCGACAGAGGCCCCAAAAGGCGAATTGGGATTTTTCATCGTCAGCGACGGCAGCCCCCGCCCCTACCGGATGAAGATTCGCTCGCCTTCATTTGTACACATGGGCGCCTTCGACCATATGGCGCGAGGCTACTTGATTTCCGACGTCATCACGATATTCGGAACCTATGACGTCGTGATGGGGGAGTGCGATCGCTGATGCAGCGAATGTTCAATGGTGAATGGGCAATGTGTAATTTTTTGAGTCCCCATTCCACATTTATCATTCAACATTGAACATTCAGGATGCACACATGCTGATCGAAAAATATAAGCCGGAAATAGACAGCATCCTGTCACGGTATCCGGTAAAGCGCTCGGCGTTGATTCCTTTGCTGTACCTAGCGCAACAGGACGAGGGCTTCGTGTCCGAGACGGCAATGAAGGAGATCGCGGGGCTATTGCGGCTGACCCCGCCTCAAGTCTATGAGACGGTCACGTTCTATACGATGCTCAATCTCAAGCGCGTGGGGAAGTTTCATCTCCAAGTCTGCAAGTCCCTGATGTGCGCGCTGGTCGGGTCGGATACGGTCATCGGGTGGGTCAAGACGAAACTCGGAATCGGACCGGGCGAGACGACGGCCGACGGACTCTTTACCCTCAGCACAGTCGAATGCCTCGCCGCCTGTGGCACCGCGCCGATGATGCAGGTCAACGAGGACTATTACGAACGGCTCACGGAAGTAACCTTCGACCGGATCCTGGCCGATCTCAAACAAGATGGGACCTGTTCGCTCAAGACCGGCCCGTTTATGTGGCCGGAGGCGCCGAAGGCGCAATGAAATATTTTGCCGACCATTTTGCATTTCTAATTTTACACTTTTAATTCGGAACGTCATGCCCAAACACGAACTGATATTGCTTAAGAATATGCTGCAGCCTGGCTATACCGGCAGCCTTCAAGACTACGAGCGCGCAGGTGGCTACCAGGCACTCCGCATGGTTGTGGGGAAAGTGCCGCCGAGCGAGGTCACCGCCATGGTGATGAAGTCAGGGCTCCGGGGGCGCGGGGGCGCCGGCTTCCCAACCGGTGTGAAATGGAATTTTCTCCCCAAGAACTATACGGGCCCGAAATACCTCTGTTGTAACGCAGACGAGAGCGAACCAGGCACGTTCAAGGACCGCCAACTCATTGAACGAGATCCTCACCAAATGCTGGAAGGCATCGTGCTTGCCTGCTACGCGATCGGAGCAGAATCCGCCTACATTTATATACGAGGCGAATTCGCCCTTGGGGCTAGGATCTTGGAAGAGGCGATTGCCGAAGCGCGGACCGCTGGCTACGTCGGCACGAACGTCCTGGGGTCAGGGATCACCGCCAATGTGTGGGTGCACCGAGGCGCTGGCGCCTATATCTGCGGAGAAGAAACAGCCTTACTGGAATCGCTCGAAGGCAAGCGTGGCCTGCCGCGGGTCAAGCCGCCCTTCCCTGCGACACACGGTCTCTACAATAAACCGACCGTGGTGAACAACGTCGAGACTCTCGCTAACCTTCCTCACATCATCAGCCGGGGCCCCGAATGGTTCACGTCGATTGGCTCCCCGCCGAAGAGCACCGGCACCAGGGTTTTCTGCGTCAGCGGCCATGTGAAACAGCCGGGGAACTATGAAATGCCGATGGGAATCACCTTCCGCGAATTGATCTACGAGCAAGCCGGGGGTATGCGCTCCGACAAACCGCTCAAAGCCTTCATCCCGGGGGGTGCGTCAGCGCCATTCCTCACGCCGGACCATCTCGATGTCAAACTCGATTTTGAGTCCGTCGCTGCCGCCGGCTCCATGCTCGGCTCCGGCGGGGTGACCGTGATGGAAGAGGGTACGGACATGGTATGGGCCGCGCTCCGCCTCATGGAGTTTTTCTATCATGAGTCCTGCGGCAAGTGCACTCCCTGCCGAGAAGGAAGCGCCTGGCTGGTGCAAACCATGCGCCGAATCGTCGCGAAGCGAGGGCAGATGGAGGACCTTGAAACCTTAGTCGATCTATGCAAGAACATCGAGGGCCGGACGGTCTGCGCCTTCGGCGATGCGGAAGTGGCGCCGATTATGAGCACGCTCAAACATTGGCGGTCTGAGTACGTCACGCTGATTCACGAAGCAGAGGCAGCGAATCTGATCAAGCTGGAGCCGGCAGGGGTGAGACATTGATGACGGTCGAACGTCATAAAATCGTCACGTCACAAAGTCTACGGCGTCGGACGTGACGACTTGAAAACTTTCGGACTTTCTGACTTGAAGACGCGCTATGGCTAATATGACAACCGAACAAGTTCGACTGACCATCGACGGCATTCCCATCTCGGTGCCGAAAGGCACGCTGGTGATCGAAGCTGCTCGGCGGATCGGCGTGATGGTCCCGCACTTCTGCTACCATCCGAAACTCAAGCCGGATGCGAACTGTCGCATGTGCCTAGTCGAAGTCGAAAAGATGCCGAAACTCCAGACCTCTTGCAGCACCATCGCGACCGAGGGCATGGCTGTTCGGACGGCCACGACGGTCGTTCAGGACGCCCACAAGTCGGTGCTCGAATTCATCCTGGCTAATCATCCGTTGGATTGCCCGGTCTGCGATCAGGGCGGGAAGTGCGACCTCCAAGATTTCTCCCATGAATACACCGCGACCGCCAGTCGATTTGTCGAGACCAAACGCATATTCAAGAAGGAATATTTCAGCCCCCTTATCGAAACGCAGATGAACCGTTGTGTGCAATGTTTGCGTTGTGTCCGCTACTGCGACGAGGTCATGGACGTTAAGGCCCTCGCCCCGGTCGGCCGAGGCACGATGACCGAGATCAAGCATTTCGGCGCCCATCCCTTGGATTGCGAATTCTGCGGCGGCTGCGTGCAGATTTGCCCGGTCGGTGCCATCGTCAGCCGGCTCTCAATGTATGAATACCGTCCCTGGATGCTCAAACGCGCCGACACGGTCTGCACCTTTTGCGGCGACGGCTGCCAGATCACGGTCCAAACCAAGGACCAGGAGTTGATCGAGGTGAACAGCGCCCATGGTGCCGGTCGCAACAACGGCGACCTGTGTGCGCGCGGATTTTTTGGATTTCATGCGACGAGCCATCCCAGCCGAGTGACCCATCCGTTGATCAGACGAAACGGCGCCCTGGTCGAAGCCACGTGGGAAGAGGCGTTGAAGTTTGTGGCCGAACAGACCAACCGGCTCAAGCTAGCGCATGGCCCGCACGCCTTCGGTGGACTGATTTCCGGTCGCTGTACCAACGAAGAGCTCTATCTGTTCCAGAAGTTCATGCGCCTCACGATCGGGACCAATAACCTCGATAGCAGTGCGCGGTACGGCCATATCAACGGGGTGCAGGCCAAGCGACGGGTGCAAGGCACGCATCGCTGGACCGTGACGTTCGAGGACATCGTGCAAGCGGACGTGCTCCTTCTGGTCGGCACCAACATCACTGAAACCAATCCGATTACCGGACTTAAAGTAAAAGAAGCCGTCAAGAAACACGACGCGACATTGTTGACGATCGAGGCGATTCAGCCCGCGATCGGCACAATCAGCAACATTTCCAACCTGTCGCAGCAACATCTCTGTGTAGCACCGTCTCAGTTCGGCGCAGCCGTCCTGGGCCTGCTGAAGGCGGTGGTCGAGGAAAACCATATCGACAGTACGCTCCGGCAACGAGCGGTAGACTACGTCTCAGCTGTCTCTCAAGCGGTCCAACAACTATCCTGGGACGATCTGGCTCTGAACACAGGGGTGTCGCGAGAATCGTTCGCGCACATGGCCGCCTCCATGACTGGAGGACGCCGTGTCGTGGTGCTCGCCGGCCAGACTCTGTTACGCAGCCAAGGCGGCTATGGCATCTGTCTCAATCTCCTCGATCTACTTCTCTTGTCCGGAAAGTTGACCGCACAAGGCTGCGGCTTTGCTCCCTTGGCGGAAGAGAATAACGATCAAGGGGCGGTTGAAATGGGAGCGGTCGCGGAACTGCTGCCGGGCGCGCTCGACCTCACCGATCAGGACGCACGCGCCCAGATGACTCGTGCCTGGAAAGAGGAGCTCCCTCTGGCAGCAGGAGCCACCCTCATCGAGATGATCGACCGTGCGCAAGCCGGGACCATCAAGAGCCTCTTCATCATCGGAGAAAATCCTGTCGGGAGCCTTCCACCCCAGACCGGAGTCAAAGAGGCCCTGGGCAAACTCGATCTCCTTGTCTGCCAGGAACTGTTTCTCACGGAAACGGCTGCGCTCGCCCATGTGGTGCTCCCGGCCGCCTCCGCCATGGAAAAAGCCGGGACCTTCACCAATACCGAGGGCCATGTCCAGGCCGTTCGGCCCGCGATCGATCCGGTGGGAGATAGCCGCCCCGACTGGGAAATCCTGTCGGCTTTCTCAGTCTTCCTCGGCGCACCGTTGGAATACGGCGAGGCCAAGGAAATCCTGAAAGAAATCCGAGCGGTAATTCCCGGTTACAGATCACTCGGCCCATCGCCGATCCCTCCCGCAGTGGATCCTACTGCCGTCGACCGATATGTGAACGGGGGATATCGCCACGACCTTGCGACTCGGTATACTCTACCCGCGCGAGCCGTGCGTCCGGAGGGAACGGTTCAGCTCGGGTTGGTCCAGAGCCTGTTCCATTCAGGCAAGCTGTCGACTCATTCGAAGGGACTGCTGCAGATCGAGCCGAGCGGGTTCTTGCAGATGAATCCATTGGATGCCGCCCGATTCGCCCTCGACACGGGGGATCGAGTTTGCCTCTCGAACAACCGAGGCGAATTCACGACCACAGTGAAAGTGTTCGATCGCGTGCCCGAGGGATTGGCCTGGCTACCCGATCACTTCTCGCAGGATGCCCTACGACTCTTTGACTGTGTCATCGATCCGGACACGAAAGTCCCATCCTGTCGGACGGCGTCCGTGTCGGTGATGAAAACGACATGAGCGGACAAGAACCAATGGTTTTTTCACTTGTCATCCTGGAGTGCTGTGGTGACTGAACTAAGCTTGCGACTTGCGGTTTCGCTCGCCCAGATAATGGCGGAATTGGGCATCGTGATAATAACGGTCGCGACCATGACCTATTTCGAGCGGAAGGTGCTCGGCTGGATGCAGGATCGCATGGGCCCGATGGAAGTCGGTCCTTATGGAGTCCTCCAACCGGTCGCCGACGGCATCAAATTGTTCTTCAAAGAGGACATCACGCCGGCCGGCGCGAACAAGACCATGTTCGCCCTGGCGCCGATCCTGACCGTGGTCGTCGCTATGATCGGATTCGCCGTCATCCCCTTTGGCCCGAACATGACCATGGACATCTTCGGGATCACGGTCAAACCGTTCGTCGTCGCCGACATCAATATCGGGATCTTGTACATCCTGGCGGTTGCCTCGATCGGCGCCTTCGGCATTATCCTGGGAGGCTGGTCATCCAACAGCAAGTACTCACTGCTGGGAGGCTTGCGCGCCGCGGCCCAGGTCATCAGCTACGAGTTGAACGTCGGGCTGGCCATCGTCGGCGTGCTGCTGTTGGCAGGGTCTCTGAGCCTCGTGGACATCACAGAAGCCCAGGCAGGCGGCTTCTGGCACTGGTTCATCTGGGGAGCACGCCCCGACGGATTCTTTCCTATCCATACCCAAATATTCGCCTTTGTAGTCTTCATCATTTCTGCTGTGGCCGAGACCAATCGTATCCCGTTCGATCTGCCGGAGGCAGAAAGCGAACTCGTGGCTGGATTCTTTACGGAATATAGCGGCATGCGGTTCGCCTTCTTTGTCAGCGCGGAATACGCCAGCATGACCCTCGTGTCCTGCGTCGCCGCCTCGTTGTTTTTGGGTGGCTGGAACGCCCCCTATCCCGGTACGATCTTCGAATATATCGGCCTTGAACAGCTGGCCTGGATAGAACACATCGCCTGGTTTGCGGCTAAAGTCTATTTATTCCTCTTCGTGTTCGTCTGGATACGCGCCACGTTGCCCCGACTGCGCTACGATCAATTGATGCGGTTCGGCTGGAAGGTCATGTTGCCGATCGCGCTGGCCAACATCATCATCACGGCCATTACCGTGTATTTCTTTCCGAGAGGCTGAAACGGGTTATCTGGTTTGTTTCGTTTCTCTGGCCAGAGGGCGCAGACATCGAACCCAACTAGACAAACCGGAACAACCACATAAACCAGGCAGCCAACACAGACTAGTTCAACATGACTTTCAAGACGTGGATCAAGACCATCACCTTCTACGAAATCCTCGTCGGGATGAAAGCGACGATCTCGCATTTGATCCATTACCGGCCAATCACCCTGCAATACCCGCACGAAAAGCGGACGCTGCCGGACAACTATCGCGGGATGCTGGCCTTGTTGCGGTACGACGACGGGACGGAAAAATGTGTCGGCTGCGATCTGTGCGAGGCTGCCTGCCCGTCGCGGGTGATTCGCGTGGTCAGCGCGGAAGTGCCTGGCGAGCCGACGAAGCGCTACTCGAAAGAATATTACATGGACATGACCCGCTGTCTGTTCTGCGGGATGTGCGTCGATGCCTGTCCGGTGGATGCCCTCGGCATGACGCGCGAATACGAGTGGTCAGTGTACGACAAGCGGCAACTGCACCTGAACAAGGAACAATTGCTCGCCATCGGCGACCGGTCGTTCCCGGTTCGCGAGAAGCAGTTGGAGCTTCAGCACCGGAATGTGGCGTTCTTCAACGTCGCATTCAAGCACCTGCCGCAAAAACCTGGCTGAATTGCCTGCGCGAGGCCGGCGGGACGGGCGGGAATAGCGAGAAAAGCGAGATAGGCCAGACATACGAGAGGGGCAAGACAGGTAGAGTTCACTGAATTGCCCGGATTCGGCTGGCTTGCACGTCGCGCCATTCTCGCATATCCCGCGTTTCACGCGCCACGGCCTATGGAACCGGCATCCGTCTAGTGGCACAGAGGAAAGTGTGATGGAACAGGTATTCTTTTTCTATTTTGCGTTCGTGATTGCCGCCGCAGGGGTGGTCGTCGTGGCGGTACGCAATCCCATCTACAGCGCGCTGGCGCTGCTGATCACGCTTTTTCACGTCGCGGGGCTCTACGTCACGCTCCACGCGGAATTCCTCGCAGCCGTTCAAATCATTGTCTACGCCGGCGCCATCTTGGTCCTGTACCTCTTCGTCGTGATGCTGCTGAACCTGCGACAGGATATCCGTTACCATCGGCAGTGGCCCATGGCTGCCGCGGTGGGGGTGACGCTGGTCATCGAGACCGTCATCCTCGCGGCAATGAAAGGATGGACGGCCCCGGTCGTGGCAACCGGCACAGAAACCATCGTCGGAGAAACCGGCAATACCGAAGCCATCGGTGACGTGCTCTTTTCCACCTATCTGTTTCCCTTCGAGGTGGCGTCCTTGATTCTCCTCGTGGCGATGATCGGCGCGATCATCCTGGCCAAGAAAGACCTGGGGGAGCCTGCGGAATCATGACGGTCCCGTTGTCCTACTATCTCCTGCTGAGCGGCATTGTATTTCTGACCGGAGTCATCGGAGTCCTCCTGCGTCGGAACATCATCATCATCTTGCTGTCGGTCGAATTGATGTTAAATGCGACGAATATCAACTTCGTCGCCTTTTCGCAGTACTTCCACCATGTCGCGGG
>JAENWB010000195.1:0-4708 GCA_016650275.1 Nitrospiraceae bacterium | reverse complement strand
CCTAGGACTATTTAAAGAAGAACGTGTCCTTCGGAAGGGTCTGATAGCATCGGTCGGAGACCTCCTGCGCACGCGATTGTAGACACTGGAGGATCTGCCCGCTCCCAGGTTTGACTGCTCTGCAGAACTGTTTGGCATCCTCGTCGCACGCCGCCATCAACCGACTTCGATCTTCCTTCCATTTCACGAACCGCTCGTGCAATTGGCGTTGACAGAGCGGAGGAAGTTGTTTGGCGCGTTGTTGCAGACAGCGCGTACGGACTGAACCGTCCGGAGAGTCGGGGCACAATTGTTCTATGTCCGCTTCGCACTTCAGCCTGGTAGCTTGCAGCGAAGGAGTAACCAACTGCGTCACAACCGGAGCTTCAACAGTTGAGTCGCGGGACCGATCATCGCCAGGCCTCGTCAAGTCTGCCTCTGAAGGCAGCGGAGGAGAGGTAGGAATGGTTAAGTCCAGCGTAGGTGGCGCAGACAGGGAAGGCAAAGGACCTGCCGCCTGACGAGCCTCAGCAGGCAACGCAGACGAAGACAACTCTACTTGTGACGGAAAATTAGTGGCTACTGTTACCCACACGAGCCCAAGGCCAAGGATGGTGATTATGCCGGCAATGGGACCGCTTGAAGACTGCTGCTGAGCCATGATTGCCCCCTATCTGACCAGACCCAGCATAGGATAAGCCCTCAAAAAAATCGATAAATTGTCCTGTTTCTACCAGAAGCATGCCCGACATTGCGGTTCGTCACGAAATCACTTGGAAGTCAGGCGAGAGGAACGGAGCTAGAGGCCAGGGGGTGACCAGAAGGAATGTCTTCCCTCTCGCCACGTGCCCCTCGCCTGAACATCGGCGATGGCAACACAATCGCCCAAGGAGAATGCGGGCTAGTTGTCTGGAGTTTCGACGATGTGATTCTCGAACCTGGTGCAGCCCTCGGCGAGCAGCCTATTGGTGAGCATTTCTCCAGGCCATTCGATGGGCAAATCGGCCGTGAAGATCCACACATCAGGAGAGGTCCACACGGGACCGTGGTCTTCGGGAAGTTCTGGATCAAACAGATCGGTCCAGACCGGCATGTACACACCGTTCCCGCATTGCGTATGGAGGTGCACAATCGTGCGGGCACGAACGAGCGGGTCCAGGTCGCGCCAGACTGCCGCGGTCTCATCTGCCAGCCTATGGAGCCGCACGGCATTTTGCGCATCGAACATGGCATAGGCTGCATAGACCGGTGCTTCGATCATATCGGGAGCCAGCGCCAACTCCGGACATTGTTCCACGAGGCCTTCAAGGAGAGCCCGCCGATGCCGGTCCTCCAGCGAATCGGGCAATCCAGAATTCGGTACACCGATTAATTCAAAGAAGAGAAAGGCGGTACTCTCAACGGGCGGATGGAGCCGAGCGGCAATTGAAGTGGCTCGCTGGGAATCCGCAACCGTGCTCAAATGATCATTCAAGCCCTGGAGGCTGAGCGGCTCCAGCGTCGAATCGGTCAATAGGCGCGACTCCACCCGAACCACCGTTCCGGCAGAGAGCCGCAGATGTCGATGCAACAGGTCCGCCGTCGCAACCGGGTCGATCTTCAACTTGAGTGGATGAGCCAGATTTGCTTGGAGAGGAAGTTCCAAGGCCGCCATAACGGCGTAGGACAATTTGTCATCGGCCGGCCCATCAATGAGCACGGAGCAGGATGCCTCCGCGAGAAGATCGAAGAGCCATTCCGCCATGTCCTCATCCAGCGCCGCCAGCACCGTTAAGAGATCATACTCCCGTCCTTGCTCCAAAAAGGCTTGCAATGTATCGATCGCTGCATCGGTATCGCCATGGTCATGGCGCCGGGCATTAATCAAGTGCACAAGATCTCTTGTGAGAGGGTCAGGACGAGACCAACTCAACATATAGACAGACTCCTACCGCATAGCCGTGCATCACTGCTGTCCATGTTGCCAAACTTTCCCTCCGGTAGCAAGCGCTCCAACATTTTATCCCCACAGGGTCCGGGCCACCGATCGGATGACATCATGCTCATGATCCAATCACCTTCACCAATACGCGTTTTCGTCTCAGCCCGTCGAACTCCCCGTAGAAAATTTGTTCCCAGGGGCCGAAGTCCAACCGGCCTTCGGTAATTGCGACGACGACTTCTCGCCCCATCAGCTGGCGCTTGATGTGGGCGTCGCCGTTATCTTCTCCCGTCTCATTGTGCCGATAGGTCTCGCCCTGAGGCACGAGCTTGTCTAAGAATAGGTCATAGTCTTTGATAAGCCTGGTTCGTCGTCATTAATATACACGCTGGCCGTGATATGCATGGCATTCACCAGCACGAGCCCCTCTTGAACGCCGCTCTTCTTGACCGCCGCCTCAACCTGCTGCGTGATGTTGAGGTAGGCGCGCCGAGTCTTCGTCTCGAACCAGAGCTCTTTGCGATAGGATTTCATATTCGCCGGTTAGTGGGCGCTTATTCTGCCGAACTAAACACTCAAGATGCAAGCCGCACAATCCCCTTACCCCCATCGATCAATCAGGCTGCGTCCAGTATATAATGATGCTATGTCCGCCAAGAAGAAGACCAGGTCCTCACGCCCGCCGCGATCACCACGACTTCGACTTTCAGCCCAGGCCAAAATCGTCCTCCGTGGGCGCTATCTGGCCAAGAACTGTGCGGGAACGATCCTCGAGACGCCGGCGCAACTATTCTGGCGCGTCGCGAGTGACATCGCACAAGCTGAACGACTCTACCCCACCGCCAGCCGGCTGCCCCACGCGGCCCAACGCTGGTACGACTGCATGACCCGCCTCGATTTTCTTTCCAATTCTCCCGCACTGATGAATGCCGGGCGACGCCTCCAGCAACTCTCCGCCTGCTTCGTCCTCCCGGTCGAAGACTCCCTGCCTCTATTTATGACAGCCTGAAACATCAAGCGCTCATCCACCAATCGAGCGGCGGTACGGGATTCTCGTTTCATCACGTGCGCCCTCACAACGACCGGGTCGCGTCCTCGAGCGGCGTGGCCTCCGGGCCGATTTCCTTCATGCGCCTCTTCAACCTCTCTACGGACGTCATCAAGCAAGGCGGGACCAGGCGCGGCGCGAATATGGGCATCCTCCGTATCGACCACCCCGACATTCTCGACTTCATCGCACTGAAAGAGACGCCGACCGAGATGACGAATTTCAATCTTTCCATCGGCATCACCGATTCGTTCATGCAGGCCCTCGCACGCCGTCGCACCTATGCATTGATCAATCCCCATACCAGCAAATAGACCAGGCGACTCCCGGCCTCTCTCGTATTCGATCGACTCGTTGAAGCGGCTTGGGGGAGCGGCGAACCTGGTCTAGTCTTTTTGGACACCATCAATCGGACCAATCCCACCCCTCACCTTGGCACCATCGAGTCGACCAACCCCTGCGGCGAACAACCGCTTCTGGCCTATGAATCCTGCACCCTCGGCTCCATCAACGTGGCCAACTTCCTCGCACGACGGGTTGCGCGGCCCACCATCGACTTCGTCCGATTGGCTGAAACCATTTCTCTCGCCGTACGCTTCCTCGACAATGTGATCGATCGCAACCGCTTCCCGCTTCCTCAAATCGACCGCATGACGAAACAAACCAGGAAGGTTGGCATGGGCATCATGGGCTTCGCCGACTTGCTGATCGCCCTCAATATCCCCTATAACTCCGAAGGCGCGCTCCACACAGCTAAAACTCTGATGGAATTATTTCAATCTCGTGCCCATCTCGCGTCGGCAGGGCTGGCCGCCGAACGCGGAGTCTTTCCTGCCTATCGAGGTAGCCGGCTCCAGACACTTCACCAGCGGCATCGAAACGCGACCGTGACCACCATTGCCCCAACCGGCAGCATCAGCCTCATTGCGGACTGCTCGCCCGGCATTGAACCGTTATATGGCATACAGGAAGTTCGCCGCATCATGGACGGCGTCGTGCTCACCTCGCTTCATCCAGCCTTCGTCCACCGCGCACGCGCACTCGGCCTCGATCTCGACTCACTCCGGGCCGACCTGGCGGCACATCCTTCGATTCAACATTTGACCCACATCCCTGAAGAGCTACGTCGACTATTTGTCACGGTGCATGATGTCTCACCCGCGCATCATGTGCGTATGCAAGCGGTGTTTCAGCGATATAGCGACAGCTGAGTCTCGAAAACCATCAATTTGCCGGCCACGGCGACCAAAGCCGAGGTGGCCGCGGCCTTTCTGCTCGCATACCAACTCGGATGCAAGGGCCTCACCGTCTTTCGAACGGGCAGTCGGGAACGACAAGTCTTTTCCTGCAGCGCCTCGCATCCCTGCTGAACCTCACCGCGCGGATGCGAAATTCCTCAACAAAATTGACACCACTCGGTGTTGGTGATAGGTATTTTCACAGATGAGCCCACGTGGGTATGAGTCGCTCAGTAGGGAGGTGCTCGATGGCTGCGCTCGTTGAGAACCTGACATCAGTCGGGAATCTTTTTAATTGGACTCTCCTCTTTGCCCGTCAGCCAGAACCTGATTTGGAATTCACGGAAGAGGAACTTGATCAAACGATCGCCACGAAATCAAGAGGCCCGCTGAACCCCCGCAAAAAATCCGGTGGAGGTGGAGGAAGCCCGCTTCTCTGGATACTGCTCCTGGTTCTTGTCGGCGGCATGGCCTATGTCGCAATGGAACCGGAAATGTTGACCGTATGGCTGAGCCCCTACT
>JAENWB010000194.1:0-13988 GCA_016650275.1 Nitrospiraceae bacterium | reverse complement strand
GTTAAGGTTGATCGAGGATCAGACTTTCTCTATCTCGACCTTAGCCTGAGCCTCAACCTTCTTCGCGCTGGCGGACTTTTTCAGCATCCTGCTAGATTGGGATCGGGGGCTTTCTTTTCTTCCTGCTCTTCCCTACCATACTGAGCGATGCCTGGGAAGCAACCAAAGATCTCTCGTGCCTCCGGTGGCGTGCGACGACGTCGTCAACCTGCTCATGCGTCGACCGGTTTAGCTGCGATTGAACTCCAAGCTGCGGCTCCTCCGGCAGAGGTCGCCGAACTGCATCGAACGATCGAGCGTGATAACGGGAAGGTCCTCGCGATCTATCGGGAGCCCTATGGAGGACGCTGGGTGGTGTTGGCGGCCTTGCCGATCGAACTCGTTGAGCCGACCCCCTTTCAGCGCAATCTCTCCGACATGCACGTTCGCAAGTTAGAACTCGTAATTGGCAAGATCGGACGGTTTCTCGATCCGATCATTGCGGTGCCTGCGCCTGCGGAGGGTGGTAAAGAAGTAGAGGAGGCAAAGGGGCACGTGAAATACTGGACTCCCAATGGCAACCATCGTTTGTCTGCCATGAGAACACTCGGGGCGAAGAGCATTGTGGCGATTGTCGTGCCTGAGCCAGCCGCAGCCTATCAGATTCTCGCGATGAACACCGAGAAGGCGCACAATCTGCGCGAGAAATCACTTGAAGTCATCCGTATGTACAAGGAACTGGCGCGGCTCGATGATGCGACGGAAGAGACCTATGCCTTGGAGTTCGAGGAGCCGGCCTTCATTACGCTGGGTTTGTGCTATGAAGAGCGACCCAGATTCAGCGGCGGGGCCTACCATCCAGTGTTGAAGCGGGTGGATGCATTTCTGAAGAAGCCGATGCGCGCGGCGATTGAGCTGCGGCGGAAACGGGCAAAGACCGTGCTGGCGCTGGACGATCAGATCGTCGAGCAGGTTGAGGCGCTTAAAGCGAAAGGCCTGACGAGTCCCTACCTCAAGAGTTTTGTGGTCGCCCGCGTTAACCCGATTCGGTTCCGGCCAAAGGATGCCGCTCCCCTCTCATTTGATGAGGCTTTCGACCGGATGGCAACCGCAACGGCCAAATTCAACCCCGAGAAGATCAAGATGGAAGACGTGGCGCGCTCGGGTGGCACAGTTGATGAGGCTGGATAACCATTCCATCACCTAATTCCCCCACCTTGCCCTTCCTCCCGAAGCCCCCTTAGAATACCCGTCCTAGACAAAATCGGTTAACAGCGTTGATTTTTATACTAGGAGGTGATGCCATGAGCCTTGCTGATAATAAATGTATCCCCTGCCGCGGCGGGGTACCTCCAGTTCCAGCGGATCGTGCGCAGGCTCTGCTGAAAGAGCTAGGGCGCGGGTGGTCGCTGAACCAGGCCGGCCATCTTGAGCGCTTGTATACGTTCAAGGATTTCACCCAGGCCATGGCCTTTGTGAACAAGGTGGGTGGCGTGGCAGAAGCGGAAGGCCATCATCCTGATCTCTATCTCGCGTGGGGCAAGTGCAAGGTCGAGATCTGGACGCATAAGATCAATGGCCTGACGGAGAGTGATTTTTACATGGCCGCCAAAGCCGATCGCGAGTTTGAACCCTTTCGCGGGGCTGCTAGTTAACTGCGAGTCGGATGGTGGTCTCATGAACCCACGAGGCATCAGATGAGCGATAAGGTACAGGTGGCGCTCGTCAATATGCCGTTCAGCTACTCAAAGTATCCCTCGATTCAACTAGGCACACTCTCCGCGCTGCTCAAGTCGAAGGGGATCCCCGTCGACTGCCATCATCTGAACGTGCGTTTCGCCCACAAGATCGGCGTGCCCCTCTATGAAATGATCTGCGAGAAGCGGGCGTTGTTTGGCGAATGGATTTTTTCATACCTTTTGTTCCGCGAGAATCCGAAGCGCGTTGGCTATCCCCGCGTATTCAAGCCGGTGTTTGAGCAAGTTTTCAAGGAGAGCGGGCAGCCGGCCTCATTCTTCGAAGACATGGCGACGAGGACGGCGCCACAGTTCTTGACGTGGGCTCTGACCGCAATCGACTGGGGGCAATACAAGATTGTCGGCTTCACCTCCACGTTCGATCAAAACGTCGCCAGCCTGACGATGGCGAAACTCATCAAGGATCTCTATCCCGCCGTGACGATCGTCTTCGGTGGAGCGAACTACGACGGCGAGATGGGGCTGGAATACTTTCAAGCCTTTCCCTTCATCGACCATGTGGTGGTAGGGGAAGGAGAAGCGGTGTTCCCGGAATTGGTTGGATACCTCCTCGAGGGAAAGACAGGGGTCGTGCCCAGCGGGGTGGCCTATCGGGAGGGAGCGGCGATCGCGTTCACTCCAAACAACTCACTCTTTTCGGACTTTGCGAAGACCGGTCCACCTGACTATGACGAGTACTACCATCTCCTGGCGGAGCTGGGCGCGGCGGCGCAGGGGCTCGATCGGATCCTCCTCTACGAAGGTTCGCGAGGCTGTTGGTGGGGAGAAAAACATCACTGTACGTTTTGTGGATTGAACGCACAGAGCATGAAATTTCGGGCTAAATCGGCCGAGCAAGCGGCCCGGGAGATGGCCTATCTTTCCAGCCGATACGATACGGTGAGATTTCGCTTGGTGGACAACATCATCGACATGAAATATGTGGAGAACCTCTTTGGTCGGTTTGCGGCAGACCACTGTGATCTCGACGTGTTCATCGAAACGAAGAGCAACCTGCATAAGAGCCAGATTCGAACGCTCGCCGCCGGGGGCGTGAAATGTATGCAGCCGGGATTAGAGAGTCTGAACCTCAATCAGCTGCGGGCGATTGATAAGGGCGTCACTCCGATGCAGAATATTATCTGCCTCAAGTGGAGTTCCTACTATCATGTCGCGGTATCGTGGAATATCTTGCTCGGGTTTCCCGGAGAAACGAACGAGGACTACCGTCGGCAGATCGACATGCTTCCGTCGTTGTTCCATCTGCAGCCACCGGAGTCGACCGGGAGGTTCTGGCTGGAGCGCTTCAGTCCCTACTACACCAAACCACACGAATATGGTATCCGCATCACCGGTCCTGGGATGGCGTACGAGTATGTGTACGATGCCCGGCAGGTGGACTTAAGGAAGATCGCCTACGATTTTGAGTATGAGCTGGACAATTGGAGCGTGGACCTGCAGATCTACCAGGAATTGGTTGACCTGGTACAGGAGTGGCAGCAGCGAGTCCGTTCAAGCGATCGGCCGTTTCTCTATTACTCGAAGGCGATGGACTATGTCACGGTGTACGATGGTCGGAACCCCAAGGCACCGATACGACGGCGCTACGATTGGCCTGCGGCTGGAATCATCGAGGCCTGTAACGAAGCGGCCAAGAGCGCGGACCAGATCCGTACCCTGCTGGCAAGCCGACCTGACAAGAGCGGGAACCGCGATGCAGAGATTGATCAGGCGCTCGGTGCCTTGACGGCTGCACGGATTCTCTACGAAGAGCGCGGCAAATACTTCACCCTCGCCGTTCCTGAAAACCCCTACCTCTAGCGAAACGGGGCACCAGGCTCATCACATCGACAGTTTGTCGGCGACGTTGCGCATCTGGACGCCGTGCACGAGCGAGGCGCCGCCTCGGATGGCGCAGGCGACGTGGACGGCTTCCGTCATTTCTTCGATGTTCGACCCTTTTTCAAGGGAGGCCTGCGTGTAGGCATCGATGCAGTAGGGGCATTGGACTGCGTGGGCAACGGCAAGGGCGATGAGGACCTTCTCTCGTTCCGTCAAAGCTCCTTCAGCGAAGACGGCGCTGTAGTAGGCCATGAATTTCTCCCAAAGGTCTTTGTTGCCCTTACCCATCTCGGCGAACTTGCCCAGATCATGGGGATGATAATAGGTCTCCATTGGCTACTCCAAATTGTGAATGCTAAAGTTTGAACGTTGAATGAGCGTGCACCCGATCAATCACCATTTCACAACTCATCATTCAACATTGTTTTGCGATCATGCGTTGCTGGGCGGTTCGGGATCAGCCTGCGTGAGCACCTGCGAAAACCGCGTGCCGACGATGCCGGTCACCTTGGCCATGAGGTCGGTCACCTCCTGCCATTCCTGCGGCAGAAGATCCTGTTTCAGTTGAGGATGAATTGCCCATTGGGCATCGACTTGTGTTCCCGTTCGGCTCACGAGCACTCGAAGCAGTTCCACGTCCTTGATGTGTGATTCGGCCCCTGCATCTTCGGGTGGATTTCCGTTTGGATTTCCCGATGAGGGCGTTGAATGTGCCATACAGCCAATCTCCTTCCCTCTGAAGAAGGAGATCATACCGCATCGTCATTCTGTCTGTATATCTGGAGCAGGTCTCTGTGGCTAGCCTGGCCTGTGCAGTGATCTGAATGATCTGATGCGACCGCAGCGGAAGCGTTCATGAATAATGCGGGTTAGGAGGGAGTTGCGTCTTCTTGGAGCAGGTCGAGCATGGCTTGGTGGATCGGCCCGTTACTTGCGACCAATTCTCGCCTGTAGATCGAGTGCGGAGCGCCCTTGAAGTCCGTCACTAGGCCACCGGCTTCGCGGAGGATGACGACTCCCGCTGCCATGTCCCACGGGCTCAGTGTCACTTCCCAAAATCCATCGAACCGGCCGATCGCGACATAGCAAAGATCCAGAGCTGCCGTTCCAGTTCGCCGCAATCCCTGCACCTTCAACGCGAATCGCACGAAGTGGTTCAAGTTATTGTTCGGGGTCTCGCGAATGTCGTACGCAAATCCGGTCACGAGGAGCGCGCGATCAAGATGATCCGTTGTGGATACGGAAATGGGAACTCCATTGAGGTACGCCCCGTGACCGATTTTCGCGGTGAAGAGTTCGTCTCGAGTCGGGTCGTAGACCACCCCAATAATCCCACGTCCGTCGCATTCCACCCCGATGGACACGCAGTAGGCGGGGAAGCCGTGAGCGAAGTTGGTCGTGCCATCAAGCGGATCAATGACCCAATTGTAGCGGGATGGAGGTTGCTCGGTCTGCCCACGTTCCTCGGCAAGGACAGGATGGGTCGGGAAGGCGTCATGGATGATGTCGATGATGCGTTGCTCCGCCTGGTGGTCGGCGTCGGTGACAAGGTTGATGATCTGCTTATGTTCAATACGAAATCCGGTACGTGTGCATTCACCCAGAACGGCTCCGGCCTGGCGGGCTGCGTCAATGGCGACTGAAAGAAGTGTGTCGAGGGGGATATCCTGGCCATATGGTAGGGACATGAGACGGCATCATAGCACGAGGCTGTGTATTACTAATGGAGTGAAGGGACCTCTCGAACGGAAAGCAATTCCGCTCATTGGGCCAAGATCTGACCGGTTTCTTGACATTCTTATTGAACGAGCAGATGACGTTGCGGGCAAGTACTGACCAGTTTTAAAGCGATCATTCTATGCAAGCCACGACTCCAACTTTATCTATTGACTTGCTACGCAAGCAATGCTATAAAGCAAGCATGCTTCACCTGGGGGCAAGTTCGTGGAAGAACTCACCGATATATTGGTTGGTCTTGAACAGCGAATCAGCGCTTACAAGAACCGGCTGCAAGAGCTCGAAAAAAAACGTCGTCGCTTGGATGACGAAATCGCCACGATCAAGAAATACTTGGAGTTGGCAGAAACGCTCTATCGCGTTGAAGCCGACAAGGCCAAACTCGCCAGTCTCTCCAGTCAATTCTATTCCGACGAAAAAGGTGCTCGTCAGCGACCGAATACGGATGTCACCGACCAGTCGAGGGAAATCCTCATGGGGCGGAGCAAGTATTCTGGGAAAAGCGTCTCGGAAGCCGCGTACGAGATGCTCCGCGAGGCGAATCGCCCGATGCACGCAAAAGAGCTTGTGCAGCGATTGGTCGAGGGGGGGCTCCAGATCAAGGGGAAAACGCCACTGACATCTGTGGCCACGTCCCTAAAGCGGGACAAGCGGTTCAAGAAAGTGGGCCCGAATACGTTCGAGGCATTGGAAGAATCCCTGATCCACGCAGTGTAGTGTGTCCGGGCTAGGTAGACCTCAACATACATGAAGGGGGGTGAGAGTCTTGGCGACGAAGAAAGCAGCAAAGAAGAAGAAGAAGTAGTCCCCGCCTTGATTCTAGCGTCGGGAGTGAGGCCACTTGCTCCCGACGTTAAATCATAACTCAGTTACCCGCACGTCACACATCATCTCGCCTGTATTGGCAAGACCACGCGTAGGTTTCCATTCAAGAGGATGAGCATCCTGCGGGGATTTTTTCTTCGTGTCCAGGAAGTGCAGACCATCGACGTTCTGCTGAGCTGAAAGGGTTTTCCGGCAGCCTGTTAGGAGGCTTGGAGGGCCACAAGCGATGCGGATCGCGGTGCGGCCTTGGCAGAGCGAGGCTCAGACGCGACGACGGTTTCGTCGGCGTTGAGCAATACCCAGCTATCGGGGTGGGTGAGAATCTGTTGGACGAGGCGTGTGTGTAGCGCATGTCCCGAGCGCTCGGCGATCAAGTGCCCGATAAAGGGTACGCCGAGCAACGAAAAGTCTCCGATCAGGTCCAGGATCTTGTGTCGGACGAACTCATTGGTAAAGCGAAGGCCTGATTCATTGAGAATGCCGTCTTGAGAAAGGACGATCGTATTGTCCAGGTTGCCGCCCTGGCCGAGCCCGCGAGCCCATAGGGCTTCCACTTCCTGCAAGAATCCGAATGTCCTGGCATCCGCGATCTCGCGCTCAAACGCAGGGGCTGAGTGCTCATAGACGTAGGTCTGCGTCTGGATCAAGGGATGATTGTAGTGGATGGAATAGGTGATCTTGGTGGTCGAAGACGGTTCGATGCGGACTCGACGAGCTCCATCCACCACCTCGAGAGGCCGTGTGATTTTCAGATAGGGTTGCCGCCGGCTCTGCGGAACAATTCCGGCTGACCGAATCAAGCGAACGAAGTGTGCCGCGCTACCGTCCATGACCGGCACCTCTCCGGCATCAACCTCCACATGGACGTTATCGATGTCGAGTCCTGCTAATGCGGCTAGGATGTGCTCGATCGTCTGTACCTGAAACCCGTTGCCGCTGATCGCGGTGCAGAGTTCTGTAGGCACCAAATGCTCGACGGAGGCCGCGAGGGAGGCTCCATTTTTACCGTTCCGGTTTACGAAGACGACCCCTGTATTTGGTGAAGCAGGCTTGAGTGTAAGGGTGACGGGCTGTCCTGAGTGGAGCCCAACTCCTGCACAACTCACCGCATTCGCTAACGTTTGTTGAACTCTCACTAAATACCCTCAATAATTACACATGGGGGTATCAGCAACTCGTGTGCCAGCCTGTATTATTGCGAAAAATGATCATAGATAATTGATAATAAAAGAAATATATTAAAGTGCTGCGAAATGAAGCTATGTTGTAAAAACATGACACCTGTGACTTTTCAAGGATTATCAAATCGTAATTCAGGCCCCTATCCATAACGAGTCAGCGTAACTGAACAGGGAATCGATCACCGTGATTGGCAGCAAGGGCAGACGGAAATGGCTCACGGTCTGTTGGTGGCTGCAAAGGAATACGTGGTGATCGGTCGATGTAGATAGCGCGACAAACCTCTTGCCGGGCCAGGACAGTCCCACTTGGTGACCGCCAACAGCTACGGCCGCGGGTCCAGTTCGATGAGTCCTTTCCGAATGGCCAGGATGGCGGCCTGCGTGCGATCGTAGACTTGGAGCTTATGAAAGATATTCCGCACGTGGTTCTTGACGGTCTTTTCGCTCAGGTCCAAGTTATTGGCAATTTCCTTGTTTGTTTTGCCGTCTGCGACCAAGCGGAGGACCGTGATCTCTCGTTCCGTCAGATCGTGCTCGACCCACCCAGGCTTTTTCCCCTTCTTCTGGGACATCAAGGAAAATTCCGCCAAGATCTTGCTCGCCACGGATGGATGGATCAGTGACTCGCCCTTGTAGATCGCACGAATCGCGGCGACGATCTGAGAGGACTCGGAATCCTTTAAGAGATATCCGGTGGCGCCGGCACGCACCAAATCGAAGATGTATTGTTGATCGTCATACATGGTCAGAGCCACGATTCCGATGTGAGGGAATTCGCGCTTGATTTGTCTGGTCGCTTCGACCCCGCCCATCCGGGGCATGCTCACGTCCATCAGCACGACGTCGGGGACCAACGTCTTCACCTTCTCGACAGCTTCCACGCCATCCTGGGCCTCGCCCACGATATGAATGTCGTCTTTCGTCTTGAGAATTGCGGCCAGTCCTTCGCGGACGACGCGATGGTCGTCCGCGATAAGCACCTTAATTTTTTCCATGGGGCGTCGTCTCCTTTTTAGTCAGGGGGATGTCGACGACGATCGTCGTGCCACGCCCTTTCTTCGACTCGATCTTGCCTTCACCACCCACAAGCCGAGCCCGTTCCAGGATTCCGCGAATCCCGAAGTGATCCCATTTGTCGGGATCACGCAGCACCGTGTCCATGTCGAATCCCACGCCGTTGTCCCCGATGGTAACACGGAGAAGTTCGGGGTCGATGTCCAGCCCTACGGTTACCCGAGTCGCTTTCGCGTGTTTCTCCACGTTGCTGAGGGCTTCTTGCACAATGCGAAACAGAAAGATCTTGGTACGCGGGTACAAGATCTGTTCATCGCCGGATACGCGGAACTGCGTCTTGATATGATACTGGGTTTCGTACGAGGTGAGATAGTTGGTAAGGGCTGGGAGCAACTCCATCTTGTCATAGTGGAGCGGTCGGAGATTGAAGATGACTTGCCGCGCCTCCTGGATGGCCAGCTTCAATTGGGCTTTGCTTTCGCGCAAGGTGGCCAGGCTGGCTTTCGGATCTTTTCGAATCAGCTGCTGGCTCAGATCCAGCTTGAAATTCACCCCGGCCAAATTCTGCACGAGACCGTCGTGCATTTCGCAAGCAATGCGTGTCCGTTCCTCCGTCACTGCTACACCCGTCTCCTTGACATACAGGCGATAGAGCGATTGGTATTTATTCAAGGTTTTCTCGATCTCTGCCGTGGCGCGGATGCGGGCCTCGATGAGTTCCCACATGAATTTGGCGCTCGCTCCGCCGATGATGGTGACGCCCATCCGGTGGAAGTCTTGGAGCAACTCCCACACCTTGGCATTGCCCGACACGTCGATGATGAGATCCACGCGCTCGAGGTCCAAGAGTCGCCGGTAGTCGCGGGTCACGGGGATGCCGAGTCGCTTCGCCAGTGCGATGCCCGGGGCGTTTGCCAGGATTTCTGCCACGCCCACGATTTGCACCAGCGGGTCTGTCGCAAAGATCTCCATCAGTGCCGTGCCGCCGCGGCCCGCGCCGATGATCGCCACATGCGTGCCGCTCGTCGCTCCGGTCTTGCGTGGTCGTCTGGGAGACATGGCTCGGGTTGTCGGCATCTTGACGCCTACTCGTTGAGAAATTGTTCCATGTTGTATACCGACGAACCGCGGAAGGACATGGAGATGGCGCTGAGGCGGGAGAAGGGATCCTGGGGCCCTCACCGCTCGCGGCGTTGCTGGGCCAACGTTCTCAGCTCGTCCATGAACTGGTCAATGTCTTTGAACTCGCGGTAGACAGACGCAAAGCGAACATAGGCGACCTGATCCAGCTGATGAAGCTCTTTCATCAACTCTTCGCCCACGATTCGACTCTCGATTTCGGTTTCACCCATTTCCTGAATGCGTTTCTCGATGCGATCCGTCACCGTTTCAAGGGTGGCGGTACTGATGGGCCGTTTTTCGCAGGCTTTCTTAAGACCGGCGAGAATCTTGGTGCGGTCGAACGACTCCCGGCGGCCGTCCTTTTTCACCACCACAGGAAGGATTTCTTCGACGCGTTCGTAGGTGGTGTAGCGACGCTTGCAGCCAAGACATTCGCGGCGGCGGCGAATAACCTCGCCTTCCTTCGCCATTCGCGAGTCTACGACCTTGTCTTCGAGTTCATCGCAGAACGGACATTTCACAGGCGGTGATCCTGCCCCGTCGGAGGTGGTTTAGTAGGTATGAAAGATCGGAAAACGGCTACAGAGAGCTTTAGCCTGAGTGCGGATTTCCTCGAGCGCCGCAGGGTCTTGCCGATGCTGCAGTACCCGGTCGACCAAGCCCACAATCTCTTTCATCTCGGCTTCTCGCATCCCACGGGTAGAAACAACGGGAGTTCCCAGTCGAATGCCACTGGCGACGGCCGGCGGCTTCTCGTCGTAGGGCACGGCATTCTTGTTCACGATAATGCCGGCAGTGCCCAAGGCCGCGTCCGCTTCTTTGCCTGTAATACCCTTGTTGGTCAGATTCATCAGCATCAGATGGGTATCCGTGCCGCCCGACACAATTTTGTACCCACGGTCGAGAAGCCCCTGGGCCAGCACCTTCGCATTGGCGATGACTTGCTGTTGGTAACGCGTAAAAGCCGGTGAGAGGGCTTCCTTGAAGGCGACGGCCTTCGCCGCGATCACATGCATTAAGGGTCCGCCTTGTATTCCGGGGAAGATAAGTTTGTCGACCGCTTTGGCATGCTCAGCCTTGCACATCACGACGCCACCCCGTGGTCCGCGCAGGGTTTTGTGGGTGGTTGTGGTGACGAAGTCGGCATAGGGAACAGGATTCGGATGGAGACCTGCGGCGATCAACCCGGCGATGTGAGCGATGTCGACCAGTAGATAGGCGCCGACCGATTTGGCGATCTGTTGGAATCGTGGAAAATCGAAGGTGCGTGCATAGGCACTGGCGCCTACGATGAGCAGACGTGGCCGGCATTCCTCCGCCACCTTCTGCACCGCGTCATAGTTGATAGTTTCGGTCTCACGGTCTACGCCATAGGAAAACACACGGAACAGGATTCCTGAAAAATTGACCTTGCTGCCGTGGGTAAGGTGACCCCCTTGGGCGAGGTCCATACCCAGGATGGTATCGCCGGGTTTCAGCACGGACAGGTAGGCCGCCATATTGGCTTGCGACCCTGAGTGCGGCTGCACGTTCACATGCTCCGCGCCGAAAATCTGCTTACAACGCTGGATGGCAAGATCCTCCACGGTGTCCACATGCTGACAGCCACCGTAGTACCTCTTGCCCGGGTACCCTTCGGCATATTTATTGGTCATGATGGAGCCCTGAGCGGCCAGGACGGCGAGACTCGCGAAGTTCTCCGAGGCGATCAGAAGCAGCCTGTCACGCTGCCGCTCTTCCTCGGCGACAATCGCGGCATAGACATCCGGGTCTGTGGCTTTGAGGGCGTCTAAAGAACCGACCGCATCTTTCATGACAGCTTGTTCCCTCGTTAGCAGGATGCTGAAAAAGTTCGCCAGCGTCGTTCTCGCATCGCTCAGACCCTCAACGTACCCCAGAGGGTACGCCTCGGCTCTTTACTCGCTGCGGCCTAGCGGGACGACCTTTTTGAGCATCCAGCGGGGTCGCTGGTTGTCCTAGACTTACCGCAATATTTTTTCAGCAGCCCGTCAGGCCTCAGCGGGGGCCGTTTCAGCTTCCTGTTTCTTCACGACATGGATCACCACGGTTGCAGTCACGTCCCGTGGAAGCTTGATCGGCACAGTGAAGGTGCCGAGTTCCTTGATCGGATTGTCCAGCTGGATCTTGCGCCGATCCACCGTAAAGCCCTGTTCGGCCAATCGTTCCGCAATGTCTTTGACCGTGACCGACCCGAACATCTTGTCGTCCTTGCCAACCTGGGCCTGCACCGTGAGGGACACGGCCGAGATGCTCTTGGCGTGGGTTTCGATCTCCAGCTTTTCTTTTTTCGCCCGTTCGCCGGCTACGCGCTTGATATGCTCAAAGGCCTTGATGCTGCGACTGTCGGCTAGCACCGCTTTGTTGCGTGGGAGCAGAAAGTTTCGTGCGTACCCAGCTTTCACATCGAGCAGATCGCCGAGATGTCCGACCCCGTCCATCGTTTCTTGTAGAATGACCTTCATGCCCATAACTCCTTCTGTTGGAAAGGAAAAGAGGATACTAGGGGGGCTGGCAAAAAGTCAATTCGCAATGTGCAAAAGATGTTCTTTTGGTCCTGCTCGCCGGACGATCGTGAAGAGGGCTGTGCTCTATGACAGGCTAGACAGGTGGAATAGCCCGACCGTATGATGGCGACCGCTATGCGAGGACAACCTTCCAAGAATCTGATGACCGCACGCGACCTTCTCGAAACATGGGCGCTCCGGCTTGAAGCCGAACAGCAACGGGTGGGCGGTACGGCGCTTGACCAGCCAATTACTCAGGTGGCCGGTCGACTTGTGCACACGATCGGCACGCTTCATCTGTATGAGCTGACGCTTCCGCACGGCTTGTCCATCGAGCATGAAACTCCCGTCTCGATTATCCCTCCGGATGACATGGAGCCAACCGAAGGCATCGTGCTTGGCGGGCTAGGCAATGTAGTCCTCGTGCAGACATTCGATGCCATCGGACTGTCCTGGGACGACGCGACTGTGGTTCCCGATCGGGCCGGGCTTCTGGCCACGTCGACTACGCGATTGCGCGACATGCTCGCGCAACCCGATGCCTATCGACTCGGTCCGGCAGACCGATTGGTTCCCCTCCTCGAGGCGACGACGAGAGCGGAGGACCTTCCCGGCACCGGATCGTCAATCCTTACGACCGTCTGGTCGGACGAGCTTTCGGTGCGACGGCAGCGCTTGGCCGTGCTTGCGATCGAACTGATTCGCTCGAATAAGTGCATCCTGGTGGTCTGTCCTAACCATCAAGCGGCGGACGCACTCGTCGGAGCCATTGCGCGAGCCATGAAAGCCGTGGGGCTCATGTATAAAACGTGGGTGAGTCGCTATGAAATGGCATTGGACCAACAGGTCGAGGGTATCGGGATTCAGGAGCTGGGGTTCGAAGCGCAGATGCATCAGTTTTATGCCAAGTCGCGAGCGGATAAAGCCGTGCTCCGGCGCAAGTACGATCGATTCCGCGAACTGACGCCCGTCCTGGCGTACAAGGGGCAGAAGCAAAAGGATCTCGATGAAGTGCGCCTCCTGCAATGGCGATTGCTGACGCAGGTCGGCGACCTACAGGCCAAGGTCAAAGATGCGAATACCATGTTGGCTGAGTATGAGAGCCTCTCGCTCTTCCAACGGCTCAGCATGCAGGCCGTCGGGAAAAACGTCGAATCTCTGCATCAATATCTCGGGCTGTATGAGAGTCAGTGCGCCGAGCTGAGGGAGGAACTCGATGTCGCCAAGGCGCGCATCAACGAACTCGTGCCGGAAGCCGCTGTGCCGAAAGATATGCGGCCGGAATTCGACGAGCTCAAAGAAGAGATCGTCCGGCTGGGCGGGACGAAAAAGATCCGGGAATTGCTCGCGGCCGAGGAAGACACGAACCGCCAGGCCTTCATACAGAATCGGCGGCTCGTGGTCACCACGGCCTCGCGAGTGCTGAGCGATCCCCTCTTCAGTCGTGTCCGGTTTGATGTCTTGATCGCCGATGAGGCGCCGTGGATCGCGGCGGCTCCGTTGCTCGGTGCCGCCGGGCTCGTCCGAGAACGGATCGTGATCAGCGGCGACCGGCGCGATATCGCGGCGGCCGGACTGTGGGCCTCACGCTAGGCGCAACTTAGCCTGGACCATTCATGAATACCTGCAACTTCGTCCGATCCTCTCGGCCCGGCGAGGCTTTTCTCGTTCGGCCTCCTCGACGGACTGCCAGTACGCCTCCGTCGGCCTTACTTGCGAGAAGCCCCGGCGTGCTTCGGTCTCGAACCCCTCGCGATGGCATTCATGAATAATCCGGGGTAGATAATTGAAACCGCTTGCTTGACGGAGACCTCAATAATTCAGGATAATCCGTCTTCCACCTCGATGTGCCGAAGTGGCGAAACTGGCAGACGCACTAGATTCAGGGTCTAGCGCCCGCAAGGGTGTGCGGGTTCAAATCCCGCCTTCGGCACCACCTTACCTTCCCCGCTCCTAGCAAGGCGTTCACGCGTTTCCACGCCATCATTTCTCACACCGACTAACACCCCTTCGGGCGTCTGTTTCGG
>JAENWB010000193.1:0-11219 GCA_016650275.1 Nitrospiraceae bacterium | reverse complement strand
GTTCATCATCCTTGAGTACAACGGGTCCAAGAAAAAAGACGTACGTCCAGTCGTGCTGGTCGGAAAAACGATCACCTTCGATACGGGCGGAATCTCCCTGAAGACCGCCGAAAATATGGAACGCATGAAGGCCGATATGACAGGAGGAGCCGAAGTTCTGGCCTCGATCCGGGCGGCGGCCAGACTCAAGCTCCCGCTACGTCTCATCAGTATCCTGCCCGTAGCGGAAAACATGCCGGGTGGCCGGGCGACGAAGCCGGGCGATATCGTGAAGACGCTGTCGGGGAAGACCGTCGAAGTGCAGAACACGGATGCGGAAGGCCGACTCATCCTGGCCGACGGCCTCGCCTATGCGATGCGCTATAAGCCGGCGGCCTTGATCGACATAGCCACGCTCACAGGGGCCTGTGTGGTGGCGCTCGGCCAATTTGCGATCGGCATGTTCGGCACCGACTCGACGCTCAAAGAACAGGTGCGGAAGTCGGGACAAAAGGCCGGCGAGCGAGTATGGGAAATGCCCTTGTGGGAGGAATACTTCGAACAGCTCAAGAGCGACGTCGCCGATATGCGCAATATCGGCGGCCGTGGTGGTGGCATGATCACCGCGGCGCTCTTTCTGAGCAAGTTCGTGGGGGACTGCCCCTGGGTGCACCTCGATATTGCCAGTACGGATTGGAGCGAGAAGGAACGGGCCTACATTCCGAAGGGGCCCACCGCGATTGGAACCAGGTTATTGGTGCAGTACCTGATTGATCGAAGCTTGTAAGCAGGTCAAGGCTGAGGTTGAGGCAAAAGACACGCGGTCTGTTGAGCCTCGGCCTAAACCTTAGCCTTGGAAGGATTTCTTGACCACACGCGATAAAATCGGGCAGCTCTTCATGGTCGGATTTCTAGGCACGTCGGTGACGCCTGATCTGGCCTCGTTCATCAAAGAGTACAAGCCGGGCGGTGTTATTCTCTTCTCGCGAAATCTAGAAGCCATCGAACAGATGGTCCAACTGACCAACGATCTGCAGGCCTGCAGCCCCCATTCTCCGCTGTTGATCTCGATCGATCAAGAAGGCGGTCGGGTCTCCCGTCTTCCGAAGGGCTTTACGATTTTCCCGCCCTGTGAACTATTGGGCCGCTTCAACTCAACCAAATTAGCGTACGCGGCTGCGGCCACCATTGCTAAAGAATTGAGGGCGGTGGGCGTGAACATGAATATGGCGCCGGTGCTCGACGTGAATAGCAAACCTGACAATCCGGTCATCGGCGACCGGGCGTTCGGCACAACGCCGCATGTGGTTTGTGAGCTGGGGTTGGCGACGGCGGCAGGGCTGCAAGACAACAAGGTCGTGGCCTGCGGGAAGCACTTTCCCGGTCACGGCGATACGAATGCCGATTCCCACAAAGAGCTTCCGGTGGTCGAGGCCTCGCGGGAGCGATTGGAGGCAGTCGAGTTTCCCCCATTCCGCCGTGCCGTTGAGCAGGGTGTCGCGTCGATGATGACCGCACACGTGCTCTACCGGGCCCTCGATAATGAATTGCCGGCCACGCTCTCGCCGACCATCATCAATGATTTCTTGCGCCAGAAGCTGCGGTACGACGGAGTGGTGTTGACGGATGACTTGGAAATGCACGCGATCATCGACCATTATGGCGTGGAAGATGCTGCAGTTCGTGCGGTGCTGGCCGGGTGCGATGTCTTATTGATATGTCAAGATCGGGACCGGGAAGTCGCCGCCTTCGGGGCTGTGGAGCAGGCCGTAGCGTCAGGCACGATCTCCATCGAACGATTGAACCTCTCGGCGGCTCGAATCGCCCGCCTGAAAGACCGGTTTTTAGCGCCCTATAAGCCGGTGACGATTTCCGACGCGAAGCTCGTTGCGGGATGCCGAACCCATCAGGCGTTGTTGCGCACAATCGAACGGGTCCAGGTGCGGTTATCTAATCCGCAATATTCATGAGAAGGCAGAAATCACACTGACCACTCCCCCCTTGCAGATCGCGGGCCGATTCCCCTACAGTGCGCTGCATGATCCGTACATTTCAGGGCATCAAACCCACCATTCCCACGTCCTGTTTTATCGAAGAGACCGGCATCGTCATCGGCGATGTCGTCCTAGGTGAGCACTGCAGCGTCTCGTTCCATGCTGTCATTCGCGGGGATGTGCACCATATCAGGATCGGAGATCGGACCAACGTGCAGGACCTCTGTGTGTTGCATGTCACCCACGATACCCATCCTCTGATCATCGGCAACGAGGTGACCATCGGCCACGCGGTGATACTCCACGGCTGCTCGATTAAGGATCGTGTACTGATCGGGATGGGGGCCATTGTGATGGACGGAGCCGTGATCGGAGAGGATTCGGTGGTGGGTGCCGGTGCGCTGGTGGTGGAAGGCATGATTGTACCGCCGAAGAGCGTGATCCTCGGATCGCCTGGCCGTGTTCGTCGCGCGGTGTCCGAAGCCGAACTCGCGTGGATTAAAGAGTCGGCGGAGAACTACGTGAAGTACGCGGGCCTGTACTTAGACAATTCATCGAGAACCAAGCCCGGCTTCCGAATCTAGCAGCCTGGTCTATCTGGTCTGTCTCGTGTGTCTGGTTGAACGAAACCAACCAGATGAACCAGACAGACCGAATAGACCAGACAGACCAAATGAACGAGCCTGGCTGGCGGACTGTTTCAGCATCCTGCTAATATCTTGCCGATTTGAATGAAACAGATAGGGTCGCCCACCAGTGCTGTCGGATAGTAGCGTTTCCCAACCTTGTAGGGCACTCGATGCCGATGGCACCACTCTGCAATCCATATGACTTCTTCTGTGGTGGTCGTGACAAGTCCGGGCCTCGCGAGCTTTCCCATGCAACATGCCACCAGGGCACGCACGATGCGGCGCTCTTTATCAAATTTCTCGGGATCGAGGGTGAGAGGATTGCCTCGTCCATAGGATAGAGGCGACAGATTCTTGAAGCGCTCAGGATCGTTCAACACGCTGACTATCCAAAGATGATCGAATCGGCCCTTCGCCTTGGCCGCATCAACCGCATGGAACGCGAGGGGAATTAAGTGGCAGGCACGGTTGAGTGCTGCTACTTCGGCTCTCCGGAGATTATAGGGTTCCACCTTCCGACCTAACTCCACCGTCTCCATGATCAACGCCGGAAGCTCCGCCACCCCGGCCCCGACATAGAGACTGCGGCCTGCCTGGCCTAGTTTCCTCTTCAACACAACGGCGACCCGATTCCCGAGACGTTCACAGGGCCCCCGCTTCGCTCGCCAGAATTCATCGCCGCCTTCATAACAATAGACCGGTCCCAGTGCGCCAAAGTCGAGACGGCCATAGATTTCGGTCACGAGACGACGGGTCGCAAGGGCGAGCTTCGTGCGACTCGTCTTCATAGTCGTGCTCCAGCAATCTGAATCGCGGTGGCGGTCACTGTCGCTGCCACGTTGGAGAGAAATTCGAGATTCAGTGTGTCCACCGTATCAGTCGCACGATGGTAATGTGGATTCCGGAAGTTCGCCGTATCGGTCAACATCACGGCTGGATAGCCTGCGTCCCAGAACGAGGCATGGTCGCTGCGACGGGTTTGAGGCATGGCCTCCCCTCGGCCTGGCACCACCAATGACAGGGGCTTGAGTTGAGCCGCATGGCGCAGGGTCTCCTGTTCAAGCTGCGTCACCAAAGACCGGGATGCCTCGTTGCCCACAATGGCGAGAAAGTCTCCCTGGGTCGGCACCGCAATAGGTATGCCGGGTGGAATCTGCTGCGTGCCCGCCTCACTCCTGGCGAACCCGACACATTCCAAGATGATCGCACCGGCCAACGCACGGCGTTCGGCTTGCAAACGGGATGCGAACGCCTGACTCCCTAGTCGATCCTGCTCTTCCAGACAGAATGCCACGAGCCAGACAGGTCGCGCCAGAGGCCCCGCGCGGAGGCGAGAAGCCACTTCGAGGAGGACCACAAGCCCACTTGCGTTATCATCCGCGCCCGGTGACCCGGACACGGTGTCGTAGTGGGCCCCGATCAGGAGTGGGGGCAACTCCTCTCCTTGTCCTGGCCAGTCCGGATACTTGGTCGCCACCACATTGTGATAGACCTTGCCCCACGCACTCACGAGCTGGCCGCTGGTGGTCCATCCGGACTTGGAAAACTGCGTGGTCAGATAGTGCGCCGCCTTCCGAAGCGCACGAGGACTCGTCTCAGGATGACGCTCACCGACGAGGGCCTGAAGATGGCGGTTGATTCGGAGGTGCTGCTTCACCATAACAAGAGACCGATGGGATTAGCCGACTACGATGCGATCTCGGTCCCGATACCTTTATGTGTAAACACTTCCAGAAGAATGGCATGCGGAACTCGACCGTCGATGATATGGGCTTTGCCAACGCCGCCGCCGAGCGCATCCAAGCAGGCATGCACCTTGGGCAACATCCCTTCGCTGATCGTGCCCTTCTTCACCATCCGCTGCACGTCTTTGCGTGAGACCGTCGAGAGATGGCGCCCATTCGCATCGCGAATACCTTTCACATCGGTCATCATCAGCAGCTTTTCCGCACCCAGCGCGGCGGCCATCGCCCCGGCCACCAGATCGGCATTGATGTTGTACGTATTCCCTTCACGGTTGGTGCCGATCGGGGCGATGACGGGGATATAATTATCCTGCTGGAGTTTCCGCACTAGAGTGGGATCGATAGACTGGATTTCTCCCACCAAGCCAAAATCCTCGTCCCCCTCGCCGTCATCGAGATCCTTTTCCAGACTTGCCGCCCAGGCTTTGGCCGTGAGCGGCCGAGAAAGCATGAGCCCGCCGTCCTTTCCACTCAAACCGACCGCGAGGCCACCATGGCGATTCAAGAGATCGACGATTTCCATGTTGATCTTGCCGGCCAGCACCATCTCCACGATTTCCATTGTGGCCTCATCTGTGACCCGCACCCCATGGCGAAACTTGGATTCGATACCCACGCGCTGGAGCATCTTATCGATCTGGGGTCCCCCGCCGTGCACAATAACCGGGTTGAGACCCACATATTTCAAGAGCACGACATCCTGGGCGAACCGCTCTTTCAACGGTGTATCGGTCATCGCATGACCGCCATATTTGATGACAATTGTCTTGCCCTTGAACGTACGAATGTAGGGCAAGGCTTCGATCAGAACATTCGCTTTCTTAATCAGTCTGTTCATATCGTGGCTCCCAAGGCGAGAAAAGCGAGGAACGCCGGACGCTCGCGGCCAAACGGCGCATCGATGCTGAGCGTCCATTCCGGCCGCTTCGACCGAATGATGGTCATGGCTTCTTGTCCTTCACTACACGCACGCTGGCCGAGCGACCAGCTCGCGGATGCGTCTTATCGTACACGGCCAGGAGTTGATCCGTCGCCAAGTGCGTATACTTTTGCGTTGTGGTGAGCGAGGCATGCCCGAGCATCTCTTGAATCGATCGCAGATCGGCCCCCTCATCGAGGAGATGGGTGGCAAAGGAGTGACGCAACGTATGGGGACTCACGGAACCACCGGCAAGCCGGTGCGAATAGCGAGCCACAATGCGCGCGACGCTTCGAGTCGTCAACCGGCCCCCTCGGCTGTTTCGAAAGACCGGGGACGAGGCGCGTTTCGTCGTCAGATCTCGAGAATCCATCAGGGGCCGCTGACCCAGATATGCCTGAATGGCTTGTACGGCCACACCTCCGATCGGCACGATGCGCTCCTTCCGGCCTTTTCCTCGCAGATGGACCAGCCCCTCGGACGCACGGAGATCTTCGAGATTGATCCCCACGAGTTCACTCACGCGAGCCCCAGTCGAATAGAGCGCCTCCAGCAAGGCGCGGTCTCGGAGCGACCCTGCTGCTTGATCGGCAGGAAACTCCATCAGCGCTGCCGCGTCGTCCTTGGTCAAAACACGCGGAAGATGCTTCGGCTGTTTCGGCGTCCTAATGGCCTCGGCAGGATTGAGGCCGACCATGCCCTCACGTTGCAGATAGCGATAGAAGCTCCGGAGGGAGGCGAGCTTCCGGGCCATCGACGTGCTTTTCTCACGCTTGCGGTCCAACCAGTGAAGGTAGCCCCGAATGGACTCCGTCTTCACCGTAGCAGGAACGAGCGTGGGCACATCGGGATGCTCCGCCTTCATGAAGGCCTGAAACTGTCGGAGATCCGAACTATAGTTGCGCACTGTTTCATGCGACGCATGACGTTCCAGTTCAAGGAATGTCATGAAAGCTCGAATTGCGTTATCCATGCCGTCAGGTCCTCAAGCGCCCGTTGTCCCGTGAGCCGTCGTTTGCGCTCCTTATCTCTCGTCGGTGTGGCAAGGGGAGGAAAGAGCCCAAAATTCGTATTCATCGGCTGAAAGTGACGAGGGTCCGTGGTCGTAATGTACGACACGAGACAGCCATGCGCCGTGGTGGGGGGCGGCGTGACCAACGGCAACCCCGCAAGACCACGGGCAGCGTTGATTCCTGCCAATCCTCCCATCGCGGCTGAATCCGCATAGCCCTCGACGCCGACCAGCTGCCCTGCAAAGAAGAGGGTGCCGCGCGCCTTGAACTGAAGGGTATCGCGCAGCAGTTGGGGAGAATTGATAAAGGTGTTGCGATGCAGGCTGCCATAGCGCAGAAACTCCGCCTGCTCAAGACCGGGAATCATGCGAAACACCCGCTTCTGTTCCCCGTAGGTCAATTTAGTCTGGAATCCCACGAGGTTGTAACAAGAGCGATGGGCGTTTTCCGTCCGGAGCTGTACCACCGCATAGGCTCGCGCACCCGTTTTGGGATTCTCAAGGCCCACTGGCTTCAACGGACCGAACTGCATTGTCTGGCGACCCCGCTCGGCCATCACTTCGATGGGAATACAACCTTCAAAATAGGACGTCTTTTCAAACTCTTTGGGTTGGACTTTCTCCGCCGCGAGCAACGCGTCATAGAAAGCGTTGTAGGTCGGCTCGTCCATGGGACAGTTGAGATAGTCATCCCCGCCCTTGCCGTAACGAGACGCGAGAAATACGACATCCATATTAATGGAGTCGGCATCCACGATCGGAGAGATCGCATCGTAAAAATACAAATGCTTCGTATGGGTCAATTGCGCAATCGCCTGAGACAGTTTCTCAGATGTCAGCGGACCGGTTGCCAGGATACAGAGACAGTCCGTTGGAATCTCGGTGATTTCCTCACGCAGAATGCGAATGTTCGGATGCCCTTCCAGCGCCTGGGTAATCTTGAGTGAAAACTGCTCACGATCGACGGCCAGGGCCGATCCTGCTGGCACCCGCACCTCATCCGCCACGCGAATAATGAGCGAGTTGAGCCGGCGCATTTCCTCTTTCAAGATGCCGGGAGCATTCAGTAGATCCGCGGAGCCGAGCGAATTCGAACAGACCAGCTCTGCCAAACCACCGGTCTTGTGCGCTTGGGTCATCTCTTTTGGGCGCATCTCATAGAGCGTCACCTTCGCTCCACGATTGGCCGCCTGCCACGCCGCTTCAGACCCAGCCAGACCGCCACCGATAATGACAATGTCATCGCGCATACGAGTGAAGCTTCGCAAAGAAAGACTGAGAGCGGTGGCATTGTAGGAACTGCGTTTTGAGGATGTCAAGGCAACTTCGCTACGCATGACGCATGGCGCCACGGTTGATCCGATTTATGACCCCGTGCTAAACTTTGCCTCCTGTAGGCGATTAGCTCAGGGGTAGAGCGCTTCCTTCACACGGAAGAGGCCACTGGTTCGATACCAGTATCGCCTACCATACTCTCCATCTCCCTCCTCTCGATCCGTACCTCCTGGCCTAAACTGACGGATTTCATGATATTTCAAGAACCACTCCAATCCTGGACAGAATCCTGGAGGTCGGCTACACTTCAGTCTATCGAGAGATCGTCAACTCTGAACCGTCCAAGACAAGTGAGGTCATCTATGCGGACTACAGCTCTTGCCGTGGGAATTCTCCTCCTGGCCACCGCGGTCGGTTGTGCCGGGAACCACCAGCAGCAGGCGTCGGACGATGCGGATGGAGGCTATACCGCACCGGCCAGTATTTACAGTGTGATGGACCCCACATCGTTGGTCTATACTGATGTGGCAGCCGGAGCGTCCCCAAGCGATAACCCATGGCGCTGGACCGGTTTCCTCTTACACCCTCTCGGGGTCGCGATAGATTACGGCGTGAACCGACCGATTTACAAACTCACCAGCCAGATGCCGTACCTGTTCGGATACACGTCTGAGGATTCGATGCTGGATAGCCAGCGGCGATAATCTTCGCAGACACGCCGTCATCAGATTCAATTCAGCGCCCGCTTTCCTCACGAGAGCGGGCGTTGCCTTATCACCCCGTTGGCAAACCCTTTCACGTTTCGTGTATGCTCCCTTGGTGAGTCGGAATCCACGTGACACGCAAGCGCCTCGTGCTGTGCCCTTTCGACTGTGGGTGGTCTGCGGGCTAGGACTGTGCCTCTTGCTGAACGCCTGCGGAACTCCGGCTCCAAAACAGAACCTCCCGCCTTCTGAAAGCGATCTGGTCCTCCTGAAGTCCACGACCCTCTGCGCTTCGAAATCAGACTTCCTCAAGACACATTCTGCCTCTACCCTCAAACCACAAGACTGGGGCACCGGACAAGAATTGGTTCTCCCTGCCGACCGAAGCCCATTACACGGCGACGAGTCCTACTTTTTCGATGAAGATGATTTGCTGGTCGGAACTCTCTTTACCTTTCCCTCCGGGCTTGACTTGAATCCCTACCCGACCCTCCGCCACACGCTAACGCTGCTGAAGCCGGCATTGGAGTTCTATCTCAATGTGGCGAATCTGTCCTCAACGTCGAGCATGGATTCCAGCGCCCTGTACGAAACCGGCGACGAGAAAACGACGACACAGTACTTGGTCCTGGGCACGCGCGAGCAGCCGGCGTTGCTCCAGGCTTCTGTGACGATCGACCCCTATGTACGGCTCTTCTCACCCTATCGACGCGAGTTCTTGGAACGGTTGCGCCACCCAAGCGGCCAGAAGCCTGGGCAATCGCTCGACAGTCAAGGCGCAGAGGACAAGGAGCCCTTCCTCTCGCTCCAGCAATTCGCGCGCGGCCAAACTGCACAGCTCTCCTACTGCGGGACCCAAAACTACGATATCGCAGCCGCTGCCTATCAGAGAGCGATCACAAGCGGCTTTACGAATAAAGTGTGGCTGGCAGAAGCGCACCACAAACTGGGCCTGGCGTGGGAAGGGAAGGGACTGCACGAGAAGGCCAAGACGGAGATGCTTCAGTCGTTGTCCATCAGTCCCAACACTCCGGAAATTTTGAATAACCTCGGCACGGTGTACAGCAAGCTGGGGGACAAGGCGAACGCGCTCGCCTCATTCGAAAAAGCCGTCACGCTTCGCCCCAACTATGCCATTGCCCGCTACAACTTGGCTGAGGCCTACGAGCCCACGAACCTCAAACGAGCCATCTCGGAATACGAAACCTATCTCGCGCTGGTCGAAGGTATTCCTGATGAAGCCAGTCGCATCGCTCTCGTCCAACAGCGCGTCAAGGCGTTAAAACACTAGCAGGATGCTGAAACAGTCCGCCAGCTTCGTTCTCGCTTCGCTCAGATCCTCAACGTACCCCAAGGGTACGCCACAGGCCTTCACTCGCTGTGGCCTTGCCGGACGAAATTTTTGAGCATCCTGCGACGGTGGCTCAGGAAAGGTTTGGCGGTTCAGCGCCGAATCTTCTCTTCCTGTTCTTCGAGCGTCTTGCAGTTGATGCAGAGGGTGGTGACTGGGCGGGCTTTCAGTCGGGGATAGGGAATCTCTTCTTCGCAACGCTCACAGATGCCATACGTGTTCTGGTCCATTCGATCAAGCGCCTCGTCGATCTTCTTGATCAACCGTTGCTCGCGCTCACGAATACGCATCGAAAAATTCTGCTCGACCTCCGCGGACGCCTGATCGCTGACATCCGGGAACGCCTCCTGACCGTTTGGGTTGGCGAGGCCCTCAACCGCTTCCTCCAACAAGGCCTTGCGCTGCCGCGCAAGGTCACGACGAATAGTCGCGTACTTTTTCCTCTGGGTCGATGTCTTAGCTTTGCGCTTGGGCGTGACAGATTGCGCGGCTGGCGGAGGGGGCGAAATGCGTTTGGCGGAAGAGCCTGCTTTCATACCGCAATCTGCCTGATGAGTAAAACCGTCCGAAACGAGCGAAACTATACCAGGGGCCTGGAGGGGGGGTCAATGGGCAGCGTGGGCCCGTCAATCAAGCCCGGTCTATCTGGTTCATCTGGTTTGTTTTGTTCATCTAGTTGGTCTTGTTCAACCAAACAAACGAGACCAACCAAATAAACCAATTAACAGTCTTGCTAGAGATCCCGACGGCCTTCGATCGACTTCAGCAACGTCACTTCGTCGGCATACTCGATATCCATCCCGACCGGAATGCCATAGGCGATACGCGAGACCCGGGCCCCGAGAGGTTTCAGTTGGTTCGTTAAATAAATGGCGGTTGCCTCGCCCTCGATCGTCGGACTCGTCGCGAGGATCACTTCCTCAATTCCCCCGAGTTTCACCCGATCGACCAACTCCTCGGCCCTGATATCAGACGGTCCGACGCCGTCCAACGGAGACAAGGCACCGAGTAATACGTGATACAAGCCGCGGTAGGCTCCCGCCCGTTCGATGGCATAGGTCGTACTCGGTTCTTCCACCACCAGAATTCTCGTCTGGTCCCGCTTCGGATCGAGACAAAATTCGCAGAGTTCTCCCTCGGCGATGTTCCGGCATTGTCGGCAAAATGAGAGCCCGTCTTTAACCGCACGAATCGCTTCGGCCAAGCGAAGCGCGTCTTCGCGCTCGGCCTTCAAGACATGGAACGCCAATCGCTGCGCCGTCTTTTGTCCGATGCCGGGAAGGCGGACCAACTCGCGCACCAGCCGTGCAAGTAATCCTTGTTGATCAACCGCCATGACGTGATAGTCCGATAGAGGAGTCTGCGGAAAAACTGTTGTAGTAGGGTGAAAATTCGTTTGTCCCCACTTCGAGGGCCATAGGATAATGCCACGCAGGACGCTCAAAAAGGCCGTTCAGCAGGGCGGCAGCGAGCGAAGGGGCGAGGCATACGCGTCGGTACGTTGAGCCTCTGAGCGAAGCGAGAACGAAGCTGGCGGACTGTTTCAGCATCCTGTTAGAACAGTCCGGGGACGTTCATCCCACCAGTGACCGATTTCATTGCATCCGCCAT
>JAENWB010000192.1:0-2928 GCA_016650275.1 Nitrospiraceae bacterium | reverse complement strand
TGCCGAAGGGCTCGCTCGCGCAGCACAGTGGCTGCGTCGCCAGAGTCGGGCACCTTCCGGACGCTGCGACGCCCAGGGACTTCTTGTTTGGCTTCGCGGCGATGGCCAAGGCAGTCGCCCCGCGCCTGTTGATGGCCTGCGATGATATGTCGTTCTGGTTGCTGGTCAATCTGGTGCTGTCCCCGCCGGACGGTCTCGATGCCGGATTGCAGTCCCGCTTGGCCGACCTCGTTCGCGAATCGCTTGGCAATCCTGCCCATTATCGCGCAAGCCTCGACAAGATTCTGTTGCCCGCTGCCAAGCGACTTCGGGGCGGGGAGCCACTTCTCATCGCAGCCAAGCTCCGGCTCGATCATGGGGCCATCGCCACCTTGCTCATACCGACTCCTACGGTTGCCATCATTGCGAGGATCCGTGGCATTCTCAAGGACCACAATACGATAGAGGAGGGCCCGGGGGGCTTGTATGAAACCTGCGACGAACTGGCCGGATCAGAAGCTGCACAGCTTCTGGCCAAACTCCAGGCTGCACCGGAGGTGACTGTGCTGCCGCACTCCGATACTCCCGCAGTGATGAATGGCGTACGCCGGGCGCTGGAAAGAGCTGGGTATGACTTCAGCGAAGATAAAACTTGAGAGACTGCAAGGTAGAGAGAGCAGAAACGGGAACATTCTACATTTCAAATCGCTTCGCCCACGCGGCGGTCCTCAGCCGGCCCCCAGCAGATTCCTCTCGTTGACACACCTGAGCGCTGGCGGTAGCCTACCGTCTCTTTTCTTCCACCCTCGGAGGTCGCCATGACGAGTATTTCAGAGATTGCGCCGGACGTGTTCAGAATTTCCACGTTCGTGCCGGATTTCAATCTGCAGTTCAATCAGTTTCTCGTGCGCGACGACGAGCCGCTGCTGTTTCATACAGGCCCACGCGCGATGTTTGCTGCGGTGCGGGATGCCGTGGCGACGTTGCTCGATCCGAAGGCCGTCAAATGGATCGGTTTCAGTCATCTTGAAGCGGATGAATGCGGATCGTTGCGCGAGTGGCAGAAGCTTGCGCCGCAGTCCATGGCCGTGTGCAGCTTGGTGGGTAAGTTGGTGAGCATCGACGATTGCATGGCGGTGCGCCCTGCGTTGGGGATGAAGGATGGCGACGTGCTCAATACGGGCAAGTATCGTTTCAGGTTTTTGCACACGCCGCACGTGCCGCATTGTTGGGAAGCGGGGCTCCTGTTCGAAGAGACCCAGCGCACGCTGTTGTGTTCGGACCTCTTTCATCAAGACGGGGATGTTGAGCCGGCCACGCATTCGGACGTGCTGGGCCGGTGTCGACAGGTGCTCGTGGAGTATCAGCAGGGGCCGCTGGCCAACTATATGCCGTACTCTACACTCATGGAGCCGACACTCCATCGCCTGGCAGAGTTGCAGCCGAAGACCTTGGCGACGATGCATGGGTCGGCCTTTGTCGGCGACGGTGCCCGGGCGCTCCGCGACCTGGCTACTATGTTCAAGGAAGTTCTCGGACCGAAATAGCGCAAGAATTGAAAGGCATCAGCTGACTCGTCTGCGCGTGGCGGTTGCTCCGCCGAGCGTGGGGTGAATGGACTGCTCGAGGAACGCATTACGGCCGATCAGCGGGCGGCAGAGACAAAATGAAAATGTGTCAGGCTGTGACGATTTCGCGACAGTCTGCTGGGGACGCGTCATGAGGATAACCACATAATCAATCCCTACAGTGAGCAATATTGAACAGGCAGAAGGGACGTACACACTTATGATGATGTCACCATGCAAGCCGCGACAGGAACTGCCGACCATTTTTTCTTACAGGAAAGAGAATGGAATGGGATGAGGTAGAAGAAGAGGCTCGCCGCAATTGGGACCCGGCCAAGATGGGTTTGTGGAAGCGTTACAAGGGTACCGTGCACTTCGCGTGGGATCGAGTTCGCCAAGACAATGGGTAGTACACATCGGAGTTCAACACGGGAAACGGAGGTACGTATGTCTCAAGATCGCCTGACCCAGATAAAGCATTATCGGGAATGTATTGCCTCCTGTTTCGCCTGTGCCCAGACTTGCGAGACCTGCAGCGACGACATGATCGGCATGGACCATCATGGTGATCAGAAACTCATGGCACAATGTATTCGGTTGTGCCGCGAGTGCGCGGATATCTGCGTGCTGGCCGGCCAATGGATGAGTCGAGGTTCTGCGATGACCGATCAACTGTGCGGCCTCTGCGCCGACATCTGCGACAAATGTGCCGAGGTCTGTGAACAGCACGCCCCACATCATGCTTTGTGCGGACCTTGCGCCAAAGAATGTCGTCGTTGTGCAGAACAGTGCCGAAAAATGATACTTGCGGCGGCCTAGCCGTCGGGGTAAGGAGCAATCATGAAACGCGGAATGATCGAGTTGATGGTATTGTCGGCACTTTTTCTCCAGGGCCCTATCGCCAATACTATGCAGACGAACCAGTTCCCCCAGCCTGTATCAGGCCCGACAGATCCTCTGCCGCCCAAACCTTTTCCCCCTCCACCGTCACCGGGGCCCCCTGAGCCGAAGCCCTCGAACCAGATTCTGCCGCGTACCTGAGGAGACATTTGACCGTGAAGATTATCGTCCTGCTCGCCCTGCTACTCAGTGCTCCTTCTGTGGCGACGACAATGGCAGCGTCGCCTGAGCATATGGGCCAGGGTACGCATGTCGTCATCGGCACGCTCGAGGAACTTGATACGTCCAAGATGAGTGGAAAGATTAAAACAGATCTAGGACAGACGGTCGTGTTCACGATGACGAGGCCTGACTTGTTTAAGGGACTGTCGGTAGGAGAACACATCGCCGTCCGCCTGGATGATCAGGGACACGTTATCAGAGTCATGGATACGACCGTTCCGGAACTGCCAAGCCCTGAGAAGTAAGCCGATCAACCACG
>JAENWB010000191.1:0-4079 GCA_016650275.1 Nitrospiraceae bacterium | reverse complement strand
TATTTCAGGGAGCCATTTGGGCCTCGTGGCACTGCTTATCTTCGCGGTGGTCAGATGGGCGATGATTCTGTTGCCTGCGAATTGGCTTCTTGCGCTGTCTCGGAGAATCACGCCGACTCGCATTGCCGCTGTCTGTACACTTTTTCCTGTCGCAGGCTACGCCTGCCTGGCCGGGGCGGAAGTAGCTACCATACGGTCGTTGCTGATGGTGACTGTGGGGCTGAGTGCGATCTGGCTTGGCCAGGAGCGCCGTCTGTTCCATGCCCTCTCTGCCGCTGCGGTGGGAATTTTGCTGCACGATCCTCAGGCCCTATTCGATATCTCCTTCCAGCTCTCCTTTTTGTCCGTCATTGCCATTGCCGGGTGGCTCTCCTGGCCGACCGAGGATGGAGTGGAGGCGCTGCCGAACGAGCCGTCGTTCCTGAGAACCTGCGCTCGATGGGGGAGAGATTCTGTGGTCATGAGCGGGGTGGTCACCGTGGTGACCCTTCCTGTTGTTGCGTACTATTTCAATCAATTGCCCTGGCTCGGTCTTTTTACCAATGTAGTGGCCGTTCCCGTGATGGGGATTCTGCTGGTTCCGATCGGACTTGCTGCCGGAATCTGGCAGATTGTGGTTGGGGGAACCATGCTGCCCCTGGCTTCGCTGAATCAGTGGCTCCTTGAACACTTTGTGGCTGCGGTCCGTCTAGTGTCGATGCTACCGGGAGGGGAATGGCATGTCGCGGCCCCTTCGGCTCTTGCCATCCTGTCATTTTATGGCTGTCTCGTATTGTTGTGGCGGCGAGTGGGCAGCGTGGCGTTCCGGTTGGCAGCAGGCGCCGGAGTATTATTGCTCTTGCTGTGGTGGGCCTGGTCCCCACGGATGTTTCTTGATGGGGATCACTTTAGAGTCACATTTCTGGACGTCGGGCAAGGCGATAGCGCAGTCGTTGAGCTTCCTGATGGACAGGTGGTGTTGATCGACGGAGGGGCGGCGTATGAACGATTCGATATGGGCCGTGGGGTGGTGGCTCCGTTTCTCTGGAACCGGGGAATTCATGCCATCGACCAGGTTATTGGCACACATCCTCAACTTGATCATGTCGGAGGTCTGGCCTGGGTGGTCCGCCATTTCATCGTGAAGCGCTATTGGGGGTCGGGAGAGACCCGCGAAGAACTATTCTATCAACGATTGCAGCAGGCATTGGCCGATCGAGGGGTACAAGAGCAGGTGGCCGGAGAAGGACAAGAGATCGTGTCGTCCGAGTCCTGTCGGATGGTGGTGCTCAACCCACCATCCGACAGGCACCGTGTTGTGCCGCTCCACAATAACCATGAAAGTGGTCATGTGTTGAATAATCATTCAGTGGTGACGCGTCTAACTTGTGGCCACCATACGATGCTGTTTGCGGCGGATGTCGAGCGAGATGGTTTGTCACGGATGATCCACTCACCGTCGCACGGTTCGATCGAGGTCCTCAAGGTACCTCATCACGGGGCGGTGAGTTCGTTGAATCGCGAATGGTTGGCATCGTTGCATCCTCAGTATGCCGTATTTTCCGCTGGCCGCCATAATCCCTACAGACACCCGGCAGCGGAAGTACTCGATGCCTACGCGTCGGAAAACAGTACGGTGTTACGAACCGACCGGGACGGCGGGGTGTGGTTTACCGGAGCAGTCTCCGACGCAACCCTTCACGTGCATCGAGCGAGAGAGTTGTTGTGGCAGCCGACGAACAGAGCCTCGTGCCTGTGGGCCTGCGAACAGGCGAACTGGGCTCGGATTTGGAAACAATGGCGTGACTCTCATTGACTACCGTTTTAGCCGCAGGGTGTTGTCCTACGGCACAGGATCACCGTCGCTGATTCTCAGGTCAGTCCAAGCGAATGGGAAAGTGCACATTCCACGTCTTGTAAGTCAAATTTTGTCTCTGCTTTCACCACCAGTGAAGGTTTCGTAGCATAAGACCTCAATTTTATTCATCCTTCATCACTTGCTAGCAAGGCATAGCATGTGCAGTCTCCATTCGCGCTGGCGTAGTTTTTGTGTGTCTAATTTTTAAGGGAGCTAGGGTATGCCAAATCTCGTGCGAATCGTGATTCAGTTACCCCTCAATCTCAAAGCCCAGCTCGATAACCTGAAACAGCAGGGGTATACGACCAGTGGCTTCATCAGGGCCATGTTGGAACGGGAGTTTGCCAAAATTGAGGAGAAACCTGTAACGCCCTTTCCAGTTGGGAAACGAGTGAATAGCCGCTTGTGATAGGGCTGTTCATGAGAGAGAGGCTGGGGGGGCTGTGACGCGGTTAACCGATCTTATTCGAGGACAGTCGAGTCAGGAAGCTGTTAGTCCTGATGCAAAAATTCCCACCGGCACCGTGGGGCCAACCGGCTTTCCCATTCCACCTTCCAGGCCATCAGCGTCTGTTGCTGAGCCCGATTGGTATCAATGTGCATGCCATGAGCTTCAGGGAATCAAGCGTGCGGTTCAGACGAGGCAGCCTTGGACGCTCGATGAAGCAGCCCGGATCGCATCTGGCATCGTGGCCTCTCTAGGAGCCACTGACAAGTTGGTTCAGACGGTCCTGCAGCCCAATACCGGAGACTATCTTGTCAACAATGCCGTGAGTGTGGCAGTCGTGAGTGTGAAGATTGCGGAAGCGCTCCGATACGAGTCGGCAAAGCTCGAACAGGTTGCCTTAGCAGGATTGCTGCACGACCTTGGTATGTTCGTCCTGCCGGATTCTCTGGTGTACAAGACCGGGACGTTAACAGAAGAAGAACTCCAATATGTGAGGGAGCATCCACAGCAGGGAGCTCGCCTGTTCAAAGAAGTGGGAGAAGCCTGTCCATGGGTGGAGAGGGTGATTCTCCAAGAGCATGAACGATGGGATGGCAGCGGTTATCCAAATAAGTTGGCTGGCAATCAGATCGATGAGATGGCTCTCATAATCGGGCTAGCAGACGTCTTTGACGCCCAGATGAGTGCACGGCCCTATCGAATTGGCGTGACGCCCCATCGGGCAATCCGTGCGTTGCTCGTAAACGGCAAGACAGTATTTCCGCATCATCTTCTGAAGGGCTTGCTCGAGCAACTCTCGATCTATCCGTTAGGCACGACCGTTCGCCTGAACACCGGCGAGACCGGAGTCGTGTTTCAGTTGAATCGGCAGTACCCGCTGCGTCCGATCCTGCAAGTCTCGCAACAGACTGCATCGGCTTGCGCAGCGATATCGAAGACGGTGAATTTGCGAACCGAGACCTCCCTCCACATTGTGGAAGTGGTGCCTCTCGGTTGATCCGCGATAGGAAAATAGGAGATGAGGCCGTGCGACAGCTAGTACCCCGACATTTTCTCGGTCTTCTGGGCGTTGGTGCGATTCTCGCCGTGGCGTTTCTCGGGTGCCACAATCCGGCCAGTTCGTCTTTGCCACCATCGGCAATCAGCGCCCCTGGGACGGCGATCCCACCATTGCCGAGGGGAGATGTCTACGCCGATGAAACCGTCCCGACCGCGGAAACGCCTATCGAAACTGGTGACACGCTTGAGGTGGTGATTCGTCGCGGAGCCGGCGAGGAGAAGTTCGCCAGTGTCGTGCGGGAGAACGGAAAGGTCTCTGTCGGTTTTATGGAAGTTGATGTCGGGGGCATCACCGCGGCTCTTGCGGAAATCCGTGTTCAGGAAGCTGCGGTGCCCTATATGCACGAGCCGCGCGTGCAGGTCCTACTGAAGAAAAAAGTCTTGAAGGTCAAACGTGTTTTTGTGTTTGGGGATGTGAAGAAACCAGGAATGGTTCCCATGTCGAGGCATATGACCGTGCTGCAAGCCATTGCCGCTGTCGACACGTACCAGGAAACGGCGTTGATGGAGGAAGTCCGGGTGATCCGAGGCGGTGACCTCTCAAAGCCGACCATGCTGATGGCTGATCTTGCGCGCGCGTTTACCTATGGCGATATGACGAGGAACCTCGCGCTGGAGGAAAACGATATCGTCTTTGTGCCGCGCGAACATCTGGGCGATGCTTCCGAAGCTGGGAAAAAGATAATGCCGATCATTTCGGCTGGGATCGCACCGCTCTTCCCGGTGTTCCTTATT